>NZ_WWJY01000369.1 GCF_009865405.1 Streptomyces sp. SID3212 | reverse complement strand
CCGTCGGGCCACCGGACCGGCCGGCCCGCCGCCCAGGCGGCGGCCAGCGTCCCGGCCGTGTGCTCCTCAGCGGCCAACTCTCCGGCGGCGGGGTCTGTACCGGCACCCACCGGCAGGTCCGGCGCGGCGGACGTGGGCGTCTCCCGGACCCGGGTCAACTCGTCGTCAGCGGCTGCGACTTCACGCAACCACGCCACCGCCGCCGTCGCGTCCGCGCAGACCGACGCCGCACGCAGGCGTAGCGCGGGACGGCCCGCCTGGAGATGGCGCAGCACCCGCTCGTACGTCTCGGGCCGGGCGGCCAGATGGTCCGCGATCCGGGCGGCGTCGGCGCGCAGCGCGGCCGTACTGCCGGCGGACAGCATCAGACACGGTACGGTCGCCGGCCACGCCCTAGGCTCCGCCACCTCCCGCCGCTCCAGGATCAGATGGGCGTTGGTGCCACCGATGCCGAAGCTGCTCACCGCGGCCACGCGCGGACGTTCCCCGGGCCACGCCAGGGCCTCGGTCGGGATGTGGAACGGCGCGAGATCCTCGCCGATCCGCGGATTGATCCGGTGGAAATCGACGTTGGGCGGGATCACACCGTGATGGACCGCCAACGTGGCCCGCACGAGCCCGACCACCCCGGCGGCGGCGCCGAGGTGCCCGATCTGGCTCTTGACCGAGGCGAGGGCGCAGCGGTCCGGCTCGGCCAGGTCGTACGCCTGACGCAGCGCGCCGACCTCGACCGGATCGCCGAGCGGCGTGCCGGTGCCGTGTGCCTCCACGTACCCCAGGTCGGCGCTGGTGCGGCCACTGCGCCGCAGCGCGGTACGGATCACCTCGCGCTGCCCGGCGAGCGAGGGCGCCGCGTAACCGAGCTTGCCCGCACCGTCGTTGTTGAGGGCCGAGCCGGTGATGACCGCGTACACGGTGTCGCCGTCGCGCTCCGCGAGCCGGAGCGGTTTGAGGACCACCACCCCGACCCCGCTCGCGCCGACCGTGCCGCTCGCGTCGTCGCTGAACGGACGGCAGTGCCCGTCCTTGGAGAAGATGTGCTGCGGCCGGTAGCGGTAGCCGCCGCTCAGCCGGGTGTCGACCAAGACCCCGCCGGCCAGCATCACCTCCGCGTCACCCTGGCGCAGCAGGCCCGCGGCGACGTGGACGCCGACCAGGGAACTGGCGCAGGCCGCCTGCACGGTGAAGGCGGGGCCGGTGAGTCCGAGGTGGTAGGCCGCCTTGGTGGCGAGGAAGTCCTTCTCGTGATGGAGAGCCAGCTGGAAACCGTCCGGCAGGTACGCCGGGTCGCCTTCGCGCAGCATCTCCTGGAAGTACGTGTCCTCGCCGCAACTGGCGACCAGCCCGACGCGCCGTCCCGCCGGGTCGGTGATGCCGGCGTGCGCCAGCGCCTCCACACAGCTCATCAGCAGATGCCGCTGCTGCGGGTCCATCAGCCGGGCCTCCTGCCGGCTGATGCCGAAGCGCCCGGGGTCGAAGGCCAGCGGCCCGTCCATCAGGCTGCGGGCGCCCACCAGTCCGTCCGTCGCGTCGAAGTGCTCGATGCCCCGGCCACCGGCCTCGACCAGGGCCCAGAAGGCCGCGAGATCGTCGGCGCCGGGGAGCCGTACCGCCATCCCCACCACGGCGATCGGCTCGTCGGACGCGACGGCCGCGCCCCCGTGCGCCGCCACGTCCGCCGGGGACGGCCCGCCGTCCACAAAACGGGCCAGGGCCCGGATCGTGACGTGCTCGAACAGATCCGGGATGGTGAATCGCAGACCCTCCCCGGCGGTGCAGCGCAGATGGAAGCGCATCAGGTCGAGGCTGGTGGCCCCGGCGTCGAAGAACCGCTGCTCGGGCCCGACCGGTTTCCCGGTCACCGTCTCGAAGAGTTCGGTCAACCGGGCTTCGGCCGGGGAGAGTTCGGTGGCGGTGGAGCGTGGTGCCCGCAGGTCCTCCCCGTCGGCGGTCAGTGCCGCCCGGCGGTCGAGCTTGCCGCTGGGGGTACGGGGGAGAGTCCGCACCCGCCGGAAGCGCGCGATCCGTACGTAGGCGGGCAGCAGGGACGCCAGATGGCCGGCGAGTTCGTCGGGCGCCGGTGACGGTGTGGTGTCGCGGCACCGCACGCAGGCCACGAGGTCGTCGCCGTCCCGTACGACCACCGCGCTGACGATCGCCGGGTGCTGGAGGAGGGCGGCCTCGACCTGGCCCAACTCCAGCCGGTGGCCGCTCAGTTTGATCTGCTGGTCGTCCCGGCCCAGGTAGTGCAGAACCCCGTCCCGGTCGAAGGCGGCCTGGTCGCCGGTGCGGTAGAAGAGGCCGAGGCCGGGCAGTTCGGTGAAGCGCGTACGGTTGAGCTCCTCGTCGCCCAGGTAGCAGGGCGCGGCCATCGGGCCGCCGATCAGCAGGTGACCGGGGCAGCCGGGCGGTACGGCCTCACCGGCGTCGTCCACCACCCGCAGCCACGCGTCCGCCACCGGGCGGCCGATGGCCGGGCGGGCGGGCCAGCCGGCCGGATCGCCCTCCAGGCAGAGGCCGCTGACCACATGGGTCTCGGTCGGGCCGTAGTGGTTGAACAGCCGGGCCCCGTGAAGCCCCGCGAACCAGCGGCGGATGGCGTCGGTGCACACCAACTGCTCCCCGGCGGTGATCACGTCACGCAGCCGGGAGGGGAAGCGGCCGAGGTGGGCGCCGTGTTCGGCGAGGAGCTGGAGGGCCACGTACGGCAGGAAGAGGCGCTCGACGCCGGCGGATTCGAGCTGGTCCAGCAGCGCGGGGACGTCGTGCCGCCACTCCGGCCGCACCAGATGCAGGTGTCCGCCGCCGCACAGGGTGGTGAAGATCTCCTGGAACGACACGTCGAAGGACAGCATCGAGAACTGCTGCGTGACCGCGGGTGACCCCAGGCCGCCGCTGTCGCTCTGCCATTGCAGCAGGTTGCACAGGGTCCGGTCGGGTACCCGCACCCCCTTCGGCGTACCGGTGGAGCCGGACGTGAACAGGGTGTAGAGCGGCCGTCGACCGTCGTGGGGCGGCCAGGGTGCGGCGGGCCCGGGTGCGTCGGCCAGGACGACCGGGTGGCGGGCGAGGCCGGCGGGGGCGACGGCGTCCAGCTCCGCCTCCCCGCCGGGAGGCAGCAGGACGCACAACGGATCCACCTGGTCGAGGATCTGCCGCAGCAGCGCCGGTGGATAGGCCGGGTCCAGCGGTACGACGGTGACGTTCAGCCGCGCCAACGCCAGCAGGGCCACGACGTGTTCGGCCGAGGGCCCGAGATGCAGCGCGACACAGCGCGGCCCGGTGTCGTCGGGAGACAGCGCGTACCGGTCCCGTACCTCCGTGGCCAGCGCCGAGGCGTGCGCGTCGAGTTCGGCGTAACTCAGCGTGCGGCCACCGGTGGTCACCGCAGGGGCGGCGGGTGTCCGGCGGACCTGGCGGGCGAAGCCCTCGGCCACGGTGGTGAAGGCGAGCGGCGCCGACGGACCCCGGCCCGCGTCGGCGAGACCGCGTCGGTACGGGGCCACCAGCGCCCCGAGTGTGTCCGTACCTCCTTCGCCGAGCCGGTCGAGGCCGTCACGGAACAGGCGGGCCACGGCCTCGACTTCGGCGGGTTCGAAGTGGTCGTCGGCGTACTCCCACAGGCAGTCGAAGCCCGCCTCGTGCTCGACGACGGACAGGGTGAGCGGGCACTTGGCCTCGACGGGCCGCGGCCATACGGGACGGATCTCGCGGCCCGGCAGGGTGAGCGCGCCGAACTCGGTGTTCTCCAGTACGAACATGAAGTCGAACGGCGGGCCCTCGGCGCGGAACGGGTGGTCGGCCAGGGCGTCGGCGAGCACCACGTCCTGCCGGTCCAGCACCGCCTGCGCGGCGGCGCCCTGCCGGAGCAGCTGGGCCCGCAGCCCGTCGTGCGGCGCCAGGGCGAGAGGCAGCAGCACGGTGTTGGCGAACATGCCGACCCCGGCCTCGAACTCCCGCACCGGCCGGTTGGCCACCGGGCTGGCGATCAGGGGGTGGGCGCGGCCGGTCACACCGTACAGACTCCAGGCGAACACCCCCAGCAGGAGCTGGAACCGGGTGAGGCCCAGCTCCGCGCCCAGCCGGTCGAGCGAGGAGCGGCGGACCAGGTCGAGCGTGGTGTGCAGCAGCCGCCCCGCCGGACGGCCGCCGTCACGGACCGGCGGCAGAGGCGCCGCCACGTCCTCCACGGTCTCGTAGTGGGCGCGCAGGGCGGCGCGCCGGTCGCGGTAGGGCTGCCGGGTGAACCACTCCGCCTGCCAGGCGGCGAAGTCCAGGGGCGTGGGCACGGAGGCGTCGTCACGCGGAGTGCCGTGCTCCTCGGCGTCCGCGCCGGCCAGCACGGCGGCGTAGTCGGCCGACACCTCACGGAAGAGGACGTTCAGCGACCAGCCGTCGACCGCGATGTGGTGCAGACGCAGCAGCAGTACGTTGCTGTCCGCCAGCCACCGGGCCCGCAGCATGCGCGGGTCGGCCAGATCGAAGGGCTCGGCGAAGAACCGCTCTGCGGGGCCGCGCCAACCGTCCGGGTCAGGGCCGGACGCGGCCGTGTCCACCCCCGCCCACGGGTCGTACGCCTCCGCCACCTCCTGGTACAGCCCCTCGGGCGTGGCGCGGAAGCCCGTACGCAGCGCCGGATGCCGGGCCACCGAGCGCCGCAGCGCCTCGCGCAGCGCCCCGAGGTCGGGTGCGCCGTCCAGCTGGAGGGCGAGCGGAACGCCGTACGCCCGGGACTCCGGATCACGCTGCTGGAGCAGCCACAGCCGCTGCTGCTCCGACGTCGCCGGGGCGGAGCGCGCGCCCGCAGGGGCGGGCACCGGCG
>NZ_WWJY01000368.1 GCF_009865405.1 Streptomyces sp. SID3212 | reverse complement strand
CGCGGCCTACGCGGGCGGGGCCGCCGGGGAGGTGACCGTCGCCGCGTTCGCGACCGGGATCGCCGAGGTGCTGGCTCCGGCGCTCCGGGAGCTGGCCGGGCTGCATCCGGACATACGGGTACGGGTACGGGACGCCGAGGGCGACGAGAGCCTGCCGATGGTGCTCGACGGCCAGGCGGATCTCGCGGTCGCCGTCGAGTACCGGGGCGCCCCCCGCGAGGACGACCTGCGGCTGTCCCGCGTGCCGCTGTACGCGGAGCCGTTCGACGCCGTCCTGCCCGCCGCGCATCCGCTCGGCCTCGGCGCGCACGTGGTCCTCGCCGAGCTGGCCGACAGTGACTGGATCGGCCCGTACCCGGGCAATCCGTGTCACGACGTGATGCAGCTGGCCTGCGAGCTGGCCGGGTTCCAGCCGCGTCTCGTGCACTCGTCGGACGACTTCCACGCCGTGGTCGCGCTGGCGGGCGCGGGCGCCGGGGTCGCGCTGGTGCCCCGGTCCGCGCTGCGCGGCATGGACCTGAAGGGCACGGTCGTCCGCCCGGTGGCCGGTCCCGCCGCGACGCGCCGGGTCTTCGCCGCGGTCCGGCGCGGGGCCGAGGACCATCCCCTGATCCGTCCCGTACTGGATTCCCTGGTCCGGGCGGCCGACGGTCTCACCACCGGTTGATAGCCTTGTGGTGTGGATGTGACTTATGTCACGTATGAAATGTGATCTATCGGATGTGTTCTCCACGTTTACCTCTGTATGGCCAAACCAGTCGTGAGCGACGCGATCCACGGACCGGCGATCTTCGGCCTGCGGCCCGCCGATGAGCTGGTGCGGAAGTACCGGGCGGACGGCGTGTGGCGTGACGTCGGCCCGCTGGACGACCTGCGCCGCTGGCGGGAGCTGATTCCCGACGCGCCGGCGGTGATCGCGTATCGCTCGGGCGCGGGGATGCGCAGGCTCACGTACAGCGAGTACGCGCGGTACGTGGAGCGGTTCGCCGGTGCCCTGCACGAGCTGGGGGTGCGGCCGGGTCACGTGGTCGCGATCCAGCTGCCCAACTGGTGGCAGCTGAGCGCGCTGATGCTGGCCTGCGTCCGGGTGGGCGCGGTGGTGGCGCCGGTCATGCCGACCATCGGCGCCCGCGAGCTGGAGCGGACCCTCGCCCGGGTCGGCGCGAGCGTCTGTGTGACGGCCGACCGCTGGGCGGGGACCGAGCACGCGGAGGCGCTGTCGAAGATGGCCTCCCGCCTGCCGGGCCTGCGGCACCGCGTGGTGCTGGGCGACAGCGCCCCGGGCAGCGAGGTGGACTTCGTCCGCCATTTCGAGGAGACACCGTGGGAGCGCCGCCACCCGATGGTGGTGAGCGAGTCGAACGAGGACCCCGACCGGGGCGCCGTCGTCCTCTTCACCTCGGGCAACTCCGGCGAGCCCAAGGGGGTGCTGCACAGCTTCAACACCCTGCACGCGGGCGCGTTCCCCGTGGTCGAGGCGGAGGGGCTCGACTCGTACGACCGGATCTTCACCCCGCAGGCGCAGCCGCACGTCTTCGGAATGATTTACGGGGTGCTCATCCCGCTGCTGGCGGGCGGGACCTCCGTCGTCTCCGACGTGTGGCGGCCGCACGACATCCCGGAGATGCTCGTCGACAGCGAGGCCACGGTCTTCGCCGGTGCGCCGTCCTATCTGGCGGCCCTGGTCGACGCGACCGAGCACGCGCGCGAGAAGGCTCCGCTGCGGCTCGTGTTCAGCGGCGCGACGAGCGTCCCGGGCCAGCTGGTGTCGGCGGTGCCGCGGATCTGGGGCGTGCCGCTGCGGACGCTGTGGGGGATGACGGAAGTACCGGGCCACACGTGGACGCGCGCGGACGACCCGCCGCTCTGGGGCGCGCACAGCGACGGCAGCCCGGGTCCGGGGCTCGAAATGGACTTCAGACGGAACGATCCCGAGGAGGGGTCCGGGGGTCCGGGGTCGGCAGCCGTGGGGGCGCCCGAGGGGCCGTGGAGCGCCGAGCAGCCCGCTCGGCTGTTCGTACGGGGTGGTGGTGTCGCGCTCGCGACGCTGGGCCGGGACAGCGGACGGCTCCGGGTCGTGGCCGAGCACGACGACGGCTGGTACGACACCGGGGACCTGGCCGTCCCCGACGGGCGGGGCGGGCTGCGCATCATCAGCCGTGAGGTGGACCGTATCGGCGGTACGTTCATGATTCCGGTGAACGACGTCGAGACCGAGCTCCTGGACCACCCCGAGGTCGCCGAGGTGGCCCTGATCGGCTACCCGGACGGCGAGGGCGGCGAGCTGGCCTGCGCGGTGGTGGTCCCGAAGTCACCGACGCTGACCCTGGGGGACCTGCGGGAGTTCCTCACGGACCGGGGCATGACCGAGTGGTACCAGCCGAGCCGCCTGGAACTCATCCCGGCCCTGCCGCGCAACTCCATCGGCAAGGTGCTCAAGGCTCCGCTGCGCGGCTGGCTGCACAGCGCGGGGCACGCCGGAGGCCCGCGTCCGGAGGCTCCCGGCGCTCAAGGCTGACCGGAGGCCCGCTCAATCCGGCCGTCGCCCGCGAAACTGATCTAACCATTCCGCAACGAAGCTCCGTTGGGCTGACGCTTCGTCAAGTCGGCGCACGGGAAGGATTGTAGACATTCCGGGAAGCGTCGGCTGTCACGTCCCAAAGCGCCGCTGTGCTGGGCAAGCGTGATTGCGGGCGGGCGGCTCCGGTGATTCCGATTAGCCCCCGGGGGCGCCTCCCTCCGGGTCTCGGCGACCGGTTCTCGCCGTGCACGCTCCGGGTCGGACACGCGTTTTCCGGTCGCGCGCGCGTTCGTTGCCACGGGCTACGGCCTAGGATCGGGCCGCGCCGCTGGGCCCCCTCCGCCTCATCCGTAACGACGGACCAGCGTCCTCACCGACCCCCCGCCACCACCCGTTAAACAGGTATCTGCATGTTATTGATACTCAGCACCGGTTCCGGCGACGGAGCCGTACAGTGAAAATCAATCGTCGTCTCGCCCTGCTCGTCACCGCGCCCCTCACCGTGGCCGTCGCCTTCTCCGGACTGGCGCTCGCACCCGCGGCCAACCAGGCGCTCCAGGCCGACCGGTTGACCGAGATGGTCGAAGTCGCCGCCGACGCGGGGGACTTGACCCACCAGTTGCAGCGTGAGCGGGCGGCGGCCACCGCTCTGGTCTCCGCACAGGGGGACGCGGAAGCCTTCCAGAAGAGTTCCGAGGCGACGGACAGAAGTGTTGCCGCGTTCCGCGAGCAGACCGACCGCCTGTCCGAGGTGCCGGGCAACGCACAGGCCGCGCTGGACCGGATCACACGCTTCACCGACGACCTTCCCTCGCTGCGCGCCCAGGTGCGCTCCGGCGGCAGCACCATCTCCGCCCTCGCCTTCGGGTACCGGACCGTGATCGCCGACCTCAACGGCTACCGCGACGGCATCGCGCAGGCGGACGGGGTCGACGCCGACATCGCCGACCGGATCCGCGCCGCCGCCGCCCTGTCCGAGGCGGCCGAGTACTCGGCCCAGCGGCAGGTCACGGTCATGAGGGCGCAGGCCGCGGGCGGTTTCACCACCGCCTCCCAGCGGACCTTCGAGGCCGGCGGGCTCGGCTACACCGAGTCGATCGGTGTGCTCTTCGACCTCGGCCCCGGCCAGTGGCGGACCTGGCTGGAGCGCACCCTCTCCGGTGCCAAGGCGTTCGAGGCCCGCCGCCTCGAGGACGAGATCGGCCGTACGGGAACCAGCAAGGCCATCGCCGTCACGCCTGCCGAGTGGCAGAAGGCCTCCAACGACCGTCTGACACTGCTGCGTTCGGTGGAGAAGCGGATCGACGGCTCCGTCCTCGCCACGGTCTCCGACGCGCGCACCACGCTCGTCAGGACCGCCGGCGCCGAGATCGCCCTGGTGCTGCTGACCCTGGTCGGCGCCGTCTTCCTGGCCGTCCGCCTGGGCCGCGTCATGATCCGGCGGCTCAGCGATCTGCGGAACGCCGCGCACGAGGTCGCCCACACCGGGCTGCCCGCCGTCATGGCCGACCTGTCCCGGCCCGGCGCGCTGAGCGGCGCGACCCCCGAGGAGGTCGCTCTGCGGAGTGGGAACCCGGTCCGGACCACGGGCGCGGACGAGATCGGCGAGGTCGGTGAGGCGTTCAACGCCGTGCACCACGAGGCGGTCCGGCTGGCGGCCCAACAGGCGCACATCCACGAGCAGTTCGCCGAGACACTGGTCGGTGTGGCGCGGAGGGGCGCGCAGTTGACCACCGTCATGGTGTCCGAGCTGGACACGGTGCAGCGCGACGAGGCCGATCCGGAGCGGATGAAGGTCCTCTTCGCCCTCGACCACCTCGCCATCCGCATGGAACGCAACACCAACAGCCTTCTGGTGCTGGGAGGTTACGGACACGCCCGGGTGCGCTCGCAGGACATCGACTGCTCCAGTGTCATCATGGCCGCCGCCCAGCAGATCGAACGCTTCGACCGGGTGTCGCTCGGAGTGGTGGACGCGGAGATCGGCATCGCCGCCCGCGCCGTGCACGACGTGGCGCACATCCTGGCTGAACTCCTCGACAACGCGACCCGGTTCTCGCCGCCCGACAAGCCGGTCGGGGTCGCCGTATGGCGGCTGTGGGACCGGGCCGTCGTCCAGATCGTGGACGAGGGAGTGGGGATCACCGCGGAGCGCCGCGCGCGGTACAACGCCGCGCTGCGCGAGCCGCGCACGGGCATCGGGGACGTACGGTCCATGGGTCTGCACGTGGTGGCACGGCTCGCCGCGCGCCACGGCATCGTCGTGGAGCTGTGCGACTCCTCCGGTCCCGGCACCATCGCCGAGGTCGCCCTCCCCGTCACCGTCCTGGCCCCGGCCCCCCGGAAGACCGTCCCGCAGCCGGGGAGCACGCCCGGCACGGACCGTACCGGCGCCGGCCGTGCCAACGGCGGCCGTACCAACGGTGTGCGGCACGACGC
>NZ_WWJY01000367.1 GCF_009865405.1 Streptomyces sp. SID3212 | reverse complement strand
CGCTCGGCGCGGGCGGCGGCATCCTGGTCGTCATCGCGCGCTTCGCTCCGGCGGGCCGCTCGGTGGTGTCCCTCGGCGCGGGCGCGGCCCACGGCAAGGTGAAGGAGTTCCTGCCCTGGTCGGCGCTGGCGGCCGTCGCGTGGACGGGGTACAGCGTGGGCCTCGGCTACTTCGGCGGCCAGTGGCTGGGCGCGAGCTGGGTGGGCGCGGCGCTGTCCGTCCTGGCGCTGTTCGCGGCGGGCTCCCTGGCGGCGTACCTCATGCGGGGTCCGGCGCGGGAGGCGGCGGAAGCGGGACCGGGGAAGGCGGGCCTGGCGGAAGCGGGGCCGGCGGAGGCGCGCCTCGCGGAGTCCGTACCGGTGCCGGCCCAGGCCCAGGCGCGGCCCACGCCGTCCGAGCCGCTACTGGCTTCCTAGGACGGGGGCGCGGGCGGCAGACCCCGGATCTCGCTCAGGCGTCCACGCTCTCCTTGCTCTCGTTGCTCTCCTTGACGGCATCCACGGCGTCCACGGCGGCCCCGGTGGCCCCGGTGGCCGCCCGCTTGGCGCCGCCCCGCACCTCGATGCCCTGGAGCAGCCTCGCCGTGGCCTCGGCGATCTCGTCGACGGCCTGCGCGAAGACCTCGCGGTTGTGGGCGGCGGGCTCACGGAAGCCGGACACCTTGCGTACGTACTGGAGGGCGGCGGCCCTGATGTCGTCCTCGGTGGCCTCTTCGGGGAGGACGGGCGGACGGAGGGTCTTGATGCTGCGGCACATGCTTCCAGTGTGCCGCGTCCGGCGGCCGGGCAGTAGCTGGTGAGTCACAAAACTGAACTGATAAGTTCGCCCGCATGACTCTCCTCGACCCGGCCGATCCGGTGAACGGGCCCGATCCGGTTGATCTCGCCGCCCTGACCGGACTCGAACTCCTCCGCTGGGCCCAGAAGCAGCCCGGGGACGTGCCGTCCATCGGACGGCTGCTGGGAATGACGTTCGACGAGGTCGAGGAGGGACGGGTGGTCATGTCCCTCACCACGCGCGCGGACTTCTCCAACCCGCTGGGCTCGGTGCACGGCGGTATCGCCGCGGCCCTGCTCGACTCGGTCGTGGGCTGCGCGGTGCACTCGACGCTGCCCGCCGGTGTCGGGTTCACGACGCTGGAGCTGAAGGTGAACTACATCCGTACGGTCGCCCTGGACGCGGGCCGGCTGACCGCCGAGGGCACCACGATCCACGTGGGCCGGCGCACCGCGACCGCGGAGGGCCGGGTCATGGACAAGCGCGGCAAGCTGGTCGCGCACGCGACGACGACCTGCCTGATCCTGCGCCCGTAGGACGCTCAGGGGCGGGGGCCGGTCAGGCCCGCACCGAGGGGATCATCCGGCGCGGGTCGATGGCCTCGCCGCAGTCGGGACAGGACAGTTCGGGCGCGATGGTGTGCCCGCAGGTCTCGTGGCGCAGCCGTACGGGCGGCCCGTCGTCGCCCGCCATCCACCGATCGCCCCAGGTGAGCAGCGAGACGATCACGGGGTAGAGGCCGACGCCCTTCTCGGTGAGCCGGTACTCGTACCGCTCCGGCCGTTCCTGGTACCGCACCCGCCGCAGCACCCCGTGCTCCACGAGCGTGCCGAGCCGCTCCGTGAGCACCGGCCGCGAGGCCCCCGTACGGCTCCGGAAGTCCTCGAAGCGCCGTACCCCCGCGAACGCGTCCCGCAGCACGAGCAGCGTCCAGCGGTCCCCCACCACGGACAACGCCCGGGCGATCGAACAGTCCACCTCGCCGATCTCGCTCCACCGCATCCCCCGAGTGTAGAAGGACGGCACACGCGGTCGGCCGCCCGCGCACGGCCGGGATGTCACACTCCGGGGCGCGGGCGGCTCTCAGGGAGCGAACGGCGCGAAGAGGAGGCCACGATGCCCGACACGACCAGCAAGGAACCGGCGAAAAACCCCACCCCCACCACCACCCCGATCACTCCCTCCACTCCCCCCGCACCCCCCACACCCACGCAGGTGTTCACCGACCACCGCGAACTGCTCTTCTCCCTCGTCTACAACATGCTCGGCAGCGTGGCCGACACCGAGGACGTCCTCCAGGAGACCTGGCTCGCGTGGGCGGCCAGGAACGCGGCGCCGGGCGCCGCCCCGGTGAACCACCCGAGGGCCTATCTCGTACGGATCGCGGTGAACGGGGCCGTGGCCCGCCGCGCGGCCATCACCCGGCGCCGTGAGACGTACGTGGGCTCCTGGCTGCCGGAACCCCTCGTCGCCACCCCCGCGACGGACACCGGGGACGCGGCGGAGGCGGTCGAGCGCGCCGAATCCGTCTCGCTGGCGATGATGGTGGTGCTGGAGACGCTCACGCCGCTGGAGCGTGCGGTGTTCGTGCTGCACGAGGTGTTCGGCTACGCGCACACCGAGACTGCCGACATCCTGGGCCGTACCCCCGCCGCCGTACGCCAACTCGCCCACCGGGCAAGGGAACACGTCCACGCCCGGCGCCCCCGCTACCGCGCCGACCCGAAACTGCGGCAGCAGGTCACCGAACGTTTCGTGGCCGCGGCCTTCGGCGGCGACCTGGAGGCCCTGCTGCGCCTCCTCGCCCCGGACGTCACGCTCTGGAGCGACGGCGGAGGCAAGTCCAAGGCCGCGGGCCCCCGCCCGATCCACGGCAGCGACAACGTGGCCCGCCTGCTGGTCGCCCGCGCCACCCACGCGCCCGAGGACCTCAGCATCCGCTACCGGCGGGTCAACGGGGACCCGTCGGCGGTGCTGTTCAGCGGGGAGTCCCCGTTCGCGGTGCTGGTGGTGGACCTGACCCCGGAGGGCGACCGGGTGAGCGACATCTACAACATCACAAACCCAGACAAACTAACGACCCTGACCAACTGAACCCGACCGACCGACCGAACTAGAACGGAATGACCCCATTCCCAGAAATCCGCAGCCGCCCGCTCCCGATGGCGGTGGTCGTGGCGACGACAACCCCCTCCTGCCCGTCGGGCAGCCGGATCGTCACGTCCCCGCTCTCCATGGCCGCGAGGAAACCCTCCGCCACCTCCCCGGTCTGCGCACTGCCGCCCCACTGCCTGACGTCACCGCTCCGACTGCCGCTCAACGTGGCGACGACCTCGATCGCGGAGTCCCCGGCGATGAGGGTCGCGGGCCCCTGATAGTTACTCATTCCCCCAGTGTGCGCCCCGCCGCGCCCGCGACCCGCCACCTGCGCCCGGAACTGCTGCTGTGCACCGACGTCGAGGTCAGCAGCAAATGTCAGATCATGGGTTCGGCATCTGCTCGTCGGCCGCCCTGCGCGGCCGTGCGATGGCGTCCGCCGCACGGCTGTCAAGTGCGCGCTTCTGCTCTATCGATGCCCGCAGCTCCCCAGGAGTCGGCCAGGGTGCACGCCGGTGGATCATGCGGTGACAGTTGGCGCAGATGAGGGCAAGATCGCTGAGCTTGGTCCGCCCCTCCCCCGCTACGTGGAGGGGAAGGACGTGATGGCACTCGATATACCCCTCGCCGCGTTCCCCGTAGACCCTCTCGAAGTCAAAACCGCACGCCTCACAAGCAAGCCGCCCACCGCGCTGAAGAACAGAAGCGATCTTCTTCTTGCGCAGGCCCTTGTTCCGCTCACGCGCCCTGTGCCGACGCATGAGCAGTCGCCCTTCAGGCGCGCTGTGGTCGTCGTCAAACTCCTCTTCCTCAGTCGGCGCGAGGGACCGAAGGTCGCCCGCCTCGATGCCCCCGCGGATGAGCCGCGCAACCTCGGTCATCTCGTCCGGCCGGGCAAGGAACTGCTCCAGTACGGCAACGTCCAGCGCGCTGCCGTTGGTGGGCTTCCCTTGGTACTCCGGGTGCCGGGTGGCAATGTCGAACGTCTTGCGGGCGACACCATTGAGGTTGCGGAACTTCTCGTTGCGCTCCGCTTCAGCGTGGATGGGAAGCAACTGGAGCAGGTCAGACAGCTCCGCCACCCGACTGTCCTGGGCGTCCAGCCCCTTCCAGTCGTTCGCCATCACCAGCTGGCAGGCGAGAATGATCTCGTCGCGGGCCCAATCCGGGTTGTTGATGGCCTTGACCTGGAAGCCGGCCCGCTTGAGCCATGCCACCGCGTGGTCCTTGCCCCCGCTGAACTCGTGCGGCGCAAGGGCCCGTCCCTGGTCCCACTGGTGCGCCACCCCGGCAATCGCCTTGGAGTCGTACTTCCGCTCCTCATGCACCAGGACGTATGACCGCGCCTCTCCGAAGCCGTACTTGGCCAGGAAGGCAACACGCCCCAGTTCATCGTGCTCAGCCAGGGCCTTGAGCACGGACTCCCGTGTGATCGCTCCTCTGTGCATGACGGAAGAGTACGGGCCCCAGCCGTGATCGACTGAGGCCTTTTTGCTGGTGGGCGCGGACGGGTTCGAACCGCCGACATCTGCTTTGTAAGAGCAGCGCTCTACCCCTGAGCTACGCACCCGTGGATGAGGCAACAGCGTACATGGACAAGGGGGCCGGGCCGCAAACCAGTAGGGGTGGGGCGCGAAGGGGGTGGGGGGTGCGGGGGTTAGCCCCACCCTCAAGACGGTGGGCGGCCGGATCGGCCTGGGTGGGGTGGCGTTCGTACGGTGGGAGGGCTGGTGGGGCCTGCGTACGACCAACGCGAATTAATGGGGGACGATCACTGTGGACGCATTTGATGACCGCGCCGACCGCCGTAGCCGGAGCCGTAGCCGTATTCGTAGCCGGAAGGGTGTTCGGGCACTGGTCGCCCTCGGGGGTGGGGCGCTGCTCGTGCTCGGCGTCACCGGGTGCGGCGGTGGGTCGGACGCGTCCGACGCGCCCGTCGAGCACCGGTCGTTCGCCTTCTCCGGCAAGAAGCTGACCATCGACGCGGGCAACTCGTCGGTCACGCTCGTCCCCGCCGACGTGAAGACCGTGGACGTGACCCGGCAGGTCGACGGCTGGGTGTTCATGGGGACCGGGCCCGACGCCGAGTGGCGGTTGTCGGGCGGCACGCTCACGCTCCGCGTGAAGTGCGACGCCGTCGCCAGCGACTGCGAGGGGCAGCACCGGGTGAAGGTGCCGCGCGGCGTCGCCGTGAGCGTCGAGTCGGACAACGGGAAGGTCCTCGCGACCGGGTTCGACACCGCGCTGAGCCTGGTGACGCGGAACGGGTCCGTGACCGTCAGGGATTCCAGCGGAACGCTCGACCTGGGCAGCGACAACGGCAGGATCGTCGCCGAGGACGTCAGCGCCAGGACCGTCACCGCCAAGGCGGACAACGGGTCCGTCCACCTCGCCCTCACCGCCGTGCCCGACTCCGTGGACACCTCCAGCGACAACGGCAAGATCGTGATCGATCTGCCCAGGTCGAAGGCGTCGTACGCGGTGACGGCCGACAGCGACAACGGCAAGGCCGACGTCGACGTACCGACCGACAGGAACAGCACGCACGTGGTGAAGGCGCGCAGCGACAACGGACAAGTCACGGTCCGAAGCGCGAACTAACGGGCCCGTGTGTTCGTCCTTACCTGGTGGGAGAATGGACCAGGGCAGGGCGAACTCGGCACGGGAGAGGGATGTGACGGCGACACACGCGCAGCCGCACGTAAGAGCGAAGGCGAGTGCCGTCCGTGATGTCCTCACGGTGCTGCTGCTGCCTGTCCCCGTGGCGATCGCGCTCCTGCCGGGGGCGTTCGC
>NZ_WWJY01000366.1 GCF_009865405.1 Streptomyces sp. SID3212 | reverse complement strand
TCTTGATGAGGGTGGACTTGCCCGCGCCGTTCTCACCGGCGAGTGCGTGCGCCTCACCCGCGTACAGCCCCAAGGACACCTCCTGCAAGGCCCGTACGGCACCGAAGGACGTGCTGACGTCCCTGAGCGCCAACACGGGGCGGCCGGGGACAGGGCCGGGACCGGGGCCGGGGCCGGAGACGGGTGCGGGACCGGGGCCCTTGGCGGGCTCGTTCATGCGGGCTCCTCAGCGGTGGGGACCGGGTGCGCGCCACCCTCCATGAAAGGTTTCAACGAGGTTGCTGGGAAGCTAGACGGCGCGGGGGAGCGGCGTCAATGGGCGTGCGTACGGCAATTTCACGCCTCCTGACGGGCCGTCGCCCCGCGAGCGCAACCCGCCGCGCGGAGGGTTGACACACCGTCACCCCTCCCATAGCTTCACCGCGATGAAACGATTCACGTCCGCACCACGGGAGCGCTGAGAGATGACGGGTCGATCCGCCGTGTCCGCCGTGAAGGCGGCGCTGAAGTCGCAGGCCGTCGAGACGCCGTCCTGGGCGTTCGGGAACTCCGGCACGCGGTTCAAGGTGTTCGCCCAGAAGGGCGTGCCGCGCACTCCGGGGGAGAAGCTCGCGGACGCCGCCCGGGTGCACGCGCACACGGGCGTGGCCCCGACGGTGGCGCTGCACATCCCGTGGGACCGGGTGGACGACTACGCGGCGCTCGGCGCGCACGCGCGGGATCTGGGCGTCCGGATCGGCGTGATCAACTCGAACGTCTTCCAGGACGACGACTACAAGCTGGGATCCGTCACCCACCCCGACCCGGCGGTGCGCCGCAAGGCGCTGGCGCACCTGCTGGAGTGCGTGGACGTCATGGACGCCACCGGCTCGCGCGACCTCAAGCTCTGGTTCTCCGACGGCACCAACTACCCCGGCCAGGACGACATCTCGGCGCGCCAGGGGCGCCTTGCCGAGGCCCTGGCGGCGGTGTACGAACGGCTCGGCGACCACCAGCGGATGCTGCTGGAGTACAAGCTGTACGAGCCGTCCTTCTACACGATGGACGTGCCCGACTGGGGCACCGCGTACGCCCACTGCCTGCGGCTGGGGCCCCGGGCGCAGGTGGTGGTCGACACCGGTCACCACGCGCCGGGCACCAACATCGAGTTCATCGTCGCCGTCCTCCTGCGGGAGGGGAAGCTCGGCGGCTTCGACTTCAACTCCCGTTTCTACGCGGACGACGACCTGATGGCCGGGGCGGCCGACCCCTTCCAGCTGTTCCGGATCATGTACGAGGTCATCCGCGGCGGCGGATTCACCCCGGACACCGCCTTCATGCTCGACCAGTGCCACAACATCGAGGAGAAGATCCCGGCGGTCATCCGCTCGGTGATGAACGTCCAGGAAGCGACCGCCAAGGCGCTGTCGGTGGACGCGGAGGCGCTGGCGGCGGCCCAGCGCACCGGTGACGTCCTGGCCGCGAACGCCGTGATCATGGACGCCTTCAACACCGATGTACGGCCGCTGATGGCCGAGGTGCGGACGGAACTGGGCGCGGACGCCGACCCGGTGGCCGCCTACCACGCCTCCGGGTACGGAGAGAAGATCGTCGCCGAGCGGGTCGGCGGCACGGCGGCCGGGTGGGGCGCCTGAGGATTCCGGCCGCACTCGACCATCCGTACACCGCAGTGGCACACCCACAGAGGGACACGATGACCGATCAGCCTCAACTCCATCCCGTGGCAGCCGAGTTGATCGCCCGCTCGCACCGGCTCGGTGCCGATCCGAGGAACACCAACTACGCGGGCGGCAACACCTCGGCCAAGGGCTCCGCCCCCGACCCCGTGACGGGCGACGCCGTCGAACTGATGTGGGTCAAGGGCTCCGGCGGCGACCTGGGCACCCTCACCGCCGGGGGACTCGCCGCGCTGCGGGTCGACCGCCTGCGTCAACTGGCGGGCGCCTACCCGGGGGTGGAGCGCGAGGACGAGATGGTCGCCGCCTTCGACCACTGCCTGTACGGCAAGGGCGGGGCCGCCCCGTCCATCGACACCGCGATGCACGGACTGGTCCGCGCCGCCCACGTGGACCACCTCCACCCGGACTCCGGGATCGCGCTCGCCTGCGCGGCCGACGGAGAGAAGCTGACCGTCGCGTGTTTCGGCGACACCGTCGTCTGGGTGCCCTGGCGGCGCCCCGGCTTCCAGCTCGGGCTCGACATCGCGGCGGTCAAGGAGGCCAACCCGCGGGCGATCGGCTGCGTCCTCGGCGGCCATGGGATCACGGCCTGGGGCGACACCTCGGAGGAGTGCGAGAGCAATTCCCTCCACCTCATCCGTACCGCCGAGGCCTTCCTCGCCGAGCAGGGCAGGCCCGAGCCCTTCGGACCCGTACGGGAGGGGTACGGGCCGCTGCCCGAGGAGGCGCGGCGCGCGCGGGCGGCGGAACTCGCCCCGTACCTGCGCGGACTGGTCTCCACCGACCGGCCGCAGGTCGCCCACTACACCGCGACGGACACCGTCCTCGAATTCCTGGCGCGCGCCGAACACCCGAGGCTGGCGGCCCTCGGCACCTCCTGCCCCGACCACTTCCTGCGGACCAAGATCCGCCCGCTCGTCCTCGACCTCCCCGCCGCGACACCGCTGGAACAGGTCAAGGAGCGGCTGACCGCCCTGCACACCGCCTACCGCGAGGAGTACCGGGCGTACTACGAACGGCACGCGACCCCCGCCTCGCCGCCCCTGCGCGGCGCCGACCCGGCGATCGTCCTGGTGCCCGGCGTCGGCATGTTCTCCTTCGGGAAGGACAAGCAGACCGCCCGAGTCGCCGGCGAGTTCTACGTCAACGCCATCAACGTGATGCGCGGCGCCGAGTCCGTGTCCTCGTACGCGCCCATCGAGGAGTCCGAGAAGTTCCGCATCGAGTACTGGGAGTTGGAGGAGGCCAAGCTGCGCCGGATGCCCCCGCCGAAGCCGCTGGCGACCCGGGTCGCCCTGGTCACCGGCGCGGGGTCGGGGATCGGCCGGGCCATCGCCCACCGGCTGGTGGCGGAAGGGGCCTGCGTGGTGGTCGCCGACCTCAACGCGGAGGGCGCCGCGACGGTCGCCGAGGAACTGGGGGGCGCCGACCGGGCCGTCGCGGTCACGGTCGACGTCACCGACGAGGAGCAGATCAAGGCGGCGTTCGCCGCCGCCGCGCTCGCCTTCGGCGGCGTGGACCTCGTCGTCAACAACGCCGGCATCTCCATCTCCAAACCGCTGCTGGAGACCACCGCCGGGGACTGGGACATCCAGCACACCATCATGGCGCGCGGCTCCTTCCTCGTCTCCCGCGAGGCGGCCCGGACGATGACGGAGCAGGGTATCGGCGGTGACATCGTCTACATCACCTCCAAGAACGCGGTGTTCGCGGGACCCGACAACATCGCCTACTCCGCGACCAAGGCCGACCAGGCCCACCAGGTCCGGCTCCTCGCCGCCGAACTGGGCGGGCTGGGCATCCGCGTCAACGGCGTCAACCCCGACGCTGTCGTGCGCGGTTCGGGGATCTTCGCGGGCGGCTGGGGCGCCCAGCGCGCCGCGGTCTACGGCGTGGAGGAGGACAAGCTCGGCGAGTTCTACGCCCAGCGCACGCTGCTCAAGCGCGAAGTCCTGCCCGAGCACGTGGCCAACGCGGTCTTCGCGCTGACCGGCGGCGACCTGAGCCACACCACGGGGCTGCACATCCCGGTCGACGCCGGGGTCGCGGCGGCCTTCCTGCGCTGACGTACCAGGAGAGGCCGGCCCGTGCCCGCACCAGAACCGCCCACCTTCGCAGCCGTCGACCTCGGGGCCTCCAGCGGCCGGGTCATGGCCGCCCAGGCCTCGGACCGCGGCGCGGGCACCCTGAGCCTCCACGAGGTCCACCGCTTCCCCAACCGCCCGGTGCGGACTGGGGACACACTGCACTGGGACATCCTGTCCCTGTACGGCGGTGTGCTGGACGGGCTCCGGGCCGTCGGCGCCCGGACACCGGGGCCGCTCGCGAGTGTCGGCATCGACTCCTGGGCCGTCGACTACGGCCTCCTCGACGCGTCGGGCACGCTGCTCGGCAATCCCGTCCACTACCGCGACCCACGGACCGAAGGCGAGGCGGCGAAGCTCGCGGCCGTACTCCCGCCCCGTGACCTGTACGAAGCGACCGGCCTGCAACACCTCCCCTTCAACACCGTCTACCAACTCACCGCCGCCCGCGGCAGTTCCGCCCTCGAAGCCGCGCACCGGCTGCTCCTGATCCCGGACCTCGTCGCCTACTGGCTCACCGGCCTGGCCGGCACCGAGATCACCAACGCCTCCACCACCCAGCTCATCGACCCCCGCACCCGCGACTGGTCCCGGCTGGTCGCCGACGCGGCCGGGATCGACCTGGCACTCTTCGCACCCCTGCGCGAACCCGGCGACCCGGCCGGGGAGTTGGCACCGCACGTCCTGGACGGGACCGGTCTGGCGGGGCCCGTCCCGGTGACCGCCGTCGGCTCGCACGACACGGCCTCCGCCGTCGTCGCCGTCCCCGCCTCCGGCGAGCGGTTCGCCTACCTCGCCACCGGCACCTGGTCGCTCGCGGGACTGGAACTGCGTGCCCCGGTGCTCACCGAGGAGAGCCGACGGGCCAACTTCACCAACGAGTTGGGCGTCGACGGCACGGTCCGCTACCTCCGCAACATCATGGGGCTGTGGCTGCTCCAGGAGTGTCTCCGTATGTGGGAGGCGCAAGGAACTCCGCAGCGGCTGGACCGACTTCTGGGCGAGGCGGCCGACGTACCGGGACTGCGCACGCTCGTGGACGCCGGGGACCCGGCGTTCCTCGCCCCCGGCGACATGCCCCGCCGTATCGCCGACGCCTGCCGCCGCGTCGGCGCCCCCGTGCCGGTGACCCCCGCCGAGACCACCCGCTGTGTGCTCGATTCCCTGGCCTACGCCCACCGGTGCGCCCTCGACGACGCCCAGCGGCTCTCGGGCCGTACGGTGGACACGGCGCACCTCGTCGGCGGCGGCGCGCACAACACACTGCTGTGCCAACTCACCGCGGACGCCTGCGGACTGCCCGTCGTCGCGGGCCCCGCGGAGGCCGCCGCCCTCGGCAACGTACTCGTCCAGGCCCGTGCCGCCGGTGCCGTACGGGGCGACCTCACCGACCTGCGCGCCCTGCTGCGCGGCACCCTGGATCCGCGCCGGTACGAGCCGTCCGGCGACCGGGCGGCCTGGGAGGACGCCGGACGGCGCTTCCTCGCCACGGCGCCGCACATTTCCCCGACATAGGATGCGAGGCCCCGACGAGGTTCCGACGAGGTTCCGACGAGACACCCAGGACAGGACACGTGGCCCAGACCGTAGGTATCAAGGACGTGGCCCGGCGGGCCGGAGTCTCGGTCGGTACGGTGTCGAACGTCCTCAACCGCCCCGAGAAGGTGTCGGAGCCGACGCGGGTACGGGTGCGGGCCGTCATCGACGAACTCGGCTTCGTCCGCAGCGAGTCCGCCCGGCAGCTCAGGGTCGGCACCAGCCGGATACTGGCGGTCCTGGTTCTCGACATGACCAACCCGTTCTTCGTCGCCATGGCCAGGGGCGCGGAACGCGCCGCGCGCGAGGCGGGGCTCGGGGTGATGCTCTGCAACAGCGCGGGCAGCGCCTCCGAGGAGGCGGAGTACCTGTCGCTCTTCGCCGAGCAGCGGGTGCGCGGGGTGCTGCTGACACCCGCCGACGCCACCGGGCGCAACGTGCGTGAGTTCGCCCGCCGGCACATCCCCTACGTGCACGTCGACCGTGCCGTACCCACGGCGGAGGGCTGCTCCGTCTCGGTCGACGACGTGACCGGCGGGGCGCTCGCCGTCCGCCATCTGCTGGCGGCGGGACACCGCTCGGTGACGTACGTCAGCGGACCCATGGACCTCCCGCAGTGCCGGGACCGCCGCACCGGCGCGCTGGCCGCCCTGCGCGAGGCGGGCCTCCCCGGGGACGCCCTGGGCCACCTGGAG
>NZ_WWJY01000365.1 GCF_009865405.1 Streptomyces sp. SID3212 | reverse complement strand
GCCGCAGGACCGCCCTCCTGGGCGCGGCGGTGACCGCGGCCTTCGTCGCCGGCCTGATGACCCCCGCGTCCGCCTCCGCCGAGTCCAACGGCGGTCTGCGGATCATGCCGCTCGGCGACTCGATCACCGCCGGCTCCAACATCGCGGGCGCCTACCGCAACCGCCTGTGGGAGCGCGCGGCGGCCGACAAGCGCCTGGTCGACTTCGTCGGTACGCAGTACCACGGGCCCACCACGCTCCCCGACCGTGACAACGAGGGCCACTCCGGGTTCCGTATCGACCAGATCGACGCCCAGGTCGTGGACTGGGCGAAGCGCGCCAATCCCCGTACGGTCCTGCTCCACATCGGCACCAACGACATGACCCAGAACTACGACCTCGCCGGGGCGCCGGCCCGGCTGTCCGCCCTGGTCGACCACCTCACGGCCGCCGCGCCGAACGCGGACGTTTTCGTCGCGAGCATCATCCCCTTCACCAACCCGGGGGTGGAGGCGCGGGGCAAGGCGTACAACGCGGCGATTCCCGGCATCGTCAGCCAGTGGGCGCAGAAGGGCCGCCGCGTCCACTTCATCGACATGCACAGCGCCCTCACGGCCGCCGACCTCGCGGACGGGGTGCACCCCACGGCGACCGGGTACGCCAAGATGGCCGACCGCTGGTACACGACGCTGCGGACGGGCCCCTGGATCTGACGGCCTCGGAGCCCTCGGCAAGGCAGCACCACGGCCGCGCCCCCGACCCCCGGGCCGGGCGGCGCGGCCGTTCGCCGATACGTCTCCTCCCGGGCGCCGATCCTCCGCCGCCTCCCCGCCATCCGCCGATCCCCCTCCCGTGCCCGCCGGTTCACGGCCGGCCGCGAGACTTCACAGGCACGATCCGCGCGACCGCTCGTGTCCTTCTCGACCGCCGGGGGAATCGCCGCCATGCAGCTGGACGACACAGACACCAACGCCCGGTCCGACTCCGACTCCAACTCCGACTCCGACAACACGCCGGACCGGCGGACCCTCCTGATGACGGGAGCCGCCGCCGCGCTTACGTTGAGTACCGTGAGTTTCGCGAGCCCAGCCTCCGCCGACGGCACCGACGACGACGTCCCCCACGTCACCAGAACCGTGCGCGGCACACTCCCGCCCGGCTCCCCCGACTTCGTCTATCTCCCCGTCGAGGTCCCGCGCGGCGTCCGCGAGATCCGCGTCTCGTACACGTACGAACGCCCGGCCGTCCCCCCGGGCACCCAGGGCAACGCCCTCGACATCGGCATCTTCGACGAGCGCGGCACCGCCCTCGGCGGCCGGGGCTTCCGGGGCTGGTCGGGCGGCGCCCGCACGGAGTTCTTCCTCCGCGCCGACGACGCCACCCCCGGCTACCTCCCCGGTCCGGTACGGGCCGGCACCTGGAACATCGCGCTGGCCCCGTACACCGTCTCCCCGCAGGGTCTGGCGTACGAGGTCACCGTCACGCTCACCCTCGGCGCGCCCGGCACCACCCCCGCCCCCAGCTACCCGCCACGCCGGGCGAAGGGGCGGGGCCGGGCCTGGTACCGGGGCGACTGCCACCTCCACTCCGTGCACTCCGACGGCCGCCGCACCCCGGCCGAGATCGCCGCGCTCGCCCGTACGGCCGGCCTGGACTTCATCAACACCAGCGAGCACAACACGTCCGCCGGGCACCGCGCGTGGGACGGCCTGTGGGGCGACGACCTGCTGATCCTCACCGGCGAGGAGGTCACGACGCGCAACGGCCACGTCCTGGCGATCGGCATGGACGCCGGTACGTTCGTGGACTGGCGCTACCGGGCCCGCGACAACCGCTTCGGCCACTACGCCCGCGAGATCCGCCGCGCGGACGGTCTGGTCGTGCCCGCGCACCCGCACGCGACCTGCATCGGCTGCAACTGGAAGTTCGGCCTCGGTGACGCGGACGCGGTGGAGGTGTGGAACGGCCCGTACACGGTGGAGGACGAGGTCTCCCTCGCGGACTGGGACAACACCCTGGTCTCGGCGGCCCGTTCGGACCGCTCGGACCGTCCGGCGCGGACCTGGACCCCGGCGATGGGCAACAGCGACGCCCACCGCGACCCCGACGCCGTCGGCACCCCGCAGACGGTGGTCCTCGCCGAGGACCTGACCCGCGAGGCGATCCTCGCGGGCATCCGCGCGGGCCACAGCTACGTCGCCGAATCGGCCCGCGTCTCCCTGGCGTTCACCGCCTCCGGCGGCCGGGGCGCCCACGCGGGCATCGGCGAGCGGCTGCGCGTGGCGGACGACGACCCGGTGACGGTACGCCTGGAGGTCACCGGCGCCCCCGGCTGCACGGCCCACTTCGTCACCGACCAGGGCACGCTCCACACCACGACACTCCCGGCCTCGGGGACCGGCACGGTCGAGTGGCGCACGACGGCCTCGTACGCCACGTACGTCCGCGCGGAGGTCCGCCACCCGGCCAACGTTCCGGGCCTGCCGGGGCCCCTGGCGGCCTTCACGAACCCGGTGTTCCTGGGTTCGTGAGCCTCTACACAGACCCCGTCGCCCTGGCGAACGCCACGAAGGCGTTCCAGGCGGCGGGGGTGAGCATGAGGGCGGGGCCCTCGGGGGCCTTGGAGTCTCGGACGGGGATGATGCCGGGGAGGTTGGTGGCGATCTCCAGGCAGTCCCCGCCGTTGTCGCTGCTGTAGCTGGACTTACGCCACAGCGGGGGTGGCTCGACGGCGGTCATCGCGGCGAGCCTGCGGCGAAGGCTACAAACCCTGCCCAGGCGTGGGGGCTCAGCATCAGTACAGGACCCTCCGGGTCCTTGGAGTCACGGACGGGGACAACACCGGAGACGCCGGAAGCGATCTCCAGGCAATCTCCGGCGTTGTTACCGCTGTAGCTGGACTTACGCCACATCACGCCGGGCAGGCAGCTCGCGCTGATCATGGTCTCAGATCCTTCATGGCGTCGTTGATCAAGTCAATTGAGCGGTCGGGCGAGAGGGCGACGGCCGCGAGCAGATCATAGGTGCGAGCCGCCGCCTTGATTTTGTCAGGCTCAGCGAAGATCTGTCCCTGCAAAAAGCCGTCAACGTAGACCACATCCGGGCCTTCATCGAGCGTAAGGGCCGAGAACGGCCCATCCATTCCAGCGTGTCCGCCTGCGTCGTACGGAACGATCTGAAGGACGATGTGCGGCGTCTCTGCCGCCTCGCGGAGGCGCGCGAGTTGACCACGCATCGTGTCAACGCTGCCCACCCGACGCCGGAGCACGTTCTCGTCCAGCACGAGCCAGAGTTCCGGTGGTGCAGGCCGCTCAAGAATGTGCTGTCGCGCGAGCCGGGCCGTTACGAGTTCCTCGACGGTGTCCCTGTTGGGACGCCCTCCGGCAAGTACCGCGCGGGCGTACTCGCTCGTCTGCAACAGACCCGGAATCAGTTGCACCTGGAACGACCGGATCACCGTCGCCGCTTCTTCAAGCTCCACGTACGGCCGGAACCAGGCCGGATACGCGTGCTTGATCACCACCGGCCAGAGCCGGGTGAAGAATTCGTCGGCCAAGAGCATCTTGTCCGCCACAACCGACAGCGGCTTCGTCGGAAGCCTTCTCGCCGCCTCGACCTTGTTCAGCAGCGAAGGCGCCATCAGCGCCTCCTTCGCCAGGGCGCGTTGCGACATGCCCGCCGCCTCGCGCCGCCTCCGTAACTCCGTGGCGTAAAACGCCAGGACGGATTCCGACGGGTCCAACTCTTCCGCGTACGTCACGTGGACGGCCTTTCTGTGAAAGCACCCTTTGTCAATGCCACCCCCCTGTTGAGCGTACGCGCGGATCGTCACGCTTGTCTCACAGACGGTAATCATTCGATGGAGGAAGGGCGCATCCCCTATGTACGAGCAGGAACCCCGGCAACCGGACCCGCCCGAGCCGCCCGGCGGCGACGTCGGTGCGCTCGTCGCGCTCGTGGAGACGGGCGGCTTCCACCGGCTCGTACCCGCCTGGGTGCCCCGGGAATTCGCCCCGCCCACCATGGAATTGACGCTGCGCGTGGCGCACGGACTGAGGCGGTTGACCGATGAGCGGCAGTGACGCGCGACGGCTCCTGTCGCAACTGACCGAGGCGTTCGGGGTGGACGGCATGCTGATCGTCCGGAAGCCGGAGCCGGGCGCCGGGGACAACGGCGGGAACGGGGACGGCGACGGCGCCGACCTCGTCCCCGGCTCCGGACTGCGCTGGCCCAAGTGCCGGTGCGGGCAGCCGGTGTGTCCCGACTACCGGCCGGATCCCGACGGTTCGGAGGGCACGACGGGTTCGTCCGTCCCGCGCGGGCCGCGGTGAACCCTGTCCCGGCCCGGACACGATCCTGTTGAAGCCTTGTGCAGACCGCCCCTCCTTGCTGACGCGCCCGCCTCCGACAAGGCAGACTGTCGAGGGCGATAACGGAAGTAGCGATACCGGTGGGGCGATACCGCGAAAGCCTCACCGGCGGCGGTGATACGGCAGCGGCAGGAGCGGGGGCAGGGAGCCATGGACCGTGACGGCGGGCCGCGTGGAGCGGATCAGCAGGCCCAGGTGACGCCCGGCGGGACGGACGGGGCCGGCGAGGCGGTCGAGGCGGGCGGCGGCGTTCTTCGGTTCAGCGTGCTCGGGCCGGTGCGTGCCTGGCTCGGCAGTGAGGGCCTGTCCACCGGGTCGCCCCAGCAACGCGCCCTGCTGGCGGCCCTCCTGCTCCGCGAGGGCCGTACCGCCACCGCCGGGGAGCTGATCGACGCCCTCTGGGGCGACGACCCTCCGTCGCAGGCGCTCGCCGCCGTACGGACGTACGCCTCCCGTCTCCGCAAGGTGCTGCCCCCGGGGGTTCTGGTCAGCGAGTCGGGCGGGTACGCCCTGCGGGCCAGACCTGACGCCCTCGATCTCGGTGTCGCCCAGGAGTTGGCGGTCGACGCGGAGAAGTCGCGGGCCGCCGGGGACCGTTCGCAGGCGCGATCGCTCCTCAACAAGTCGCTCGGCCTGTGGGACGGCGAGGCCCTCGCCTCCGTACCTGGGCCGTACGCCGAGACGCAGCGCGCCCGGCTGGAGGAGTGGCGGCTCCAGCTCACCGAGACCCGGCTGGACCTGGACCTGGAGCTGGGCTGCCACGCCGAGGCCGTCTCCGAGCTGACCGCCCTGACCGCCGCCCACCCCCTGCGAGAGCGGCTGCGCGAACTGCTGATGCTGGCGCTGTACCGCAGCGGGCGCCAGGCCGAGGCGCTCGCCGTGTACGCCGACACCCGCCGGCTGCTCGCCGACGAACTGGGCGTCGACCCCCGGCCCGAACTGGCCAGGCTCCAGCAGCGGATCCTCCAGGCGGACGCGGAACTGGCCCGCCCGGTGGAGGAGCCCGCGCCCGTCCACACCGTGATGCGCCCGGCGCAACTGCCCGCGAACGTGCCGGACTTCACCGGTCGCGCCTCCTTCGTACGGGAGCTGGGCGACCGGCTCGCCGCCGCCGACGGGTCCGTGATGGCGGTCTCCGCGCTGGCCGGCATCGGCGGGGTGGGCAAGACGACCCTCGCCGTCCACCTGGCGCACGAGGCCCGACGGCACTTCCCCGACGGCCAGTTGTACGTGGACCTCATGGGCGCCGGGCCCCGGGCGGCCGAACCGGAGACCGTACTGGGCGCGTTCCTCCGGGCGTTGGGCACGCCGGACACCGCCATCCCCGACACGCTGGAGGAGCGGTCCGCGCTCTACCGGTCGACGCTCGACGGCCGCCGCATCCTCGTCCTCCTGGACAACGCGCGCGACGCCGCGCAGATCCGGCCGCTGCTGCCCGGGACGACGGGGTGCGCGGCGCTCCTCACCAGCCGGGTCAGGATGGTCGACCTGGCGGGCGCGCACCTGGTCGACCTGGACGTGATGTCGCCGGAGGAGGCGCTCCAGCTGTTCACCCGCATAGTGGGCGAGGAACGGGTGACCTCGGAGCGCAAGGCGGCGCTGGACGTCGTCGGCGCGTGCGGCTTCCTTCCGCTGGCGATCCGGATCGCGGCGTCACGGCTGGCGGCCCGCCGGACGTGGACGGTCTCCGTCCTGGCCGCGAAACTCGCCGACGAGCGGCGGCGGCTGGACGAACTCCAGGCGGGCGACCTGGCGGTCAAGGCCACGTTCGAACTGGGCTACGGGCAGCTGGAGCCGGCGCAGGCGCGCGCGTTCCGCCTGCTGGGCCTGGTGGACGGCCCGGACATCTCGCTGGCCGCCGCCGCCGCCGTACTGGATCTGCCGGAGCACGCCGCGGAGGACGTCCTGGAGTCGCTGGTCGACACGTCCCTCGTGGAGTCCGCCGCGCCGGGCCGCTACCGCTACCACGACCTGGTACGGCTCTACGCGCGTGCGTGCGCCGAACGCGACGAACACCCCCCGGCCGGGCGGGAGGCGGCGCTGTCACGGCTGCTGGACTTCTACCTGGCGACGGCGGCGAAGGTCTACGCGATCGAGCGGCCCGGCGACCGGCTGGTGGACCACCTGGAGCCGACGGCGTACGAGGGCCTGTCGTTCGACGACCGGCACGACGCGCTGGACTGGCTGTACGCGGAGGCGGACTGCCTGCTCGCCTCCGTACGGCAGTCCACCGGGCCCGGCGCGCTCCGCCGGGCCGTCGATCTCCTCTGGGCGGCCAAGGACCTGGGCGAGTCGGGCGCCAACTCCAAGCAGTACGAGTCGTCGGCGCTCGCGGTCCTGGAGGCGGCCAGGGCCGCCGACGACGCGCGGGCCGAGGGGCGCGCGCGGACGGCGCTGACCAACGTGCACCTGGTGGCCGGGCGCTTCAACGAAGCCGACGAGGAGGCCAGGCTCGCGATGCTGCTGGCCGACAAGGCGCGGGACCCGCTGCCCAGTTGCTGGGCGCCCAACGACCGCGGCATCATCGCGATCTACCAGGAGCGGCCCGCCGAGGGCGAGGGGTTCCTGCTCCAGGCGATCGAGAACTTCCGCGCCGACAACAACCTCGTCGGCGAGGCGAGCGCGCTGTGCAACCTCTCGCGCATCCACCTGTCGCTCGGCCGGACCTCCAGCGCGATCGAACTGGCCCAGCAGGGCATCGACATCTACGACGACATGGGCCTGACCCTGCGCCTGGCGAACGGCCGGTACGCCCTGGGCATCGCCCTGACCCAGGCCAACCGCCTGGCCGAGGCGCTCGACCAGCTCACCGAGGCGCTGGAGCTGTTCCGCGACAACCGCCAGCCGCTGTGGGAGGGCGTGACCCACTTCCGGCTGGCCGAGGTCCACCTGGTCGCCCGCCGCCCCACGCTCGCGGCGTCCCACGCCGAACAGGCCATCGCCCTGCGGGGCATCGGCGGCGAGTGGCGGCGCGGGACGGTGCTGACCGTGCTCGGCAAGGCGCTCGACAGCATCGGCCAGTCGGGCCGGGCCCGCGCCTGCTGGCGGGAGGCGCTCGACATCTACGAGCGGCTCGGCTCCGCCGAGGCGGAGGAGACCCGGAGCCTCCTCACGCCCCTCGCGGCGGCGTGAGGTCAAGATCACTGGGCTCGTTCATCGTTCGTTTATCGGCGCACGGCAGTCTTACGTCCATCGACCCGTCGCGTCGGGGGGCAGACGGTCGATGGGGGGGAAGCCGGGCCACTTCTGCGGAACGGCTGCGGGAGCCCGACCGACAGTCCCCGGGGGAATTGTCGGTCGGGCGTCCTTGATCATGTGTCAAGACAGATAGGGGAGTTGACGACGATGAGCGACGTTACGAAGCCTGCCAAGAAGCCTGTGGACGGCCTGAAGCCACTCGACAACCACGCGTCCGGCGCGGAGGTGGGCGGCACGACCGCCACCACGCCGAAGCCGCAGCCGGCCGCCGCGGGCGACATCACCACGCTCGACAACCACGCCTCGGGTGAAGAGATCACCACGATGGACAACCACGCGTCCTCCCCGCCGCCGAAGCCCTGAGCCGAACGACCACGACGGGGGAGGAGCGGCCGCGGCGGCGCGGAGGGGGAGCCGCCGCGGCCGCTTCTTGCACGACGCTTCTTGCACGACACTTCCTGTACGACGCTTCTCGTACGACGGCCGAGGGGCCGGGCGAATCGCCCGGCCCTTCAGTCATGCCCGCGTGCCTCCGCGCGCGCGGCCCGCCCGCCTCAGCTCGCGACGCGCGCCGTCGCCTCGCAGTCCTTGACGTTCCTGATCACACCCGGGCTCTCCATACGGACCCGTACCGTCGTGGACTCGCCGCTGTCCAGGGTGACTTCGGTGTCCGCGTTGTCCAGTACGGCGCCCGACGCGCCCCGGAAGTCCACGTCGACCTCGTAGGTCGCGGTGGGGCCGGCCGGGGCCTGGACCCGTACCGTCGCGTACGTGACGGCCTTCCGCTTGCCCCTGGCCTTGCGGACGCAGGTGACCACCTCGGCCACGACGTCGCTTCCCGAGGTCGCCCCGGCGGTCGGGGCGCCCGTGTACGAGTCCCCCGACGTGTAGTCGGCCTCGGAGTCGTAGTCGCTGTCGGAGTCGCCGGAGCCCGACCCCCCGTACGAACCGTTGCTCTTCTTGGAGTTGGAGCAGCCTCCCCCGCCGCCGCCCGACCCCTTGCTCTTGCCGCTCTTGCTCCCGTGGCCCGACGAGAAGCCCGTCAGGGCCAGGACCACCGCGACCAGTACGGCCGCCAGTTTCAGACGTCGACGTATCAAGTCCGTTCCACTCCCCCGTTGTTGCTCATGAATCGGCTCCGACGCTACCGCGCCCCGCCACCCCCGCGCCCGGTGGCCGTCCCCTTCACCGCGTCCAGCGCGTACACGCAGCGGTCCTTGCTGCACGCGTACACCACACCCCGCCGCGCCACCGGCGAGCCGGTGATCTCGCCGCCCGTCGCGAGCTTCCAGCGCAGCTGGCCGCCGCTCGCGTCCAGCGTGTACAGCACGTGGTCCGCCGAGCCGAAGTGGAGCCGGCCGTCGGCGACGACCGGCGCGCCGATCACCTCGCCGCCCGCCGCGAACCGCCACTTGGGCGTGCCCGTCACCGCGTCCAGCGTGTAGAGCGCGCTGCCGCTGCCGACATGGACGTTGCCGTCCGCCACCAGCACCGGCTCGATGGACTGGCGGGACTCCGTGGCGATGCGCCAGCGGTCCTTGCCGTTCGCCGCGTCGAGCGCGTACACCGTCCCGAGGTAGTCCGCGAGGTACACCCCGCCGCCCGTGACCGCGGGCCCCGGCGCGAAGGCCGGGGGCGAGAGGAAGACCGCCGGGGCCTCGAAGTGCCAGTACACCCGGCCGCTGACGATGTCGATCGCCAGGACGCGCGTCCCGGCGGAGACGTACAGCCGCCCGTCGGGCGCGGGCCTGACCCGTACCGGCACACCCCCGCAGGACGCGGCGTCGCCGACTGGGTACGACCAGCGCTCCGCGCCGGAGCGCGCGTCGAGCGCGCGCAGCCGGGCGTCCTGCCACACGTACACCGTGTCGTCGAAGATCGCGGGACCGGCCTCCGGGGTCTCGAAGTCCGTCTGCGCCCCGGACCTCTCCCACAGCTTCCGCCCGTCGGCGGCGTCCCACGCCTGGACCCCGCCGCCGCGTGTGCCGGTGACGACCGTGCCCCGGTCGACCTTGAGGGAGTACACCCAGGCGTCGGTCTGGAGGCGCCAGCGCTCGCTGCCGTCCTGGCCGTCCAGCGCGTACAGCGTCGGCCCGTCGGAGGCGTGGATACGGCCCCCGGCCACGGCCATCGCCCAGGCCACGTCACGTGTCTTGAACTGCCGGCGCCCGCTGCCCACGTCCAGCGCGTGGACCTCGAACGACGTCACGTACAGCAGATCGCCGTCGACGACGGGGGTGCCCCAGACGTCGTTCGACATCCGGAACCGCCAGGGGCGCCAGCGCCCCGGCGCGCCGTCCGGTGCCTGCGCGGGCGCCGGGACCGGCGGGACGACCGGGCTGGTGACGCTCTCCGCGCCGGCGACGGTGAGGCCGGCGGGCGGCCGGATC
>NZ_WWJY01000364.1 GCF_009865405.1 Streptomyces sp. SID3212 | reverse complement strand
CCGGATCGGACACGCCCTCGGCATCCGGTACGGCCCCGGACACGGCCTCCGGATCCCGTACGGCCTCCGGATCGGACACCGCCCCCGACACGGCGGCCGGCGCGAGCGCCGGCACCCCCCGTGCCCCGGCCGCCGGACCCTTCCGCTTCTTCCACGCGCTCACCGGCTCTCCCCTCCAGCCACCGCGACGGCGGTCGTCGCGGTCGTACCGGTCCTGGCCGCCGCCCCCAGGGTCACCGGCGCCGCCGCCAGCAGCGCGCGGTAGTCCGGCTCCCCCGCCCTCAGGTCGGCGAGCGTCGCGTACTGGGCGGTGACCTGGGCGTACGTACGCCTCGTCCCGTACGACGGGTCGACCGGTCCGTCCGGGGTCAGTCCCGCGTCCCGCGGCACGCCGTTGTACGACGTCCCGCGCAGCGTGAGCGTCTGCTGCGGCGCGGCGCCCGCGGTGTAGGTCGTGCGCGTCCCGACCACCCAGGCGAGGGTGTCGAGTTGGGCCCCCGCCGTGTCCACCACCCGTACGGCGTCGCCGAGTTGGATCCGCGGATCGTGGAGCACCTCGACCTCCCCCAGCACCGGTACCGGATAGCGGCCGGCGTTGAGCATGGTCTGCGCGAGACCGCTGGCCGAACTCCCGTTCTGCACCCACTCGGAGGCGGGAGCCGCGTACTGCTGCCGGCCGTAGTACTGCTGGCTCTCCGGGCTCCACCAGGCCGCCTGGCGCAGCTGCGGATCGCCGGTCGCCTTCTGGGGGACGATCCGGGCCGAGGGCTTGCCGTCCTTGGTGACGGTCCACAGCGGTACGGTCCCGGTGTTGGTGAAGCGGGCGAAGTACGTGGGGCCCTCGCGGCGGCAGCTGACGGAGACCACGCCCTTGACCGCCGTACCACCGGTCGCGGCGGTACCGAAGCGCACCCGGTGACCGTCGTTGACCACCGAGTCGTCGGTGACGACCAGCGGCCCGATGTCGAACTCGTCCTCGGCGACGGCGTAGGAGATCTCCACCGACGTACCTGGATCGATCCGCCGGATCGCCGTGTCGTCCACGATGTCGCCGTTGACGCGGGCGACGCCGGACCAGTCCTGGTAGGGCTGCTCGCAGTGGTTGCGGCAGGCGTCGATCTCCTCGCTGACGGTGAGAGCGGCGATGTCCCTGCGGGTGGTCACGGTGAGGTCGGGCTCGGCCGGCACCCTGCCGAAGCGGGACGGGCCCTTCCAGTGGAAGACGCCCTGTTCGTCGAACTCCGCGGTGGACATGCTCGCGCGGGCGATCTCGGTGATCACGTCCCACTGCGACCCCGTCACCCTGGGCATGGCGTAGATCGGCAGCGCCTCGGCGTCCAGCACCGCGCCCTTGGTCCACTTCCCCTTCTGCTCCCACTCGTCGCGGGGGAAGGACGGGATGTCGGGCCAGACGCGGTCGGTCAGCTGGAGGCACTCCACCGCCATGTCGGTCGTGAGGTCGACGCGGTGGACCTCGGCGCGCGGCTGGCTCCCCGCCGATTCGACGAATGCCGCCGGGCTGCCGACGTGGTACGAGCCTTCCGGGCCGGTCAGCCGGGGCGCGACGGTCGGCAGCACGCTGGTCCCCGACGACCGGGTGTCGAAGAGGAATCCGAGGTGCCAGTTGCCCCTGAGGGCTGCCAGCGCGCTGAACGTCCAGGTGAAGGACCACGATCCGGAACCCTGGGTCCCGGAGCGGATGTTGACGGAGCCCGCCGCGATGTCGACGGTCCCCGCCAGGTAGCCGTAGGCCCCACCGCTCCGGTCGAGCACGACACTGATTTCGATCTTGTTCCCTCTGCTCTTCGCCGTGTTGACCCAGCATTCGAGCAGGAAGACCTTGCCGGGCACGACGAAGCGGGAGCGCGGCATCCAGGAGGCGGTGAGTCCGGCGGCCCTCGGCATCAGCGCCATCTCGAAGGGGGCGCCGTCGCGGATCCAGTCGTACTGGCTGTTCGCGGGCACCGATTCGGGCTGGCCGTACGTCGCGTTGACCCCGCCGTGCAGCGAGGCGTACAGCGTCGTGAAGGCGTTGGTGTCGTCGGTGTCGGCCTGCGGCGCGCGGGGCGGCGGGCAGGTGTGGATGCCGCCCTGCCGCAGCAGTTCGTCCACGCACCAGGGGGCGGACGCGATCCGCAGGCCGGTCCAGACGCCGTGGTAGGGGCGGGGCAGCGAGGCGGGGCCCCGCAGCCGCTCGGCGCCGTCGAGGGCCTGGACGGTGACGGTGTCGCTGCCGGAGGCCGCCGTACGGGAGCGGATGGTGCCCCGGAAGGCCGGCAGCGTACGGCCGTTGACGCCTGTCTCGTGGACGACGGACTGGCCCGGGCGTACGGCGTCGCCGGTGGCGCGGTCCGCCCAGGCGGAGTACAGGCGCGGAGCGGGCTCGGCGACCGGGCCCGTACCGGCCTCGCCGCTGTTCCGCTCCTCGGTCCGGCCGCTCAGCTGCGCCTCGAACTGCGCCGAGGCGCTGCCGCTGAACGCCCGCATGGCTTCGGGGAGATCGGTGTTGTAGGCGCGCTCGACCTTCCAGGACTGGATCTGCTCGCCGAGTTCCTCGCCGCCGAGGCGGGTGGAGTGGACGGGGGTGCGTTCGGGCGCGGCGAGGGCCGCGTCGAACCGCTCGTCAGAGGGCTGCACCTGCCACCTCCACCAGGTCGATGCTGACACTGCGGTACGGGAGACGGGTCGCGGGTGTCTCGGTGCAGCCGGTGACGGCCATGGCCGGGCAGCCGTCGCCGAGCGACAGGGCCACGGGCTCCTCGCCGATGGTCAGGCTCGCGCCGGCGAGACCCGTCATCCCGGTCGCGCCGGGGGCGCCGACGGGGGTGACGAAGGCGGCGTTCGCGGGCGCCGTGCCGGTGACCAGCGGGCCGGCGGCCGAAGTGGTGGACAGGTAGGCGCCGTCCACGTCCTTCCAGTCCAGCTGGGCGGTGGCCACGGCGGGATTCCAGTCGGGCGGCAGCAGCCAGGAGATCCGCATGCCCGGCATCACGGGCCAGCCGGTCCAGGTCCCGTGCCGCCAGCCGATCTTGGTGCTCGGGTCGTCACAGCTGCCGAGGACGACGTCGTCGACGGCCGGACTGATGGTGATCGCTCCCTGCACGGTGAACCAGTGGTCGTGACCGGCGGGGTGCAGCGTCTGGCCCGCGGCCTGGTAGGGGTCGAGCAGGTTGCCGGCCGCGGGGTCGAGTACGGCGACGGACCGGCCGGCGTACACGTTGCGTCCGAGCATGCCGGGGCCGTTGACGCGCCGGGCGAGCCGGATGAGGTGGTCGGCGTCGGCGGGCTCCAGCCAGTCCCAGGCGAACTTGAGCCGGCGGGCGGTACGGGCGGGCGAGACGGTGGTGATCTGTCCCTCCAGCGACTTGAACTCGCTGACGTTGAGCTCGGCGCTGCGGTCCCAGCTCTTGGCGGCCTGCGTGATCTCCCGCAGGAGTCCCGGCTTTCCGATCCACAGATTCCTTGCCATGTCCTGTCTCACCTCCTGGCGAGCTTGCGCTGTCCGACGAGGACGGCGCGAGCGATGGTCTGTGAGTCGACCTCGATGTGTACGGGGCGTTCGGCGAGGCGCTCGACGGCCTGGGCGAGCCGGTTGATCCCGGCGGCGCCGCCGGGGTGCTGGCCGAACATGCGCTCCAGCCGGGAGAGGGGGATGACGGCCTCGGCCTCGCCGCCCTCCCCGATGAGCGCGAGCCGGCCGCCGGTCCTGGCCTCGACGATGCCGCCCTGCGCGAGCTGGGGCACGGGGATGCGGGGCAGGTTGAACGCGAAGCCCTTGCCGCCGATGACGGGCACCCAGTCGGGAACGCTGAACCTGACCTGGTTGAGGCCGCCGATCAGGGAGTTGAGCCCTCTGACGAGCATGCGGGTGGGCAGCAGGAAGGCGTTGACGACGCCCTTGAAGAGCGGGCCGAGGAACCGCGCGGCGGAGGAGGACGCGGACCGCATGGCGTTCCAGGCCGCGGTCATGCCCCGCTTGGCGACGGCCATGACCTTGTCCATGCTGACGAACCGCGCGATGAGGGGCGCGAGGAGCGTCATGATGAGCCCGAAGGGGCTGGCGGCCATGGCGAGGTTGAGCCCCTTCTGCGCGAGCGACGCGCCCTTGAGCCCCTTCCCGAGCCCGTCCATGGACTTCCCGCCCTTGTCGGCGTTCTTCCCGGCCTTCCCGACGGACTTCTCCACCCCGTCGGCCTGCCGCTTGACGTCCTGAAGCGCGTTCTTCGCCTTGTCGGCAGAACCCTTGAGCCGGTCGAGCGAGGTCTTGAACTTGTCGGTGGCGCCCTTGGACTTCGTGAGCGAGCTGTCAGCGGTACGCAGGCCGGTACTGAGCTTCCCTATCGAGGCGTCCGCCTGCCCCGCCGTCGTCTTGATCCTCAGGACGGAATTCGATGCGGCTCCTGTCGCGGTCTGCATCCGCCCCAGTTGTGAAGCCGTCTGCGCGACAGCGGCGCGCATGCGGCTGAGCTGGGCAGCCGCCGTGCTGATGGACTGGTTGAGGCCCATGTCTACCTCCCTGCCTAAATGGGTCAGAAACGACTGTTCAGCCGTGCTATCTCGTCGTGCAGCCGACGCACTTCGGCGATGGCCCGGTCCGCGCGCAGTTGGGCGGTGGCGACCTGGCTGTTCTGGCGGGTACTGCTCGCGCCCACCGCGGACTTGTCGGCCTTTCGGCGCAGCTTTTGATTGAGATCCCGAGTCAGCTCGGTGATGCGCTCATGGGCACGATTCGTTACGTTCCTATCATTTTGCCCCTTTCTCTTGACCTCGGTGATGCGCCGAAGGAGCCCCATCGGATGGAGATTGGCGCGTTCGAGTGCTTTGTCCTTCAGGTGCTGGCGCAGGTCGAACTCGAAGTTCGCGAGCTTCACCCCACTCGTGACTCCGCTGATCTCGCCGGACACACCGGTCAGAGCACCGACCGCACCTACACCGTCCGCCTTGGCCCAACCCCTTTCCGCCTTGACGTTGAACGCCTGGAACTCTTCCTCCAGCTCTGCCACTCTGTCCTGGAGCGGCTTCTCATCCGCGTTGCCCATCGATACCTCACAGGTGATTAAGGGGTTCAAATGTCGAATGGATCGGGCTCAATTGTGTCGGGGCGGGGAGAGTCCCGAGTTGAACTCCCAGCAGGCATCCCCCTCGACCGGGCGCTGCTCCTCGAAGCATGGGGAGGATTACTGAGTCGCACTTTCAACATCGAGGGCGAACTGACGTCCCGCCACGGAACAGAAAGAGAGGATCTCGGATCTTCCGGGTGGGGCAGAGACAGATCCCATATCATCGTGCCACCCGGGTATTCGAGTCTCCATATCACGGGGGATCCCACCCGCAAGCCAGGAAAATGGAACCTGCTGATCAGTGAGCCTTCGGCAGCGCCGGAAATAGGAATCGAGGCGGCAGGCGTCGGCGCGTCGCGTGTGTTCGCCTACCACGGCGGACCGGTCCAGGCATCCGTCGAATTCGAGTCGCAGGGGTGTCTGGCCTTCTACAGCTTCGACGGAACGCAACGCCGCGAGCTGCTCTCCCGCGATACGAAGTTTCAGGGTTCGGTGAAGGTCCCCGGCCCCGGACTGATCGCCGTCCAGTCACCGGTGGCTCCGCACTGGGGAAGCATTCCGCCTTGGCGGATCACTCTCCAGGGCAAATAGGGCGCCCCCGCCGCGACGAGTCATCCCCGTTCGGAAAACAGCGTCAAACGCGGGGCCATGATTCCCCGGGCGTTGCGGGCGTTGAAGGACGGGTGAGCCGTCTCAGGCGAAGAACGCGGAGAGTTCGTGCACGCTCGGCCCCTGGGCGATGGCTGGCGCGCTCCGGGTCTCCGGGTCGTCTTCGGGCGGCTCCCCCGGTCTCGGGATCGGTGACGGGAATTCCAGCGGATCGGCGTCCTCGTCGCGGTTGACCGTGGCGAACATCCAGTTCGCCTCGGCCAGTTGGTCGGCCACGTGGGCCAGGAGGTACTCCGTCACCGACCAGTCGGCCGACTCTCCGTGGAGTTCGCGGGCGACCGCGCTGTCCCGGGGGAGGTGCTGGACCAGTACCGCGAGGCGGCGGGAGGAGAGGCGGCCTCGGTGCCAGTCCAGCAGGTCCGTGCCGTAGTAGCGCAGCAGGTCGGCCTCCAGGGCCTCGGCGTGCTCGTCGACGAGCTCGCCGAGGCTCAGTCTTCCCCCAGGCCGAGCCCCGTCTCCTTGCCGTACGCCTCCAGGATCGCCGCGATGTCCTGCATCGTGACGTCGTGCCGCTCGAAGCGGGTGAACTGCTGCTCGCCGAGCAGCAGTCGCAGCAGTCCGTCGACGTCGTTGTCGTCGAGGTCCCGCAGCTTGCGCGCCGTCGCGCGCGTCAGCTCCGTCGGCAGCTCGAACGAGTCCTCGTCCAGATCGAAACTCCAGGCCCGGCCGAGCACTTCGAGGCGCTGGGCACGAGCCGCGTTGACGTTGAATCCCGCCATGTCCGTCTCCTGTTCGGTGGGGTGGGGGATGAGGTGGAGTGGGGGTGAGGTGGGGGGGAGTTGCGGGTACGGGGGTGGCGCGGCGGCCACCCCCGTACCCGTAAGGGTTACGCGAACGCCGTGTCCTTCATCAGCCACGTCGCCAGCGGCAGCGCCGTGTCGTCCTGCGCGTAGGCCGTGAAGGTCACACCGAGCTTCATCGCGCCCGTGCGGGTCATCGAGATCTCCTCGGTCTCGGTGACCTGGCCGCGCGGGATGACGAAGCGGTACGACACGTCGCCGGTGCCGTTGCTGTCGGTGAACTCGAAGCCGAGCTGGCGCTCGTCCGCCTTGGGGTTGGCGGAGAGGTCGTACTTGAAGGTGCCCGCCGCGGCCGGGGACGACAGGAGCGCCGTGGCGCCACCGCCCATGAAGAACGGCAGGGTGTTCTTGTTGATCTGGAGCAGCTGGAACTTCACGGTCAGCTCACGGTCGGAGTAGATGTAGCGCAGCGCGCTCACCGACTGCCAGCCGTCCACCTGGTCGATCTTGTCCTTCTTGCTGAGCTTGATGCCGTCGGTGGAGGTGTAGCCCAGCTCGGTCCAGCCGGTCCACGCCACGGTGGTGTCGATCGGCGCGGCCGGCGCTCCGGTGGCTCCGACCGGGGCCGCCACCAGGACCTTTCCGGTACCCGCTACGCGGATTTCCTTGCTGCTGTTGGGACCTGTTGCCATGTGAACTCCTCAGGAAGGGGTGTGTGGTGGGTTTACGCGGGGCGGATGGACAGGCGGAGCGTGGCCAGGTAGCGGTTGCCGGCCGGGCGGTTGTAGTCGGGCAGCCAGCGGGGCCCGTCGGCCTCGTCGACGTCGGTGACCACCGCCGTGCCGTACCGCGTACCGATCAGCTCCAGGACGCAGGCGCGGGCGGCGAGGGCCACGGTGTGTGCCGTGGTCTTGTCGGGGCCGTACACCTCAAGGTCCAGCAGTGGTTTGTCGAGGTGCAGGTCGTCGACCCACACGCCGCCGACGCGGGAGACCAGGACGGCCTTCTGGGTGCCGTCGAACCCGGCGGGCGGGCGGTTGTCGACCGTGACGCCGGCCATTTCGGGCCGGTCCTCGAGGAAGTCGACGACGAGCCGTTCCACATCGGGAAAGTTCAAAACGCTCACATGGACGCTCCTTCGCGGAAGGCGATGGGCCGTGGGGCGGATGTGCCGATCGGCGAGGCTGATCGGTGATGCTGATCGGTGATGCTGATCGGTGATGCCGATCAGGGGTGCGGCCCCGTCGCGACCCAGGGGAGTGGGATTCCGGGCAACACAAAGCGGCAGGTCCGCCGCCCCTCGGAAGGGGCGCAGCTCTGCCGCTGCTTCAAGTGTGATCGAGGGGGGCTGATCCCGCAACCGAGCTTTCCGGCGGTGTGGTTGGTGGTCCCGGGGGACGAGGAGTGCAACGGGAGAGGCCCCGCCGGTGTTCCGGCGGGGCCTCTCTGGACGGGCGTCGGTCGTACGTCGGTCGTGTGTGGTCGTGCTTCGGTCGTACGGTCAGCTCCTGCGGCGCGCCGCTCGCTCCGCCGCGAACACGTCCTCCAGCCGGTAGAGCAGCCGTCTCCCCTGGCGTCCCGCCGCGGTCAGGTGTCCGAGCTGGACCCACTTGCGGATGGTCGCCGGTGACACCTCGACCTCCGCGGCGGCCAGATCCCCCGAGATCAGCGCGACGCCCGCCGCGCGACCCGCGCCGCCCGCGCCCGTCGCGCCTTCCGCGCTCACGACGCCGCCTCCACCGCCGGTACGTGGCGGCAGACGGGGTTCACGCACATCACCGTCGCCCGCTCCGGGAACGCCCGCAGCGACACCGAGTCGCAGGCGGGGCAACGTCCGGCGACGCGGACCAGTTGCTCGGGATCGCCCAGCGCCCGGGCGCAGCGGCGGGCCATCCGCCGGGTCTCGTCCTCCACGTGCGCGGCCAGGTCCGGGTCCCCGCCGATCCGCTCCAGGAGGCCGGCGACGCGCCGGAGTCGTACGGGTACGGAGGCGGCGGCCACGCGGGGCAGGCCGAGCCGTTCCCGTACGGCCTCCTCCAACTCCACGACCCCGTCGGTGACATCGCGGATGGCGTCGGACACGTACAGCCGCAGGGGCGCGACGGAGCCGCCCGTCGGGGCGGCGCCGGGGCGCTCGCGCAGGACGCGTCCGGCGGTCGGGGCGAGTTCCGTCAGGAGCTCGGGGAAGTGCCGCAGGAGCGCGGCGATCCACAGGGCGCTGCCGGTTCTACCTGTGCTGCCGGTGTTGCCGGTGCGGCCCTTGCTATCGGTGTTCGTCACGCCGCCCGCCTTACCTCGCGGCCGTTGCGCCACAGACGCCCGCCGCTGACCCCGTCGAACCAGGTCCGCATGGGGTCCACGACGGCGACGCACTCCTCACGGATCGGGCAGTGATTGCAGGCACGCAATACCGGTTCGGCCTCGGAAGGGACTTTGGTGAACACAAAACGCTGGGGAAGATCGGCGCAGGCGGCGCCCCTGCGCCAGTCAAGATCTTCGTCCGTACGGAAGAAGCCCAAGGTCACGGCGGTTGAGGACACTGTCATCGATGAAGGCACGTGCAACCCCTCCCCATGTATGGGAATATTTGTTCGACAATTGCGGACGCGTGATCAGCGTTGCATGGTGCGAGCGCGTGCGCAAGCGACTACGTTCTGTCAGGAGGTGTCCCGCGCTGCGCCCCAAGTCGCCGCTCAGCCCCGCGCGTTGTGCGACATCTCCACAACAACGCGCGAGCGCGCACACCTATAGGTGCGCGCGCGATCGGTACTCTGTCCCCCGCGACGAGGGGAGATCGAGACAATGGGTTCAGGCTCACGGGCGGACGCCCGCAACAGCACGGGTTTCCGCGGTGACGGCGTCAGGAACCGCGCGGACGGACTGGACGTGTTCGCCGGCTGGGTGGAGTCCCTGATGCGCCGTCAGGGGTACGACATCGACAGTCCGCGCGGCGGTGGCAAGTCGAAGCTCGCGGACGACGCGGGGGTGCATCGGGCGGCGGTCAGCCGGCTGCTCCAGCGGCAGAGCATGCCCGACCTGGAGACCATGCGAAGACTGGCGGCGGTGCTCGGCATCCCGCTGAGAGAAATGCTCATCCGGTCGGGGCGCCTGTCGGAGGAGGACCTGCCGATCGCGGCCCGGCCGCAGACGGACGCGGCGGGGCCGGAGTCGGCGGAGGACTCCCCGCGACTGAGTCCGGAAGAGGCGGCACGGAGAATGGGGGTGCCCCCTGAGCTGCGGGAAGTGTTCGTGAAGGTCGCGAAGCAATTCCTGCCGGCAAGTAGTTAGGGGATCAGCTGCCCCGTGGGGGGGCGTGAAGGAGTGCGCGCATGGGCAACGACGGGGACGGTGGCGTTCCGGTCCCACAGGACCGGCTGGCCATGCTGTTGGGTGATTTATTGATCGAGCTGGGCCGGAAGGTCCAGCAGGCCGGCGTCGACGGTGTGCGCATCCTCACGGACGAAGAGATCATCAGGGATCAAGTGCGGTGGTATCGGACCGGCTGGGCGGAGCACGCCCGGGCGGCCGGCCAGACGCAGCCTCCGGCGGCGGGTCACCCCGACATGGAGGACTTTCCCGTGCCCTCCGGTCGACTGCTCCGCTTCCCGGACCAGTCGACCGACCCGGAGCCGGCGACCCCGGCGACGGACACACCCGGTCCGTCCCGCGCGTCGGAGAGGCCGGAGGCACCGGAGACACCCGGGACTCAGGAAACACACGGGACACACGAGACACCGGAGGCGCGTGACGGGCTCGCGCGCCCGCACTCCCCTCTCCCCGGAGACCCGGAGTCCCCGTCCGGGCCCGGGTCGGAGTCCCCACCCGCGTCACCGGCACAGCGGCTGCCTCTCGTGGGCGCGGGCGACGCGAACGTACGCAACCTGATGCCGCACCGGCCACGGCACAGGCGGGCGGCGCGGGAGCGGGGAGACGAGGGGTAAGGCGAGAGGTGAGCGGAGGGGTGAGCCGAGGGGTGAGCCGAGGGGTGAGCGGAGGCCTGGACCGAGGAGTGAGGCGAGGGGTGGACCGAGTGGCGCGGCCTCCGGGCCGCCCCGTCGGCAGGGCGCCGGTGCGCCATTCCACCTAAGCTGTACATATGGGCGAATCTCTGACGCGGGCGGGATACACCACACGGCCGCTGCGCCCCGCGGACACCAACGCGGTGATGGAGCTGCTCATGCTGACCAGCGCCTGGGACATCCGTTACCGCCTGCGGGAGCAGCTCCGCGCCGCCGCCGCGCACGACGCCCACCTCGCCTTTGTCGCCGAGCGCGACGGTTCCCTGCTGGGCGCGGCGAAGCTCGCCCGGGAACCCGCCTTCCCCGGTACGGCCTCCGCGCTGATCGCCGTGGTGCCGCACGCCCGCAGGACCGGCATCGGGGCAGCGCTCGCCACACTGCTCGAAGAGGGCGCCGGGCGTCTGCACGGGACGGCGATGATCACCTGCACGCTGCGTGACGACCTCCCCGAGGGGCGGGCGTTCGCGGAGGGGCGCGGCTTCCGGGTGACGAACCACAGCGTGGGGCGGTTGTACGAGCTGCCCGCCCACGGCGAGAAGCTGGCGGAGGCGGCGGCGCGGTCGGCGACCCTGGCGCGTGTCAGCGTCCGGGCGGCCACCATGGAGGACGAGGCGCGGACGATCATGGAGTGCGCCGGCCGGTGCCTGGAGGGCGCCAAGCTCCCGTTCCAGGAGGGCCAGGACTTCAACCTCGATCACGCGCGGCGACTCATCCCCGAGAAGGCCGTGATCATGCTGGCGGAGTCACTGGACGGGTCGGAGCCCGTGACCTGCGGCCTGACCATCCTGACCCCCCAGGCGGCCTCCGACACGTGGTACACGATCTTCACCGGGGTGGACGCGCGCTACCGGGGGCGGGGCATCGCGGCGGCGGTGAAGTCCGCGGCGCTGCTGCACGCGTACCGGGCGGGGGCCGGTGCCGTCATCACGCACAACGACGAGACGAACGAGCCCATCCTGCGCCTGAACGACTCGCTCGGCATGAAGCCGGCGCTCGGGGTGTGGGGTCTGGTCCGCCCGCTGGACCACTGAACCCCGCCCCCTGCCAGGGGACGGGGTACGGGGTACATCTCGGGGTACGGGGTACATCTCGGGGTACGGGGTACATCTCGGCGGTCATGTCTCGCCCCGGGGGCTACGGCCCCGGCGGCCACGCCTCGCCCGGCGCGTCAGCCCAGCGTCGGCAACCCGTAGGCGTCGGCGATCAGTTCGTAGCTGCGCAGCCGCGTCTCAGGGCTGTGGGCGTGCGCCGTAATCATCAACTCGTCGGCGCCGGTGCGCTTCTGGAGATCGTCCAGGCCCGCCCGTACGACATCCGGCGTGCCGTGCACGATGTTCACGAGCCAACCGTCCACGAACTCCCGTTCCAACGGGCTGAACTGGTACGCCGCCGCCTCTTCCGGCGTCGGGATCAGACCCGGGCGGCCGGTCCGCAGCTGGAGCATCGACAGGGCGCCCGTGAGGACCTGGCGGCGCGCCTCCGGCTCCTCGTCGGTGGCCAGGGCCGCCACCCCGATCACGGAGTACGGGGCGTCCAGCACCTCCGACGGGCGGAACGACTCGCGGTAGAGGTCCAGCGCGGGAATCGTGTTCTGCGCCGAGAAGTGGTGGGCGAAGGCGAAGGGCAGGCCCAGCACGCCGGCGAGACGGGCGCTGAAGCCGGACGAGCCGAGGAGCCAGATCGGCGGCCGGCCCTCGGGCCCCTGGACCGGACCGGGGATCGCGTGGATCCGGCCGTAGCGGTGGCCGGAGGGGAAGTCGTCGTCCAGGAAGCGGGTCAGCTCGGCGAGCTGCTCGGGGAAGTCGTCCGCGCCTTCGTTGAGGCGTTCCGTACGGCGCAGGGCGGCCGCCGTCGCTCCGTCGGTGCCGGGCGCGCGGCCCAGGCCCAGGTCGACGCGGCCGGGGGCGAGCGCCTCCAGCGTGCCGAACTGTTCGGCGATGACCAGCGGGGCGTGGTTGGGCAGCATCACCCCGCCGGAACCGAGCCGGACGCGCTCGGTGTGGGCGGCGAGGTGGGCGAGGATCACGGCCGGGGACGACGAGGCGACGCCCGGCATCGAGTGGTGCTCGGCGACCCAGTGCCGGTGGAAGCCGCGGCGCTCGGCCAGCTTCGCCAGCGCGACGCTGGTGCGCAGGGAGTTCGCGGCGGTCGAGCCCTTGCCGACCGTGACCAGGTCCAGGACGGACAGGGGCACGGGCGCGGTACCCCGCACCACACCACGAATGCTGTCCGTGGCCCGGTCGGTGTCCGTGTCCGTGCCCGTGTCTGCCGTGCCTGTGTCTGTTGTGTCTCGGCTCGCGTCAACCACCGGTGAACACCCTCCTGCGCATGAAGAACCTGGGAACACGCATCAACAGGAGGGGATCTCCGTTTATTCCCCGCGCGATTCCCCGTGCGATTCCCGGCGCGACTCCCGGACCGACTCCCGGCACGTCGTCGCGTACGTGCCGGAAGCGTCGTCCGGGGCTGTCACTCCGGCGCCGCGAACAGGGTGCCGAGACCCCGCCCGCGCCCCCGTCGCTCCGTCAGCCGCAGCCCTTCCCAGACCGTCACCTGGTTCGCCGTGAGCACCGGCTTGCCCAGGGCCTCCTCCAGCTCCGGCAGGTACGCCACCGTGTGCAGGGCCGTGTCCGGGAGGAGCACCGCCTCCGCGTCGGGGTGATCACCCGCACGGGCCAGCTCCATCACCTGTTCGCGCGTATCGGCCTCGCGCGCGGCCGGATCCGCCGCCTCGCCGGCCTCGCCCACCGCGACGGCGGGCCCGGCCGGAGC
>NZ_WWJY01000363.1 GCF_009865405.1 Streptomyces sp. SID3212 | reverse complement strand
GGGCCGCCCGCCGGTCCGTCCGGCGACGCGCCGGACACCGCCCGGGGCGGCAAGGGCCGCGCCCTGACCGGCATCGCGGCCGCCGCCGTGACCACCGTCCTCGCCGTCGTCGTGGCCGGACAGGTCGCCGACGGCGGCACCCGCGAGGTGAGCGCCAGGGCGTCAGGAAGCACGGACCGGGTCGCCGGGGACGACATCACCTCCCGCTCGGAGGGCCGGCCCACCCCTGCCGGGGACGCCGCGCCGAAGCGGGTCGTTGCGGCGCCCCTCACGTACGCGCAGCTGATGACCCAGCAGTTCCCGCTGGACCCGGAGCTCAGGGCGTCCGGCGACTTCGGTGCCGTACCGGGGCTCGACAAGGGGCCCGGCAAGGGCCAGAAGTTCCGCTACCGGGTCGACGTGGAGAAGGGACTCGGCCTGGACGGCGGGCTGTTCGCCGAGGCCGTGCAGAAGACGCTCAACGACGACCGGAGCTGGGCGCACAACGGCGCCATGACCTTCGAGCGGATCTCCAGCGGCGAACCGGACTTCGTGATCACCCTGGCCAGCCCGGGGACCACCGCGGTCTGGTGTGCCAAGTCCGGCCTCGACACCACCGTCGACAACGTGTCCTGCGACTCGGCCTCCACCGACCGCGTCATGATCAACGCGTTCCGCTGGGCGCGGGGTTCGGAGACGTACGGCGACGACGCGATGTTCGCGTACCGGCAGATGCTCATCAACCACGAGGTGGGCCACCGGCTCGGGCACAGCCATGTGAGCTGCCGCACGCCGGGGACGCTCGCGCCCGTCATGCAGCAACAGACCAAGTCCCTGAACGTGGAGGGAATCAAGTGCAAGCCGAATCCCTGGGTGTATCCCACGCGTTGACTCCCGGCCCTGACATCCCGGCCCGGACATCCCGGCCGGGCATCCCACACATTGAGACAGCCGTCTCAAATAACATTGACATCCGGACGCGGGGTCGTTCATATTTCTCGGCATGTCTCCCCGCCGCACCGCCATACCCGGTCATGCCGCCATTGAGCTCGCGCTCATCGGCGTGACCGCGCTGTGCGTGGCGGACATTCTCTGTAGCTGACGCCTGCCCTCGCGCGCGCCGGCCTTCCCGCCGTCGTTCACCGCGCTGGGCGTGTACTCCGTCCGTACGCAGGCGCGGCCAGCCGGTTCCCTCTCCCCACCTCGGTCACTGCTGCCTGCCTCCGGCCGGAAGGCGATACCCGCCGTCCGATCTCCCGGCACCACCCCAACCCCCCCCTGCCTGTGCAGCACACCGAGAGGCTTCTTCCGATGCGTCAACCGTCCGTCATTTCCCGCCGCGTGGCCGTGGCAGCCGTCACCCTGGCCATGGCCGCGGGCGCCGCCGCCTGCGGTCCCGAGGACAACGATGCCAAGAGCGACGGCGGCGCGGCCTCCGCCTCCGGCAAGCCGCAGAAGGGCGGGACGCTCTCGGTGCTCAACAACGAGCCGCAGACCGACTTCGACCCGGCGCGCCTCTACACGTCCGGCGGCGGCAACGTCCCCTCGCTCGTGTTCCGTACGCTCACCACCCGCAACCGGGAGAACGGCGCCGAGGGCAACAAGGTCGTCCCCGACCTCGCCACCGACACCGGCCGGCCCAACGCGGACGCCACCGAGTGGACGTACACCCTCAAGGACGGGCTGAAGTTCGAGGACGGCTCGCCGATCACCACCGCCGACATCAAGTACGGCATCGAGCGCTCCTTCGCGGCCGAACTGTCCGGCGGCGCCCCGTACTTGCGCGACTGGCTCGTCGGCGGGTCCACGTACGAGGGCCCGTACAAGGACAAGAAGGGCCTCGCCTCGATCGAGACGCCCGACGCGAAGACCATCATCTTCAAGCTCGACAAGCCCGAGGGCGACTTCCCCTTCCTCGCCACCGCCACGCAGTTCGCGCCGGTGCCGAAGGCCAAGGACACCGGGACGAAGTACGAGGAGAAGCCCGTCTCCTCCGGCCCGTACAAGGTCGTCAAGAACGAGGGCGACGGCGAGCACCTCGTCCTGGAGCGCAACCCGAACTGGTCGGAGGCGACCGACGACGAGCGGCACGCCTACCCGGACAGGATCGACGTGAAGGCGGGTCTCGACGCGGCCGTCATCAACCAGCGCCTGTCCACCAGCACGGGCGCCGACGCCGCCGCGATCACCACCGACACCAACCTGGGGCCGGCCGAGCTGGCCCGGGTCGACAGTGACAAGAACCTCGCCTCGCGTGTCGGCACCGGTCACTTCGGGTACACCAACTACCTCGCCTTCAACCCGAAGGTGAAGCCGTTCGACAACCCCAAGGTGCGCCAGGCCATCTCGTACGCGATCAACCGCACCAGCGTCGTGAACGCGGCTGGCGGCTCCGCGCTCGCCGAGCCCGCGACGACCTTCCTGCCCAACCAGCCGGCCTTCGGCTACACGCCGTACGACCCGTTCCCGGCGGGCAAGACCGGTGACCCGGTCAAGGCCAAGGAGGTGCTGAAGGAGGCCGGTTACCCGAAGGGGCTGACCATCACCCTCACGCACTCCACCGAGCAGAACCGCGAGACGAGCCCCGAGGTCGCCACCGCCGTCCAGGAGGCGCTCAAGAAGGCCGGCATCACCGTCAAGCTCGAAGGCCTGGAGAACAACGCCTTCGGCGAGGCCCGCAAGACCGTCTCCAAGGAGCCCGGCTTTTTCCTCTCCCGCTGGGGAGCCGACTGGCCGTCCGGCGGTCCCTTCCTCGCCCCGATCTTCGACGGCCGCCAGATCGTCAAGGACGGCGCGGGCAACTTCAACCACGCGCAGCTGAACGACCCGGCGGTCAACAAGGAGATCGACGAGATCAACAAGCTGACCGACCCGGCCGCCGCCGCGAAGCGCTGGGGCGCCCTCGACAAGAAGATCGGCGAGCTGGCGCTCGACGTCCCCCTCTTCCACCCGGTCTACAAGCGGTTGGTCGGCAAGGACATCAAGAACGTCGTCATCAGTGACTGGACCGGCGTCCTCGACATCTCGCAGGTCTCCGTCAAGTGACCGCCGCTGATCTCCTGACGTCCGAGGCGGCGACCCCCGTCGCCGCCTCGGGCGGGCGCCAGGTGTGGCGACGGCTGCGCTCCCGCCCCTCGGCGGTCGTCGCGGCCGTCGTCCTCGTCCTGCTGGTGGTCCTGGCGCTCGCCGCGCCACTGCTCGCCGCGCTGGAGGGCCAGGACGCCAACGCGTACCACGACAGCCTGATCGACTCCGCCCGCGGCGGGGTGCCGACCGGGTCCTTCGGCGGAGTGAGCGCCGACCACTGGCTCGGTGTCGAACCCGGCACCGGGCGCGACCTGTTCGTACGGATGCTGTACGGCGCCCGGGTCTCCCTGCTCGTCGCCCTCGGCGCCACCGTCGTCCAGCTCGCCATCGGGGTGGCCGTCGGCCTGGCGGCCGGCCTCGGCAACCGCTTCCTCGACACCTTCCTCAGCCGCGTCACCGACGTGATGGTCGCGCTGCCGTTCCTGGTCATGGGCATCGCCCTGACGGCCGTGGTGCCCTCCGAGTTCCCGCGCTCGCTGCTGCTGATCCTGATCATCGGCCTGCTCAACTGGGGCGGTACGTCGAGGATCGTGCGGGCCCAGACCCTCAGCCTCAAGGAACTCGACTTCGTCGCCGCGGCCCGCCTCGGCGGCTCCGGCAGGCTGCGGGTGGCCCGGCGCGAACTGCTGCCGTCGCTCGCCGCGCCCGTCATCACGTACGCGTCGATCCTGCTGCCCTCGAACATCGTGACCGAGGCCTCGCTCTCCTTCCTCGGGGTCGGTGTCAAACCGCCCACACCGTCCTGGGGACAGATGCTGTCGAGCGCGCAGACCTGGTTCCGCGCCGACCCCATGTACGTACTGCTGCCCTCCGGGGTGCTGTTCGTGACCGTCCTCGCCTTCACCGTGCTCGGCGACGCGGTCCGCACCGCGCTCGACCCGCGCGAGGCCAGCCGGCTGCGGGTCGGCCGCTCGCGCAGGAGCGCGGGCCGTACCCCCCGTACCGCACGCGAGACGCCTTCCGCACGCAAGACGCCCGAGGGAACGGCCTCATGACGCGCTACCTGCTCAAACGGCTCGGCGGCGCGCTGCTCGTCCTGCTCGTCCTGTCCGTCGTGATCTACGCACTCTTCTACGTGGTCCCGGGCGACCCGGCCCGGCTCGCCTGCGGGGAGCGCTGCTCGCCGCAGCAGGTCGCGCAGGTACGGGAACAGCTCAAGCTGACCGACCCGGTGTGGTTGCAGTACGCCCACTTCATCCAGGGCGTCTTCGCCGGCCGCGACTACTCGACCGGCACGGCCACCCTGCACTGCGACGCGCCCTGCCTCGGCTTCTCGTACCAGACCGACCAGCAGGTCACGCAGCTGATCGTCCAGCGGCTCCCCGCGACCGCCTCCCTCGCGTTCGGCGCGATGGTGGTGTGGCTGGTCATCGGGGTCGGCACCGGACTGCTGTCCGCGCTGCGGCGCGGGGGCGTCACCGAGCGGGTCCTGACCCTGTTCACGCTCGCGGGCACCAGCACCCCCGTCTTCATCCTCGGGCTGCTGATCCTGATGGTGGTCTGCGCGTACCTCCAGTGGCTGCCCTTCCCGTCGTACGTACCGCTCACCGAGGACCCCGAGCAGTGGGCGTGGAACATGCTCCTGCCGTGGTTCACCCTCGGGCTCTTCGAGAGCGCCAAGTACGCGCGGCTGACGCGCAGTTCGACGCTGGAGACGCTCGCCGAGGACCACATCCGCACCTTCCGCGCGTACGGCGTGGGGGAGCGGACGGTCGTCGGGAAGCACGCGCTGCGGGGCGCCGTACCGCCGGTCATCGCGCTCAACGCGCTCGATGTCGGCACGGTTCTCGGCGGCGCGGTCCTCACCGAGTCGCTCTTCGGCATCCCCGGCATCGGCAAGACGCTGATCGACGCCGTGAAGGTGATCGACCTGCCGGTGGTGGTCGGGGTGGTCCTGGTGATCGGGGCCGCCGTCGTCCTGGCGAACGTGCTCGCCGATCTGCTGTACGCCGTGGCCGACCGGAGGGTGGTGCTCCAGTGAGCGAGCGACTGGTGAGGGAAGACGGGCCCCTGGTCGTGGTCGAGGGACTCACCGTCGATTTCACGACGGGGGAGGAGTCGGTACGGGCCGTGGACGGCCTGTCCTTCTCGCTCGACGCGGGCCGGGCGATCGGCCTGGTCGGGGAGTCCGGCAGCGGCAAGAGCACCGTGGCCGCCGCGCTGCTCGGCCTGCACCGGGGGACCGGCGCGGAGGTCGGCGGCACGGTCCTGGTGAACGGTACGGACGTGGGCACGGCCTCCGACCGCGAACTGCGGGCGCTGCGGGGGGCGGTGGCGGCCATGGTCTTCCAGGACCCGCTGTCCTCCCTGGACCCGTACTACGCGGTCGGCGACCAGATCGCCGAGGTCTACCGCGTGCACACGGACGCCTCGCGCAAGGCGGCGCGGGCGCGGGCCGTCGAGGTGCTCGACCGGGTCGGCATCCCCGACGCGGCACGGCGGTCGCGGTCCCGGCCGCACGAGTTCAGCGGCGGGATGCGGCAACGCGCGCTCATCGCGATGGCGTTGGCGTGCGAACCCCGGCTCCTCATCGCGGACGAACCGACGACGGCCCTGGACGTCACCGTCCAGGCCCAGATCCTGGACCTCCTGCACGACCTGCGCCGGGAGACGGGCATGGGCCTGCTGCTGGTGACGCACGACGTGGGGGTGGCGGCGGAGAGCGTGGACGAGGTCCTGGTGATGCGCCACGGCCGCCAGGTCGAGACGGGCACGGTGGGGGAGGTCCTGGGCACCCCGAGGGAGGCGTACACGCGAGCGCTGCTGGCGGCGGTCCCGAGGGTGGACTCCCCTTTGACGAGGCCGTCAGGGCCACACCCAGCCCGTCCGGCGATCGAGGACGGAACCGCCCACCCCGTGGGCGCGCACCGCGACGACGCCGTCCTCCTGGAGGCCGTCGACCTCCGCAGAGAGTTCAAGCGGGGCCGCACCACCGTCGCAGCGGTGGACGGCGTCAGCCTGACCGTCCGCCCCGGCGAAACCCTCGGCATCGTCGGCGAGAGCGGCAGCGGCAAAACCACCCTCGGCCGCATGCTCGTCCGCCTCCTCGACCCCACCGCCGGACAACTCCGCTACCGCGACACCGACATCGGCACCCTGTCCGAGAAGGAGCTGCGCCCCTACCGGCGCGAACTCCAGATGGTCTTCCAGGACCCCGTCTCGTCGCTCAACCCCCGGCGGTCCATCGGCGAATCCGTCGCCGACCCGCTGCGGGCCGCCGGCGTGCTCGACCAGGCGCGGACCGTCGCGCGCGTACGGGAGCTGCTGGAGCGCGTCGGGCTCGACCCCGACCGGTACGACCGCTACCCGCACGAGTTCAGCGGCGGCCAGCGCCAACGCGTCGGCATCGCACGGGCCCTGGCCGCCGAACCCCGGCTGATCGTCTGCGACGAGCCCGTCTCGGCGCTCGACGTGACGACCCAGGCCCAGGTCACCGCGCTGCTCGCCGAGCTCCAGCGGGAGCTGGGCCTCGCGCTGGTCTTCATCGCCCACGACCTCGCCGTCGTCCGGCACGTCAGCGACCGGGTCGCGGTCATGCGGGCGGGCCGGATCGTGGAACAGGGCACGGTCGACGAGGTGTACGGGGCGCCCTCCGACCCGTACACCCGCCAACTGCTCGCCGCCGTGCCCGCGCTCGACCCGGCGGTCGCCGCCGAGCGCAGGGCGGCCCGGACCGGGCTCCGCAAGGACGTGGCCGTTGCCTGACGGTGCGTGACGTAAGCGCACCGTAGCGCGACGGAACGCCGCCGGTGCGGGAAAGTTACGTGGATTCACCCCTTCTGGTGGTGCGACGGACAACCGTCCGTCGCACCACCGTCATGTCCGCTTACGGTCGTCCCGCTGCGAGTCGCCGATCAACGGCGGCCGCTCACAAGGGAGATCGGGGGTGTCCTCGTGCGGATCGGACTGCTCACGGACGGTCGCCGTCCGTATGCGACGGGTGAGTCCGGGCTGTCGTGCGACCGGCTCGTGCGCGGGCTCGCACGGCGCGACCGCCGCGCGCTCGCGCGGGACCCGGAGGCCGCCATGTCTGTCCACGCCCCTCGCACGCCCCC
>NZ_WWJY01000362.1 GCF_009865405.1 Streptomyces sp. SID3212 | reverse complement strand
GCCAGCCCCTTCGCGTCGCCCGCCACACAGCCGATCGGCTGGAGCGCGGTGATCACGTCGTACGGCACCCCACCCGGCAGCGCGGCCTCCGCCATCCGGGACGTGGGGAGCACACCCCCGGAGGGGCGGGAGGCCGACCCGGCCGCGCCCAGCCGCGCCGACGCCAGCGTCAGCAGCTCCTCGTCCGAGTCGACGCCCATGACCCGCGCCCCCCGCCCCGCCGCCATCAGGAGCGCCAGCCCCGAGCCGCAGCCGAGGCCCAGGAGCCGGGTCCCCGCGCGGACCTCCAGGCGCTCGTACACCGCCTCGTAGAGCGGTACCAGCATGCGTTCCTGGATCTCGGCCCAGTCACGGGCGCGTGTAGAGGGGTCGGAGGCGACCGCCAACGGCGGCCCCGCGTTCGTATGGTGCTGGACGAGCGTACGTGTCATGGATAGCGCCCCAATCCGCCGAGAGGTCGGTACTGCCCCGAATGACATCCCCCGTGTACGTGCGCGCCTTCATCCCCCGTATGCCAGGGAACTCCGCATCCGTGGCCGCGTCCAGTGGGCGATTGGCAAAGCGTCGGTGAACCACTGGTACGCCCCCGCGTGTGCGGCCGGTTCCCGCCCTGGGGCGTCCCCGGTTCACACGCGCGTGCCGGGCGAAGATGCCTGGCCGGACGCCCCGGGCGGGCGATTTCCCTTGGGGCGTACGGGATCCGGCACCCGGCCGGAAGTGGCCGACAACGGTCTCACCCCCGCCGCCCGGGCGACTGGGCCGAACGGGTGGTCGCACGGGAGCGGCCCCCACGTACGCCCGCGTGCGCCCCGGCGGACCACGCGCGGACGTCCCCGGCCCGCACGACGGGGCGGTGCCGGAATCCGGCGGCGCGCCGGGTACTGTCGGTCCTGTGGCCCGCGCTCCGCCGAGCGCCCGCCCCGCCGGCCGCCCGCTCCTGATGGGCGCCCGCGCCCCCGTACGTAGATCGTCTACGCGTCGAAGCGTACGAGTCGCTACGTACCAGCTTGGTAGGGCCTGTGAGGCTTCTCCGCAGATCTACGCACCCGCCCTCGTCAGGACGCATCAATGGCAACTGACGGGTACGTGCAAATTATTTGGGATGCCCCGGAATGGAACCCCCGAGCGCCCCAGCTCGTTATTCACGACGTGAGCACGACACCACCTGTTCTCGCCGCAGAGCTGGCACAGGCGTGGGCCGATATTCAGCGGTCCCACCCCGAGCTGCCGGATCTTGCCGCGCCAGAGTCCCTGATCGGAGAGTCCTCGTCCGCCTGCGGCGCGGAGCTCTCATTCGAACGACTGCTTCACGAAGCGGTCCACGGCATCGCCGCGGCGAGAGGTGTCCGGGACACCTCGCGAGCGGGCCGCTATCACAACCGCCGATTCCTGGCGATCGCCGAGGAGATGGGCCTGGACCACCCCGAGGAGCCGCATCCCAGCAGCGGCTTCTCGCTGGTCTCGCTCAGCCCCGAGGCGAAGCGCCGGTACCGCCCCACGATGGAGCGGCTGCAACGGGCCCTCAAGGCACACACGGTCGCGACGGCCGCCGACACCAAGCGGAGCTTCCGCGGCCCCGCCGCCCGGCACGGCTCGTCCGGCGGGGGCGTGCGCGTCAAGGCGGTCTGCGACTGCGGGCGTAACGTGCGCGTGGTCCCGTCGGTCCTGGCCCAGGCGCCGATCGTCTGCGGCGGTTGCGGCAAGCCGTTCCGTATCCCGGAAGTGGTCGCCGCTGCGAGCTGAGCCCCGGTGCCCACCGGTGGGGGCCGGTGGGCCGGGCCCGGCGCCCGACCCTCGCCGCGTCATGCCGCACCGCAGGTGTGTGGCACAATAGCCAGCTGTACTCGACAGTCGCACAGGACCCCTCTCTCCTCCGGCTGACGCGTCCATCGGGCGGATCGGGTACCGCAACCCCACGCGGCGTCCCGCCTCGCCCAACCACGTCAAGACCAGGAGACACCACTCCAGTGGCAGTCAAGATCAAGCTGAAGCGTCTGGGCAAGATCCGTTCGCCTCACTACCGCATCATCGTCGCCGACTCCCGCGTCCGCCGTGACGGCCGGGCGATCGAGGAGATCGGCATCTACCACCCGGTCCAGAACCCCTCGCGCATCGAGGTCGACTCGGACCGCGCGCGTTACTGGCTGTCTGTCGGCGCCCAGCCGACCGAGCCGGTTCTCGCGATCCTCAAGCTCACCGGTGACTGGCAGGCGCACAAGGGCCTTCCGGCCCCCGCGCCCCTGCTCCAGCCGGAGCCGAAGGCCGACAAGCGGGCGCTCTTCGAGGCGCTCACCAAGGACGGCGGCGACGAGCCCAAGGGTGAGGCCATCACCCCGAAGGCGAAGAAGGCCGACAAGAAGGCGGACGAAGCCGGGACCGAGTCCTCGGCGCCCGCCGAGTCCACCGAGGCCTGAGCATGCTCGAGGAGGCTCTCGAGCACCTCGTGAAGGGCATCGTCGACAACCCGGACGACGTGCAGGTCGCCTCGCGCAACCTGCGTCGTGGCCGCGTGCTGGAGGTCAGGGTCCACCCCGACGACCTCGGCAAGGTGATCGGCCGCAACGGCCGTACCGCTCGCGCGCTGCGTACCGTCGTGGGTGCCATCGGCGGCCGTGGCATCCGCGTCGACCTCGTCGACGTGGACCAGGTCCGCTGAGAGCGTTCAACTGACAGCGTTCAACACCGGCACGGGCCGGGGCCGGGCCGTATGGTCCGCCCCGGCTCGTTGCCGTTTGTTCCATGTGTGACCGTAAAAGGGGCGTATGCAGTGCAGTTGGTGGTTGCGCGGATCGGTCGCGCCCATGGGATCAAGGGTGAGGTCACCGTCGAGGTGCGTACGGACGAGCCCGAGCTGCGGCTCGGGCCCGGCGCCGTACTGGGCACGGAACCGGCGTCGGCCGGCCCGCTGACCATCGCGACGGGCCGGGTGCACAGCGGCAGGCTGCTGCTCCGCTTCGAGGGCGTGAGCGACCGGGGCGGCGCCGAGGCGCTCCGTAACATCCTGCTGATCGCCGAGGTCGACCCCGAGGAACTCCCCGAGGACCCGGAGGAGTTCTACGACCATCAGCTGATGGATCTCGACGTCGTCCTCGCCGACGGCACGGAGATCGGGCGGATCACCGAGATCACGCACCTGCCGTCGCAGGACCTGTTCATCGTGGAACGGCCCGACGGCAGCGAGGTGATGATCCCCTTCGTGGAGGAGATCGTCACCGAGATCGACCTGGAGGAGCAGCGGGCCGTCATCGACCCGCCGCCGGGTCTCATCGACGAACTCCCGGAGACGGACCCCGAGCTGTCGGAGCAGAGCGGCAGCGGCGACCGGGCCGGCAAGGGCGACGCCTGATGCGGCTCGACGTCGTCACGATCTTCCCCGAGTACCTGGACCCCCTCAACGTCTCGCTGGTCGGCAAGGCCCGTGCGCGGGGCCGCCTCGGCGTGCACGTGCACGACCTGCGGGAGTGGACGTACGACCGGCACAACACGGTCGACGACACCCCGTACGGCGGCGGCCCCGGCATGGTCATGAAGACCGAGCCGTGGGGCGACGCCCTGGACGACGTGCTGGCGGGCGGGTACGAGTCGGGGGCCCACGACCCGGTGCTGGTCGTGCCCACCCCCAGCGGCCGGCCCTTCACCCAGGAGACCGCCGTCGCGCTCTCCGAGCGCCCCTGGCTGATCTTCACACCGGCCCGGTACGAGGGCATCGACCGCCGGGTCGTCGACGAATACCGCACCCGGATGCCCGTCCACGAGGTCTCCATCGGCGACTACGTCCTGGCCGGCGGCGAGGCGGCCGTCCTGGTGATCACCGAGGCCGTGGTCCGGCTGCTGCCCGGCGTGCTCGGCAACGCCGAGTCGCACCGCGACGACTCCTTCGCGCCCGGCGCGATGGCCGACCTGCTGGAGGGGCCCGTCTACACCAAGCCCCCCGAGTGGCGCGGACGCGGGATCCCGGACGTGCTGCTCAGCGGCCACCACGGGAAGATCGCGCGCTGGCGGCGCGACGAGGCGTTCGAACGTACCGCCCTCAACCGCCCCGACCTGATCGAGCGTTGCGACCCCTCGGCCTTCGACAAGAAGGACCGGGAGATCCTCTCGATCCTCGGCTGGGCCCCCGAGCCCGGTGGCCGATTTTGGCGCAGGCCCCCCGCCGTGGAAGAATAGGCCGCTGCCCTACGTCCGGTGTGCGCCCCTGCCACAGGGGGAACGACGCCCGCCCGACGAGAACGGCACCCCAGACTCTCGTCCCGACATCCGCTGATGACCTGTGGCATCAGTGAGGAAGCAGATCCCATGACCAGCTTGCTCGACGCCGTAGACGCGTCGTCGCTCCGCAGCGACCTCCCCAAGTTCCGCGCCGGTGACACCGTGAACGTCCACGTGCGTGTCATCGAAGGAAACCGCTCCCGTATCCAGCAGTTCAAGGGTGTCGTCATCCGGCGTCAGGGCTCCGGCGTCCGTGAGTCCTTCACGGTCCGCAAGGTCTCCTTCTCCGTCGGCGTCGAGCGGACCTTCCCCGTCCACAGCCCGATCTTCGAGAAGATCGAGCTCGTGAGCCGCGGTGACGTCCGTCGCGCCAAGCTCTACTACCTGCGCGAGCTGCGCGGCAAGAAGGCGAAGATCAAGGAGAAGCGCGACAACTGAGCCCCGGCTCACCGTCGCGACGGGGTCCGACGGGCGGCCGGATAAGCTCCTGGCCCGATGGACACCGAAGCACAGCACACGGAGCGCGACTCCTCCTCCCAGCCCCTCACCGGGCCGGAGGAGAAGTCGCGCTCCGCGCGTTTTTCCGGCCGGTTCTGGCCCAGGGCAGGTGTGCTCGCCGTGGTGTGCGTCGCCGTGGTCCTGCTGGTCAGCCACTTCGTCGTGCAGCCCTTCCTGATCCCGAGCGGCTCCATGGAGCCCACCCTCCGGGTCGGGGACCGCGTGCTGGTCGACAAGCTGGCGTACCGTTTCGGGTCCGTGCCGCACCGCGGCGACGTCGTCGTCTTCGACGGCACGGGCTCCTTCGTCCAGGAGAAGCCCCGGGAGAATCCCGTCACCGGGCTGCTGCGCGGCGCCGCCGCGGCCGTGGGACTGGCCGAGCCCGCCGGGACCGACTTCGTGAAGCGGGTGATCGGGGTGGGAGGCGACCGTGTGGTCTGCTGCGACGAAGGGGGCAGGGTCGAGGTGAACGGCCGGGCGGTGGACGAACCGTACGTGTACGCCGGTGACGCCCCGTCCCGCGTTCCCTTCGACATCGTCGTCCCGGAGGGCACGCTGTGGGTCATGGGTGATCACCGCGACAACTCCCGCGACTCCCGGGACCATCTCGGTGAGCCGGGCGGGGGTGTGGTGCCGGTGGACCGGGTCGTGGGACGGGTGAGGTGGACCGCCTGGCCGCCCGGCCGCTGGTCGGCGCTGAGGCCCACCGACGCCTTCGAGGACGTGGGGGGCGCGGCCGGTGCCGTACCGCCTCCTGATGCCGTACGGGCTCCCGGCAGCGGTCAGGGGAGGCGGGACGATGCTCATGGGTAAGCGCGGGCGCGCCGCCAGCCACGGGCACGACACCCGCCTGCCGACCGGCAGCCGGCCGACCATGGGCCGGGCGCTGCCGGGCCGGGCCGACCGGCGCAGGCTCGCGCGGCGGGTCAAGAACCGCAGGCGGCGGTCCGCCATGACCGAGATCCCGGTGCTGATCACCGTGGCGCTGCTGATCGCGCTGGTCCTCAAGACCTTCCTCGTACAGGCCTTCGTGATCCCCTCGGGCTCGATGGAGCAGACGATCAGGATCAGCGACCGGGTGCTGGTGGACAAACTGACCCCGTGGTTCGGCTCGAAGCCGGAACGCGGTGACGTCGTCGTCTTCAAGGACCCCGGGAACTGGCTGGAGGACGAGAAGCCCGTACCGGACACCTCCCCGGTCGTCATCAAGCAGATCAAGGAAGGGCTGACCTTCATCGGGCTGCTGCCGTCCGCCGACGACCAGGATCTGATCAAGCGCGTCGTGGGTGTCGGCGGTGACACCGTCAAGTGCTGTGACGCATCGGGCAAAATTACCGTCAACGGCGTGCCGCTGGAGGAGCCGTATCTCCATCCCGGGAACGCCCCCTCGACGATCACTTTCGAGGTGAAGGTGCCCGCGGGGCGTATCTTCGTGATGGGTGACCACCGCGAGAACTCGGCGGACTCCCGCTTCCATCTCGACGAGAAGGACCAGGGCACGGTCTCGGAGGACGAGGTGGTGGGGCGGGCCGTGGTCATCGCCTGGCCCATCGGCCACTGGAGCCGGCTGGGGGACTCGGAGCCCTTCGGCGAGGTCCCGGACGCGCGTCCCGCGCCGACGGCGGCCACAGGCGCGTCGAATAGTGTGTTCCCGCGGGATCGACATGGATTGGTCCGGCTCCCGAGCCCTGCGGAACTCCCGCTCGTTATGGGAGTGGTGGGCCTGCCCCTTCTCCGGGGCAGGCGACCGCACGGAGTGAATCGCACGGAGTGAGGAGTGGATGTGGGGGATGTGGCGGTCGGCGCACGTTCCGGTCACGATGATCCCGAGGAGGGACACGAGCAGCTCGCCGAGTCGCCCGCGGTCGTGACGGACAGCACGACGGAACCCGGGAACGGTCCCTTGGGCGGTGACGGCGGTCCCTTGAGCGGTGATGGCGTCGGTGACAACGACGGTGCCGGTACCGGTGACGGCGAAGGGCAGAGGAAGCAGCGTTCCTTCTGGAAGGAGCTTCCCCTCCTCATCGTCATCGCGCTGGTCCTGGCGTTGGTGATCAAGACTTTCCTGGTGCAGGCGTTCTCGATCCCCTCGGACTCGATGCAGAACACCCTCCAGCGGGGTGACCGGGTGCTGGTGGACAAGCTGACCCCGTGGTTCGGCTCGGAGCCCGAACGCGGCGAGGTGGTCGTCTTCCACGACCCGGGCGGCTGGCTGCCCGAGACGGACGTCCCCGACCCGAACATCGCGCAGAAGTTCCTGAGCTTCATCGGGCTGATGCCGTCGGCCGAGGAGAAGGACCTGATCAAGCGGGTCATCGCGGTCGGCGGCGACACGGTGGAGTGCAAGAAGGGCGGCCCGGTCGAGGTCAACGGGCACGCGCTGGACGAGAAGGGGTTCATCTTCGCCGGGAACACCCCGTGCGACGACCAGCCCTTCGGACCGTTCAAGGTGCCCAAGGACCGGCTCTGGGTCATGGGCGACCACCGGCAGAACTCGCAGGACTCGCGCTACCACATGGACAACGCCGACCGGGGATTCGTCCCGGTCAAGGATGTGGTCGGCCGGGCCATCGTGGTCGCGTGGCCGCTCAACAGGCTGGCGACGCTGCCGGTGCCCGACACCTTCGACCAGGCCGGTCCCGGCCAGGCGGCGGCCGTCGTGGGGTCGCTCGCGGCTCCTGGCGCGGTCGGTCTCGCCGGTGCGGTGCCGCTGGTGCTGTGGCGCAGGAAGAGGCTCGCGTCCCGGCCGGTGAGGGAATCGGGTCCGCACAGCACCGGACCCGGTGGCGGTACCGCCGGGTAGGGTGCCGTCCCGGATCGTCGATTTCCGGAACGGTGGGGTGCTCGGGTGAGCGGAACGGGACGTACGGGCGGAGCGGGACGTACGAAACCTGGGAACGGCGGCCACGGCCGCCTCGGCAGCGTGCTGTCGGGGCTGGTCGTGGCCGTCGGCTGTGTGCTCTTCCTCGGCGGGTTCGGGTGGGGAGCTGTGGAGTACCGCCCGTACACCGTGCCGACCGATTCGATGTCCCCGACCGTGAAGGCGGGGGACCGGGTGCTCGCCCAGCGGATATCGGGCGACGCGGTACGGCGCGGGGACGTGGTGGTCTTCACCGACAGGCAGTGGGGCGACATGCCGATGGTGAAGCGGGTCGTCGGGATCGGCGGCGACAAGGTCGCCTGCTGCGACACCGGGGGGCGGCTGACGGTCAACGGTGAGGCGCTCGCGGAGCCGTACGTCGGCAAGCTGCCCGGCGGGCGTGCCTCGGGCGGCGATTTCGACGCGACCGTACCGGCGGGTCAGCTGTTCCTGCTCGGCGACCAGCGGAATGTGTCGCTGGACTCGCGGGTGCACCTGGAGGACCCGGGGCAGGGCTCGGTGCCGCGTTCCGCCGTGGACGCGCGGGTCGACGCGGTCATCTGGCCGTCGCCGGGCTTCCTGGGGCGGCCGGCCGGGTTCGCGGCGCTGCCGGGCGGGGTGTCCGCGGCCGGGCCGGTCAGGCCACTGGTCGGGGCGGTGGTGCTCGGGGCCGTACTGATCATGGTGGGGGCGGCGTACGGGCCGCTCGCGCAGCGCTTGGCGAAACGGCGGGCGGCGAGGGCGCGGGCGGGGCGGTCGGGGGAAGGGGTGTCGGCGCGTGCCGGGAACTGAGGACGGGGACGGCGGGTTCGGTGAGGCCGGCGGGTCTGGTGGGTCCGGCTCCGGCGGGTTCGGTGGGGGTGTGCTGCGGAAGGTCGCCCGGGTGGTGCTGCTCGACCCTCAGGACCGCATCCTGCTGCTCCACGGCTACGAACCGGACGACCCGGGCGACACGTGGTGGTTCACGCCCGGCGGGGGCCTGGAGGGCGACGAGAGCCGTGCGGAGGCCGCCCTGCGGGAGCTCGTGGAGGAGACAGGGATCACACAGGTCGAGCTGGGGCCCGTGCTGTGGCACCGGCGGTGCTTGTTCCCGTTCGACGGGCGGCGCTGGGACCAGGACGAGTGGTACTTCCTGGCGCGTACGACACAGACCGAGACGGCCCCCGGCGGGCTGACGGAGCTGGAGCGCCGGAGTGTCGCGGGGCTGAGGTGGTGGACCTCCGCCGAACTTCTGGCGGCACGTGAGACGGTGTATCCGACCAGGCTCGCCGAGCTGCTGCGTACGCTGCTCGACGAGGGTCCCCCGGATGAACCGGTGGTCCTCGCCCCCGAAATCGTCTAGGGGCGCGGGGGACCGGAGCACAATAGGGGGACGTACGGCTGAAGGGGAACATTGCCATGAGCGCCGAGGACCTCGAGAAGTACGAGACCGAGATGGAGCTGAAGCTCTACCGGGAGTACCGCGATGTCGTCGGTCTGTTCAAATATGTGATCGAGACCGAGCGTCGCTTCTATCTCACCAATGACTACGAAATGCAGGTGCATTCCGTACAAGGCGAGGTCTTTTTCGAGGTGACGATGGCGGACGCGTGGGTCTGGGACATGTACAGGCCTGCCCGTTTCGTCAAGCAGGTACGGGTACTCACGTTCAAGGACGTGAACATCGAGGAGCTCAACAAGAGCGATCTCGAACTGCCCGGAGGCTGAAGAGCATGACAGCGCGGACGGAGATGCCCCGGGGTTGGTGCCCCGGGGCATTTTCGTGTGGCCCCGGGGCGTGCCGGTGTGCGGTGACCGCACGTTTTCCGGCGGTGGTACGGCGTTTGCCGGGGCGGCCTCACTCGCACGAGTGAGCGAGTTTTCCACAACGCCCGAGTTGTCCACGAAGATCCACTTGTTTCCGGCGGACGCGGGAGAGTCGGTGCCGGAGGTGGTGCCGAAATGAACGCGACGGGGGCGTTGGGACGCTACGGCGAGGACCTGGCGGTGCGGCGGCTGGCCGCGGCCGGGATGACCGTGCTGGCGAGGAACTGGCGGTGCGGCAGGACGGGCGAGATCGACATCGTGGCCCGGGACGAGGACGCCGGGGGCGGTGAGGTACTGGTCGTCTGCGAGGTGAAGACCCGCAGAACGGATTCTTTCGAACATCCCATGGCCGCCGTCACCCCGGTCAAGGCGGACCGGCTGAGACGGCTGGCGGCCTGCTGGCTGGAGCGGTGCGGCGGTCCGCCACCGGGCGGGGTCCGCATCGACCTGATCGGGGTGGTCCTGCCCCGGCGGGGCGCGGCCGTGGTCGAGCACGCGCGGGGGGTGGCCTGATGGGGTTCGCGCGGGCGTGCTCGGTGGCGCTGGTGGGCGTCGAGGGCGTGGTGGTGGAGGTGCAGGCGGACCTGGAACCGGGCGTGGCGGCGTTCACCCTGGTGGGGCTGCCGGACAAGAGCCTGGTCGAGAGCCGGGACCGGGTGCGGGCCGCCGTGGTCAACTCCGGCGGCGAGTGGCCGCAGAAGAAGCTCACGGTCGGGCTGAGCCCGGCCTCCGTGCCCAAGAGCGGTTCGGGATTCGACCTGGCTGTCGCGTGTGCCGTCCTGGGGGCGGCGGAGCGCCTCGATCCCCGGACCATCGCGGATCTGGTGCTCATCGGCGAGCTGGGGCTGGACGGGCGCGTCCGGCCGGTGCGCGGGGTGCTGCCCGCCGTGCTCGCGGCGGCCGAGGCCGGATACCGGCAGGTGGTCGTCCCGGAGCGGACCGCCGGGGAGGCCTCACTGGTCCCCGGGGTCTCGGTCCTGGGGGTGCGGACCCTGCGCCAGCTCATCGCGATCCTGACCGACGAGCCCGTGCCCGACGAACCGGCCGAGACGGGCGAAGGACGCCCCGACCCCCTCCTGGCGGGGCTGATGGTGCCCGGCGCCGGGGTCGGCACGGGGCTGGCCGCCGGCCTGGGGGAGCGGGACGGCCACCGGCCCGACCTGGCCGACGTGGCGGGCCAGACCGCTG
>NZ_WWJY01000361.1 GCF_009865405.1 Streptomyces sp. SID3212 | reverse complement strand
CGGCGCGCCCCTGCGGGGCGGACGCCGTACGGGCGGCGGCCCGCGCGGTCCTCATGCCCGCCGCCAGGGCCGTGCCGCCCCTGACGCTGGACTACCTCGCCCTGGTCGACCCCGCCGACTTCACGGAAGTCCCCGACGACCACACCGGCGAGGCGATCCTGGCCGTCGCGGCGCGGGTCGGCGGCACCCGGCTCATCGACAACATCCCCCTGACCTTCGGAGCTCCCCAGTGACCGCAGAGTCCTCCCCGGGGACGCTCCCCGGACCGTCGGGATCCGTGCCTTCCCCATCCGCGCCTTCCCAGGAGATACCCGCCGGAGCCCCCGAAGCCGCCGACTCCTCCGACGCCTCCGACCTCCACGGAAGCGCTGTCGCCACCGGGATACGACTGGCCGCCCCCGCCCCCGGCTGGGCCCTGGACGCCGACGTCGTGGTGGTCGGCTCGGGCGTCGCCGGGCTCACCACGGCCCTGCGCTGCACCGCCGCCGGACTGCGTACGGTCGTCGTCACCAAGGCCCGCATGGACGACGGTTCCACCCGCTGGGCCCAGGGCGGCGTCGCCGCGGCGCTCGGCGAGGGCGACACCCCCGAGCAGCACCTGGACGACACGCTGGTCGCGGGCGCGGGCCTGTGCGACGAGGAAGCCGTCCGGGCGCTCGTCACCGAGGGCCCGGACGCCGTACGCCGGCTGATCGGGACCGGCGCCCACTTCGACACCGGCGCGGGCGGTGAACTCCAGCTCACTCGCGAGGGCGGCCACCACCGGCGCCGTATCGTCCACGCGGGCGGCGACGCGACCGGTCTGGAGATCTCCCGGGCGCTCGTCGAGGCGGTCCGCGCCGCCGCGCTCACGACCGTCGAGAACGCGCTCGTCCTCGATCTGCTGACCGACGAGCACGGCCGTACGTCCGGGGTCACCCTCCACGTGATGGGCGAGGGCCAGCACGACGGCGTCGGGGCGGTCCACGCGCCCGCGGTCGTCCTCGCCACCGGCGGCATGGGCCAGGTCTTCGCGGCGACCACCAACCCGGCGGTCTCCACCGGCGACGGCGTGGCACTGGCGCTGCGGGCGGGCGCCGAGGTCTCGGACCTGGAGTTCGTGCAGTTCCACCCGACGGTGCTGTTCCTGGGCGCGGGCTCGGAGGGCCAGCAGCCGCTGGTGTCCGAGGCGGTACGGGGCGAGGGCGCGCACCTCGTGGACGCCGACGGCGTCCGCTTCATGCGCGACCAGCACGAACTGGCCGAGCTGGCGCCCCGCGACATCGTCGCCAAGGCGATCATGCGGCGCATGCTGGAGCAGGGCGCCGACCACATGTACCTGGACGCCAGGCACTTCGGTGCGGAGATGTGGGAGACCCGCTTCCCCACGATCCTGGCGGCCTGCCGCTCCCACGGCATCGACCCGGTGACGGAACCGATCCCGGTCGCCCCGGCGGCCCACCACGCCTCGGGCGGCGTCCGGACGGACCTGCGCGGGCGGACGACGGTCCCAGGGCTGTACGCGTGCGGCGAGGTGGCCTGCACGGGCGTCCATGGCGCGAACCGGCTGGCGTCGAACTCGCTCCTGGAGGGGCTGGTGTTCGCGGAGAGGATCGCGGCGGACGTGGCGGAGCGGCTGCGGAGCACAAGGATGGAGCACCGCTCTCCTGAAGCGGGTGTCGTTCCTACGGAAGACGGCGCCTCCGAAGACGGCGCTTCCACTGAAGACGCCATCCCCGACGCCCCCCTCCGCCCCTCCGACCTCTCCCCACCCGCCTCCCGCCAGCTCCCCCTCATCACCCCCGAGGCCCGCATCCGGATCCAGCGGATCATGTCCGAGGGCGCCGGAGTCCTCCGCTCGGCCCACAGCCTCGGCACCGCCGCCCGAGCCCTCGAAGCCGTCCACCTGGACGCCCTGCGCGCCGACGACCAGCAGGGGGAGGGCGAGGCCAAGGCCGCCGTCCCCGGGGTCGACTCCTGGGAGACGTCCAACCTCCTGTGTGTCGCCCGCGTCCTCGTCGCCGCCGCTCTGGAGCGCGAGGAGACCCGCGGCTGCCACTGGCGCGAGGACCGGCCCGAGCGCGACGACGCGGACTGGCGCCGGCATCTTGTCGTCCGTTTGGCACCGGACCGTAGTTTGACGGTCCGGCGTACCGGAACGGCTGCGTTCCCGCCCGTCGACCCCGTATACGTACATGCAGAACCCCACGTCCCCAGGGAGCCGTAACCGTGAGCACGCCCGAAGACAGTCCGCGTCCCGAGCCCGTGGACGTGGACGTACCGCTGATCCAGATCGGCGCCCCGGCCGCGGCGTCCGCCGGGGGTGGCTGCGGCGACGGCTGCGGCTGCTCCGGCGGCGCGGACGGCTTCGGCCCCGACGACCTGGAGTGCGGGCTCGACCCCGTGCTCGCCCAGCTCCTCGCCGAGTCCGGCCTCGACCCCGTCCAGGTCGAGGACATCGCGCACGTCGCGGTGGAGGAGGACCTCGACCACGGGGTGGACGTGACGACCGTCGCGACCGTCCCCGAGGACGCCGTCGCCACCGGTGACTTCACGGCCCGCGAGAGCGGCACGGTCGCCGGCGTGCACGTCGCCGAGGCCGTCCTGTCCGTCGTCGCCACCGACGAGTTCGCGGTCGAACGGCACGTCGCGGACGGCGACCGCGTGGAGGCCGGGCAGAAGCTGCTCAGCGTCACCGCCCGTACCCGCGACCTGCTCACCGCCGAGCGCAGCGCCCTCAACCTCCTGTGCCGCCTGTCCGGCATCGCGACGGCCACGCGCGCGTGGGCGGACGTCCTGGACGGGACGTCGGCGAAGGTACGGGACACCCGCAAGACCACGCCGGGGCTGCGGGCCCTGGAGAAGTACGCGGTGCGGTGCGGCGGCGGCGTCAACCACCGGATGTCGCTGTCGGACGCGGCGCTCGTGAAGGACAACCACGTGGTCGCGGCGGGGGGCGTCGCGGAGGCCTTCAAGGCGGTACGGGACCGGTTCCCCGGCCTGGCCGTCGAGGTGGAGGTCGACACCCTCCACCAGGTCCGTGAGGTGCTGGACGCGGGCGCCGACCTGATCCTGCTGGACAACTTCACCCCGGCCGAGACGGCGGAGGCGGTGGGCATCGTCGCGGGACGGGCGATCCTGGAGTCCTCCGGGCGGCTCACGCTCGACACCGCGCGCGCGTACGCGGAGACGGGGGTCGACTTCCTCGCGGTGGGGGCGCTCACGCACTCCGCCCCGATCCTGGACATCGGCCTGGACCTGCGCGAGGCCGAGCCCTTCGACGCGGAGGCCCTCGGCGACTTCGTCACGGACGCCGGGGCGCACGACGGACCCGACGGGGCGGGCGCCTGATGCTGCTCACCATCGACGTAGGCAACACCCACACGGTTCTGGGCCTGTTCGACGGCGAGGACATCGTCGAGCACTGGCGCGTGTCCACGGACGCCCGCCGTACCGCCGACGAACTCGCCGTCCTCCTCCAGGGCTTGATGGGGATGCACCCGCTGCTCGGCGACGAACTGGGCGAGGGGGTCGAGGGGATCGCGATCTGTTCGACGGTCCCGTCCGTCCTGCACGAGCTGCGCGAGGTGACCCGCCGCTACTACGGGGACGTTCCCTCGGTCCTGGTCGAGCCGGGCATCAAGACGGGCGTGCCGATCCTCATGGACAACCCCAAGGAGGTCGGCGCGGACCGCATCATCAACGCGGTCGCGGCGGTCGACCTCTACGGCGGCCCGGCGATCGTGGTCGACTTCGGTACGGCGACGACGTTCGACGCCGTCAGCGCGCGCGGGGAGTACGCGGGCGGGGTGATCGCCCCCGGCATCGAGATCTCCGTCGAGGCGCTCGGGGTGAAGGGCGCGCAGCTCCGCAAGATCGAGCTGGCCCGTCCCCGGAGCGTGATCGGCAAGAACACGGTGGAGGCGATGCAGTCCGGCATCGTGTACGGCTTCGCGGGCCAGGTCGACGGGGTGGTGACCCGGATGAAACGGGAGCTGGCCGACGACCCCGACGAGGTGACGGTGATCGCGACGGGCGGGCTGGCGCCGATGGTGCTGGGGGAGGCGTCGGTGATCGACGAGCACGAGCCGTGGCTGACGCTGATCGGCCTGCGACTGGTGTACGAACGCAACGTCTCGCGCATGTGACGCCGTCCGCGGGCCCGCCCACCACGACGGGATACGCGGAACGCGAACGGCGACGGGTCACGCGCGACCGTGACGGTCACGCGCGACCGCGACGGGGTCACGCGCGACCGTGCGGACCCCGGCACGGCGGCCCCGGGCCGCGCCCGGGAAGGACCATTAAGCGGATTTTGTCCCCCCAGCGCGTAGGGTCGCCGCATGCCCACGCCATACGGATCCCGTGGCGGCATGGTGTTCGGCGCTGACGAGCTGCGTGTGCTCCGACGCGCCCTCGCCGTCGCCCTTCGTCCCGCCCCGCTCCCCGACGAGGACGTCCGGGCCTGCCTGCGGCTCGCCGAGTCCGTGGACGAGGCGGAGGGGGAGGCCGACCGCATGCGGGCGTTCCTGCTCGCGGACCTCGCCCGGTACCGCGCCGCCCTGCCCGGCTCCGTCGGGGGCTATCTGGAGCTGCTCCAGGACGCCCTCGCCGGCGGCTACCCGCCGGGGGCCGACGACCTCGCCGCCCTGCGCGCCCTGCGCGGCAACACCCTCGCCGCCGCCCTGCTGGAGCGCTGCCAGGTCCTCCCCGCGCCCCGTACGCGGCTCGTCTCGCTCCCTGGCGGTCGCGCCGCCGACGAACCGAAGCAGCCCAGGCAGCCGCGGCCCGAGCAGCCGAACCAGCCGAAGCCCTCGCGCGACCCCCGCGAGCCGCGCAAGCCCGGCGAGCCCGCCCGCCCCATGCCCAAGCCGTCCGAGGTCTTCCCGCCACGCCGCCGCCCGAAGCCCCCACCGGAGGAACGGGCGGCCGGGTAGCTAGTCTGGTCGGCATGGACTACGTATCCGCGCTCGTGCCCCCTGTGGTGATGGCTGGTTTCTTCATCGCGCTGGTCCGGACGATCGTCAAGAGCCAGGGCGGTTCGAACAAGGCCAAGGAGGACGCGGCCGTCGACGCGGCGCTCGCCCGCGCCGAGGCCGCGCAGCAGGGCCGTACCCCGGACACGCACAGCGCCTGAGGCGCGGCGGGGGCCGGACGGCCGCTCGGACGGCCGGCGCGCGTCGCCCCGGCCCCGTCACCCGTGACCTGGACGTACGACTGATTCCCAGTCGTACGTCCTTTTTGTTACGTCAATAACCGGCCATTCCGACATCTCCTACTATGGTGGCGCTGTGCCCCGCCAATTGGGAGACCTTGAGGACGCCGTCATGACCCGCGTCTGGCAATGGAACCGCCCGGTCACCGTCCGGGAAGTGCTCGAAGACCTTCAGCAGGAACGGTCCATCGCCTACACCACCGTCATGACCGTAATGGACAATCTCCATCAGAAGGGCTGGGTACGGAGGGAAGTCGACGGCCGCGCCTATCGATATACGGCGGTCTCCACCCGCGCCGCCTACGCCGCCGCCTTGATGAACGAAGCATGGTCGAAGAGTGACAACCCGGCCGCCGCCCTTGTCGCGTTCTTCGGCATGATGTCGCCCGAGCAGCGCCGATCTCTCGAAGACGCCGTCCGTATGGCCCGCGCGGACCGCCCGGAAGGCGACGGCGCGGAAGACGGACCGGGGGAAGAGGGCGCGAGGGAAGGCCCCCCGGGGGAAGACCGTCCCGGGGAACGGCAGGCCGAGGGCGCCGACGGGACCGCGGAGGCGGGGCGATAGCGTCCGGGCATGTCCTCAGCCGTTCCGCTTCCCAATGCGTCCGCGAATGCCCTCACGGTCCGCCGGGCCAGGACCGGGGATGTGCCGGCGGTCCGCCGACTCGTGGACCCTTACGTACGTCAAGGCATCCTCCTCGACAAAGCGCCGGTGACCCTTTACGAGGACATCCAGGAGTTCTGGGTCGCGGAACGCGACGAGGACGCGCGTGTCATCGGCTGCGGCGCCTTGCACGTCATGTGGGAAGACCTCGCCGAAGTGCGCACCCTGGCCGTGGATCCTGCGGTCAGAGGCCTGGGAGCGGGCCATCTGTTGCTGGACAAGCTCCTGGAGACGGCCCGCTGGCTGGGAGTGCGGCGCGTATTCTGCCTCACCTTCGAAGTCGAGTTCTTCGCGAAGCGCGGCTTCGCGGAGATCGGTGGGACACCGGTCGACCGAGATGTGTACAGGGAGCTGCTGCGTTCCTATGACGAGGGTGTTGCGGAGTTCCTCGGTCTCGAACGGGTGAAGCCGAACACCTTGGGCAACAGCCGGATGCTTCTGCACCTGTGACCGTCCGATGTGCCGGAGCCCTATGTCCGAATCGCGCACGTTTCCCGTCTTCTCGCGCCACTGAACCTCTGCCGAGGGTTTGTGTTTTCCTGAGAAAAGCGGTTTCCTTTCCGCGTACTGCATTTTTCGATGAAAGGAAATCCGGTGGCACAGAAGGTTCAGGTCCTTCTTGTCGATGACCTCGACGGTGGCGAGGCAGACGAGACAGTGACGTTCGCTCTCGACGGCAAGACCTACGAGATCGACCTCACTACCGCCAATGCGGACAAGCTGCGGGGTCTCCTCGATCCGTACACCAAGGGCGGCCGGCGCACCGGCGGCCGTGCCGCGGGCAGCCGTGGCAAGGGCCGTGTCGCGGCGGGCGGTAACAAGGACACCGCGGAAATCCGCAAGTGGGCCAAGGAGAACGGCTACAGCGTCAACGATCGCGGCCGCGTTCCCGCCGAGATCCGCGAGGCTTACGAGAACGCCAACGGCTGAGCATTCGTACGGAGCGTAATTCTGTGCAGCAGCCGGGCCCGGTGGCACTCCGTCGCCGCCGCGTCCACGAGGCGTACGAGATCGGGGGCATCCCCACTGCCCCCGTTGCCCGCGGCCCGTCCGAACGGGACGAGCGCCGGCAGTGTCGCCTCCACCTCGCGTCCGGGCTCGGGGGGCCGCAGCCATACGGCGGCCCCCTGCGCGACGCCCTCCGCCGGCCACCACGGCGGTACGGGCGCCGGCGTCCGGTCTCCGGCGCCGAGCGCGGTCAGCCCGAGCGCCAGGGAGCCGGTCGCGCCCCATTCCAGCCACTCGAGCAGCCCCGGCAGCTCGTCCGCGCTCCCCGCGGCCACCAGCAGCCGCATCCGCCCGTCGCCGAGAGCCACAGGCCCGGTCGGGCCGATCCGCCGCAGCAGGGCCGCACCGGCGCCCGCGGGCAGCTCCAGTACGTCGAAGCGCGCGCCCGTCAGCAGAGCGAGCGGGGATCCCCCGTCCGTGGGCCAGCCGAGTCCGCCGGGCCCGTCGCCGTACCACCGCGCCCACGCGGAGGCCCGGGGGACGCGACCGCCCGGGAGCGGTGCGCGGCGGGGGAGAGGAACCGTGGCCGTCATGCCCGGGGAACTCCCGGGAGCGACCAGGAGTTACGGAAAGTGTGCGGCGGCTCGCGCTGGGTGTCCGACTTGCGGGCGTACGGGCGCATTGCGGAGCGCAAGGTTGTTCGCCCGTAGCGGAGGGAATCGGCGTGCGCCGCATGGACTGTCAGTCTTTGCGGGTAAGACATTCCTAGTGGGGAGGGGCGACACGCGGTTTCGGGCGTCTCACGTTCGCCATCGGCGTACTGCCGATGAGGGTATCTGCCTGGCCTGCGGGAACATCGTCTCGCACCATCAGGTTGGAGCTGTTGACGGCGTCCGGGGCTCACGGCCGAGGACGCGGGACCCGGCAGTTGGAATGAGCGGTCCCCGCTTGCGGGACTAAGCTGCGGAAGGACAGGGAGGGGACCGACCCCTTTACTGCCTGACCGCTCTGAGGAGCGATTAACGATGTTCGAGAGGTTCACCGACCGCGCGCGGCGGGTTGTCGTCCTGGCTCAGGAAGAAGCCCGGATGCTCAACCACAACTACATCGGCACCGAGCACATCCTCCTGGGCCTTATCCACGAGGGTGAGGGTGTCGCCGCTAAGGCCCTGGAGAGCCTCGGGATTTCGCTCGAGGCGGTCCGCCAGCAGGTGGAGGAGATCATCGGGCAGGGGCAGCAGGCCCCGTCCGGCCACATCCCCTTCACTCCCCGTGCCAAGAAGGTCCTGGAGCTGTCGCTCCGCGAGGCCCTTCAGCTGGGCCACAACTACATCGGCACGGAGCACATCCTGCTCGGCCTGATCCGCGAGGGCGAGGGCGTCGCCGCCCAGGTCCTCGTGAAGCTGGGCGCCGACCTCAACCGGGTGCGGCAGCAGGTCATCCAGCTGCTCTCCGGATACCAGGGCAAGGAGGCCGCCACCGCCGGCGGTCCTGCCGAGGGCACGCCCTCCACGTCCCTGGTCCTCGACCAGTTCGGCCGGAACCTCACCCAGGCCGCTCGTGAGTCCAAGCTCGACCCGGTCATCGGGCGCGAGAAGGAGATCGAGCGGGTCATGCAGGTGCTGTCCCGCCGTACGAAGAACAACCCTGTGCTCATCGGCGAGCCCGGCGTCGGCAAGACGGCGGTCGTCGAGGGACTGGCGCAGGCCATCGTCAAGGGCGAGGTGCCCGAGACCCTCAAGGACAAGCACCTCTACACCCTCGACCTGGGCGCGCTCGTCGCCGGTTCCCGCTACCGCGGTGACTTCGAGGAGCGGCTGAAGAAGGTCCTCAAGGAGATCCGCACCCGCGGCGACATCATCCTGTTCATCGACGAGCTCCACACCCTGGTGGGTGCGGGCGCCGCCGAGGGCGCGATCGACGCGGCTTCGATCCTGAAGCCGATGCTGGCCCGTGGTGAGCTCCAGACGATCGGTGCGACGACGCTGGAGGAGTACCGGAAGTACCTGGAGAAGGACGCGGCCCTCGAGCGCCGTTTCCAGCCCATCCAGGTCGCGGAGCCGTCGCTGCCGCACACGATCGAGATCCTCAAGGGGCTGCGCGACCGTTACGAGGCGCACCACCGCGTGTCCATCACGGACTCCGCGCTGGTGGCCGCCGCGACGCTCGCCGACCGTTACATCTCGGACCGCTTCCTGCCGGACAAGGCGATCGACCTGATCGACGAGGCCGGCTCCCGGATGCGCATCCGCCGGATGACGGCCCCGCCGGACCTCCGCGAGTTCGACGAGAAGATCGCGGGTGTCCGCCGCGACAAGGAGTCGGCGATCGACTCCCAGGACTTCGAGAAGGCGGCGTCTCTCCGCGACAAGGAGAAGCAGCTGCTGGCGGCGAAGACCAAGCGGGAGAAGGAGTGGAAGGCCGGCGACATGGACGTCGTCGCCGAGGTGGACGAGGAGCTGATCGCCGAGGTCCTGGCGACGGCCACCGGCATCCCGATCTTCAAGCTCACCGAGGAGGAGTCCTCGCGGCTGCTGCGCATGGAGGACGAGCTCCACAAGCGCGTCATCGGCCAGAAGGACGCCATCAAGGCGCTCTCCCAGGCGATCCGCCGTACGCGAGCGGGTCTGAAGGACCCGAAGCGCCCCGGTGGCTCGTTCATCTTCGCCGGTCCGTCCGGTGTCGGTAAGACCGAGCTGTCCAAGACGCTCGCCGAATTCCTCTTCGGCGACGAGGACGCGCTGATCGCGCTCGACATGTCGGAGTTCAGCGAGAAGCACACGGTCTCGCGTCTCTTCGGTTCGCCCCCCGGTTACGTGGGTTACGAAGAGGGCGGCCAGCTCACCGAGAAGGTGCGCAGGAAGCCGTTCTCCGTGGTCCTCTTCGACGAGGTCGAGAAGGCCCACGCCGATATCTTCAATTCCCTGCTCCAGATCCTGGAGGACGGTCGTCTGACCGACTCCCAGGGCCGGGTCGTGGACTTCAAGAACACGGTCATCATCATGACGACCAACCTCGGCACGCGGGACATCTCGAAGGGGTTCAACCTGGGCTTCGCCGCCCAGGGGGACACGAAGACCAACTACGAGCGCATGAAGAACAAGGTCAACGAAGAGCTCAAGCAGCACTTCCGGCCCGAGTTCCTCAACCGCGTGGACGACACGGTGGTCTTCCACCAGCTCACCGAGGAAGACATCATCCAGATCGTCGACCTCATGGTGGACAAGGTGGACGAGCGGCTCAAGGACCGCGACATGGGCCTGGAGCTGAGCCCGGCAGCCAAGGCGCTGCTGGCGAAGAAGGGCTACGACCCCGTCATGGGTGCCCGGCCGCTGCGCCGGACCATTCAGCGTGAGATCGAGGACGTGCTCTCGGAGAAGATCCTCTTCGGTGAGCTGCGCTCCGGTCACATCGTGGTGGTGGACACCGAGGGCGAGGGTGAGGCGAAGAAGTTCACCTTCCGCGGCGAGGAGAAGTCGGCGCTGCCGGACGCCCCGCCGATCGAGCAGGCAGCGGGCGGCGGCCCGAACCTGACGAAGGACGTGTAGTCCTCGCGAAGGCGCGTACGCACGAAGGGGCTGCCCCGGACCGTTTCCCACGGTGCGGGGCAGCCCCTTTTGGTGTGCCCGTGAGGGGAGGCCCTTGGTCCTGAAACGGACAGGGCTTCGGTCCGGGGGTCGTGACAAGCCGCACAGGGCGTTCCGGGGCTACTAGGGGGCGTAGTGCCGGGTGCGGGGGCGGGGCGGGCC
>NZ_WWJY01000034.1 GCF_009865405.1 Streptomyces sp. SID3212 | reverse complement strand
GGCCCCGGGGGGAGGGTCCCAGGACCGCCGCCGGGCCTGGGGTCAAGCCCACGGACCCCAGCGGGTCCGTGCCCCGAGCGTCGCGACCCCCGGCCCCCGTCCCCGGCCCGTCAGGGCCGCTCGTCCTTCTCCTTGCTCTCCCTCAGTTCCTTGTTCTCGCGGCTCTCCCGGCCCGAGTGCAGCCGCGACCGCAGGTCGTCCGGTGGCAGGAAGCGGGACCAGCGTTCCGGGAACTCCGACGGCATGGCCAGGTCGCCGCCCTCGTCGCCTTCGTCGTCGGGGTCGTCCAGGTCGTCGAAGTCGCCCCGGGCCCTGCGGAGTTCCGTCTCGGCCGCCGCGCGGGCCAGTAGTTCCGCCGCGTGGGCCGTGCGCAGGCGTTCGTTGGCCGCGCGGGCCGCCGCCGTGGCCAGCGAGGGCCAGACGCGGTCGATCGCCGCGTTGACCGCCGCGCCGACCAGGACCGCGAAGGCCGAGATGCCGATCCACAGGAGCACGGCGATGGGCGCCGCGAGGGAGCCGTAGATCGTCGGGCCCTCGACCGTACTGGTCAGGTAGATGCGGAGCAGAAAGCTCCCCAGGACCCACATGCCGAGCGCCACCAGCGCGCCCGGGACGTCCTCGATCCAGCGCGACCTGGCCGGCACGGAGACGTGGTAGAGCGTGGTCAGGAAGGCGATCGAGAGGATGCTCACCACCGGCCAGTAGAGGATGGACACCACCTCCGTGCCCCACGGGATGAGGTCCACGACCCGGTCGGGGCCGACCACCGCCAGCGGCAGCACCACCGCGCCGATCAGCAGCGCCACGAGGTAGAGCAGGAAGGCGAGGAGCCGGGTCGCGACGATGCCGCGCCGCCCGTCCAGGCCGTACATCACGGTGATCGTGTCCACGAAGACGTTCACCGCCCGCGAGCCCGACCAGAGCGCGATCGCGAAGCCCAGCGAGATGACGTCGGGCCGCCCCCCGTGGGTGACGCTCGCGAGCAGCGGCTTGGCGATCTGGTTGACGCCCCGGTCGGAGAGGACCGTGCCGACCGCCGAGAGGATGTTCTTCTCGATCGAGGCGACCGTGGTCGTGCTGGTCCAGTCGTCCACGTAACCGAGCAGTCCGATCAGCCCGAGCAGCAGCGGCGGCAGCGACAGCAGGGTGAAGAACGCCGCCTCGGCCGCGAGTCCGAGGATGCGGTATTCGATGCACGAATTGACGGTGTCCTTCAGCAGCAACCAGGCCATCCTCCGCATGGAGACGTTGCGATAGAGGACTCTGGCCCGGTGAAGTCGGCCCGACGGCCGCTCGGGTGTTTCATTTGCTGCCTGCACGTCCTTACCGTAGCGGCATGGCAGCCACCACCCACACAGTGACCAACCAGGTTCCGCCCCTGGTGGGGTACGACGTCTTCACCGCCGACCGGGCTCTCACCGAAGGAGTGGAACGACACGTTCCCCCCGCTCTCCTCGACGAGGCCCGGACGGAACTGACCGCGCTCGGCCGCTCCGCCGGGTCCGCGGAGACGCAGCTCCTGGGCACGCTGGCCAACGAGAACCCACCGAAGCTCCGTACGCACGACCGGTACGGCAACCGGATCGACGAGGTCGACTTCCACCCCGCCTGGCACCAGTTGCTCGGAGAGGCCGTCACGGCCGGGCTGACCGACGCCTGGGGCCGCCCGGCCGGCCATCTGCGGCGCTCGGCCGGATTCCTCGTGTGGGGGCAGGTCGAGGCCGGGAACACCTGCCCGCTGTCGATGACCCACGCGGCCGTCCCGGCGCTGCGAGTGGAGCCGGCGCTCGCCGCCGACTGGGAGCCGCGGCTCACCTCCCGGGTGTACGACCCCGGGCTGCGGCCCGCCGGCGAGAAGTCCGGGGTGCTCTTCGGGATGGGCATGACGGAGAAGCAGGGCGGCAGCGACGTCCGTGCCAACACGACGAGCGCCCGGCGGCTGGACACCGAGACGGGCGCGGGCGACGAGTACCTGCTCACCGGGCACAAGTGGTTCTGTTCCGCGCCGATGTGCGACGGATTCCTCGTCCTGGCGCAGGCGCCGGGCGGGCTGACCTGTTTCCTCGTCCCGCGTGTGCTGCCGGACGGTACGCGCAACGTCTTCCGGATCCAGCGCCTCAAGGACAAGCTGGGCAACCGCTCCAACGCGTCGGGCGAGGTCGAGTTCGACGAGACCTGGGGGCGCCGCGTCGGCGAGGAGGGGCACGGCGTGCGCACCATCATCGAGATGGTGGCGGCGACCCGGCTGGACTGCGTGGTCGGTTCGGCCGCGCTGATGCGGCAGGCGGTGGCGCAGGCCGTCCATCACGCCACGTACCGGCGGGCGTTCGGCGCCGAGTTGATCGACCAGCCGCTGATGGTCAACGTCCTGGCCGACCTGGCCCTGGAGTCGGAGGCCGCGACGACGCTCGCGCTGCGGCTGGCGGCGGCGTACGACGCGGTCCAGGGCGGTCCCGAGGAGGAGCGCGACCGGGAGCGGGCGTTCCTGCGGCTCGCGGTGCCCGTCGCCAAGTACTGGGTGACCAAACGGTGCACCCCGGCCGTGGCGGAGGCCCTGGAGTGCCTGGGCGGCAACGGGTACGTGGAGGAGTCCGGGATGCCCCGGCTGCTGCGCGAGGCGCCGCTGAACTCGATCTGGGAGGGCTCGGGGAACGTACAGGCGCTGGACGTGCTGCGGGCGCTCCAGCGGGAGCCGGGCGCGCTGAACGCCTTCCTCCAGGAGGTGGGCCTGGCGCGCGGCGCCGACCACCGGCTGGACCGGGCCATCAAGGACCTGCTCACCGAACTGGCCGACCTGACCGGGATCGAGGCGCGGGCGCGGCGGCTGGTGGAGCGGATGGCGCTGGTGCTCCAGGGTTCACTGCTGGTGCGGTGGGCGCCGCCGGAGGCGGCGGACGCGTTCTGCGCCTCACGGCTCGGCGGCGACTGGGGTACGGCCTTCGGCACCCTGCCGCACACGCTGGACCTGGCGTCGGTCGTGGACCGGGCGCGGCCGGAGGGGTGAGCCGGGGAAGGGGAGGGTGAGGGTGAGGCCGCCGCGGGAGAGGTGGGGCCGCCGCGGGAGAGGTGGGGGGACCATCAGAGGTGGTGCTGCGCCGACACGGCACCACCTCTGATTCCCTGTCACTCTCCGGCACCCGCACCCGGGATGCCAGAGTTGCAACCCGTTGCAGCAGAATCCGGAACTGCCCCTCCGGAGGGTGACCGGAACGGCACGATGGGCTGATGAAGGACATACCGCTCGACCTGGCCCGGCTCTCCACCGTGGACGGCGCGCAGGCCACCCGGCTCCTCCATCGGGTCAGGGAGGCGGCGCTGGCCGGCGAGCGGCCTCCGGTCGCGCCCCGCCCGGTGATCGACGCGTCGTGGCGGCGGATGTCCCGGATGGGGCTCGATCCCGACAGAACCACCCGCACGGTGCTGCTGGAGCGGGACGAGCTGGAGCACCGGCGGCGTACGTCCGTGCTCGGCGAGGCGCTGCGTACCCTCGTCGACTCGCTGACCGACGTGGCGGACGCGTCCCTCCAGATCACGGTCGTCACGGACGACGAGGGGCGGGTGCTGTGGCGGGACGGCAGCCCGTCCGTGCTGCGGCAGGCGGGCGGCATCTGGCTCGAAGAGGGGGCGACCTGGACCGAGGGGGCCACGGGCACCAACGCGATCGGTACGGCGCTTGCGGTCCGGCGGCCGGTACGGGTCCACTCGGCGGAGCACTTCGTCCGGACGCTGCACTCGTGGACCTGCGCCGCCGCGCCGGTGCACGACCCGAGGGACGGGCGGCTGCTGGGGGTGGTCGACGTGAGCGGCCCGGCGGCCGGGTTCCATCCGGCGACGCTCGCGCTGGTCAGGTCGGTGGCCCGGCTCGCGGAGAGCGACATGCGGGAGCGGCACCGGGGAAACGTCGAGCGGCTGCGTTCGGTGGCGGCGCCGATCATGTGCCGGATCGGGGGGCGGGCGCTGGCGGTCGACAGCTACGGCTGGACGGCGGCGGTCACGGGGATGCCCCCCGTGGACCGGCTCCCGCTGCCCAAGTCGTTCGGGGCGGGCCGGGTCTGGCACCCCTCGCTGGGCATGTGCGCGGTCGAGCCGCTGCCGGGCGGCTGGCTCATCCAGGTGGCGGACGACCCCGACCCGGCCTCGGCGGGAGCGGTAAGCCGGGTCGTCCTGGACCTGAGCCGGCCCCGGCGCTGGTCGGTGGCGGTGTCGGGGGCGGCGGGCAGCTGGGTGCAGGAGCTGACCCCGCGCCACGCGGAGCTGCTGTACGTCCTGGCCGTGCGCCGGGACGGGCGCAGCGCGGCGGAGCTGGCGGCGGACGTGTTCGGGGACGCGACGCGCACGGTGACCGTACGGGCGGAGATGTCGCGGGTGCGGCGCCACCTGTCGGGGGTGCTGGCGCACCGGCCGTACCGCTTCCGCGAGGAGGTCGAGGTGGAGGTGGTCACGCCGGAGGATCCGGAGGAACTGCTGCCGCATTCGACGGCCCCGGCGGTGCTGAGCACCCGGAGCCTGCCCCGCCCGCCCCTCGGGACCACCCTGGCCTTGACCACCCCGGCCGCGACCATCCCGGCCCTGACCACCCCGGCTGCGACCACCCCGTCCCTGAGCCCCTCGGCTGCGACCACTCCGTCCCTGAGCACCCAGGCTGCGACCGGCCCGGCCCTGACCACCCCCGCCGTGACCGGCCCTGGTGTGACCGCGCGACCCCTCGCGTGATTCTCTGGCGCACATGACCCTCACCGTGACCACGTGGTCCCTGGAGCAGACCTCGCCGTCCGATCTGCGCCCCGCCGCCCCGCCGCCGGGCGACGTGCGGATCGTACGGGCCGAGGTGCCGTCCCCCGAGTTCAGCCGGTTCCTGTACACGGCCGTCGGCGGGGACGTCCGCTGGACGGACCGGCTGCCGTACACGTACGGGCAGTGGCGGGAGTACCTGGACCGGCCCGGTGTGGAGACGTGGGTCGCGTACGAGAAGGGCACCCCGGCCGGCTTCCTGGAGCTGGCGGCGCAGGACGGCGGCGCGGTCGAGATCGTGTACTTCGGGCTGGTCCCGGCCTTCCGGGGCCGCCGGATCGGCGGCCATCTGCTGTCGTACGGCACCGCCAGGGCGTGGGACCTGGCCGAGCGCCACCCCGGGCTCAAGCCGACCGAGCGGGTGTGGCTGCACACGTGCACCAAGGACGGCGAGCACGCCATGGCCAACTACCGGCGGCGCGGCTTCACCCTCTTCGACACGAAGACGTCCGAGGAGGAGGAGACGCCGACGCCGGGCCCCTGGCCCGGCGCGCTGGTGTGACCATACGTCCCGCCTCACCTGACCTCGCCCGGCCCCACCCCGCCTCGCCCCGCCGCATGCCATCTCACATAGCGGGACACTGTCGTCCACATAGCGGATAGTGGTGGACTGCCCCGAGATCCGCGTGACACGCTTCCGTCATGTCGAGAGCTGGAATTGCCTTGGTAGGTCGGCGACACGTCGACCTCGGCCGCATGTCCAGCGCCATCTGTCCGACAAACTGAGATCTCGCGCGCCGCCGCGACTCCGCACCACCCGCCCCTGACCTCTGCACCTGCCGCGCACCGCCGCGCCTTCGCGCGGGTGTGCGGCTGAGAGCCGCCCTCACGCAGTCTCGAAGGACGTAACGCCATGGCCGCCACCCCGGACCAGCCGACTCCCGCCACACCCCGCCGCAAGGTGAGCCGTCACCGCGGCGAGGGCCAGTGGGCCGTCGGCCACTTCACTCCGCTCAACGGCAATGAGCAGTTCAAGAAGGACGACGACGGTCTCAATGTGCGGGCGCGCATCGAGAACATCTACTCCAAGGCGGGCTTCGACTCGATCGACCCGAACGACCTGCGCGGCCGGATGCGCTGGTGGGGGCTGTACACCCAGCGCAAGCCCGGGATCGACGGCGGCAAGACCGCGATCCTGGAGCCGGAGGAGCTGGACGACAAGTACTTCATGCTGCGGGTCCGGATCGACGGCGGGCGGCTGACCACCGAGCAGCTGCGCGTGATCGGCGAGATCTCGCACGAGTTCGGCCGGGACACCGCCGACCTCACCGACCGGCAGAACATCCAGCTGCACTGGATCAGGATCGAGGACGTGCCGGAGATCTGGCGGCGTCTGGAGGCCGTCGGCCTGTCGACCACCGAGGCCTGCGGTGACACGCCCCGCGTGATCCTCGGTTCGCCGGTCGCCGGGGTCGCCGAGAACGAGATCATCGACGGCACCCCGGCCATCGACGCGATCAACGCCCGGTTCATCGGCACCAAGGAATTCTCGAACCTCCCGCGCAAGTTCAAGACGGCGATCTCCGGGTCGCCGCTGCTGGACGTGGCGCACGAGATCAACGACATCGCCTTCGTCGGCGTCGAGCACCCCGAGCACGGCCCCGGCTTCGACCTGTGGGTCGGCGGCGGCCTGTCGACCAACCCGAAGATCGGGCAGCGCCTCGGCGCCTGGGTGCCGCTGGACGAGGTGCCGGACGTGTGGGCCGGGGTCATCGGGATCTTCCGCGACTACGGCTACCGGCGGCTGCGCACCCGCGCCCGCCTGAAGTTCCTGGTCGCGGACTGGGGCGCGGAGAAGTTCCGCCAGATCCTCCAGGACGAGTACCTCAAGCGGGAGTTGATCGACGGCCCCGCCCCCGCGCAGCCCCTCCAGGCGTGGCGCGACCACGTCGGGGTGCACCGGCAGAAGGACGGCCTGTTCTACGTCGGGTTCGCACCGCGCGTCGGCCGGGTCGACGGCCCCAAGCTCGTCCGCATCGCCGAGGTGGCGGCGGCGCACGGCTCGGGCCGGCTGCGTACCACCGTCGAGCAGAAGATGATCGTGCTCGACGTCGCCGAGGACCAGGTCGACTCGCTGGTGGCCGGGCTCGAAGCGCTGGACCTGCGGGTCAAGCCGTCGCCGTTCCGGCGCGGGACGATGGCGTGCACCGGTATCGAGTACTGCAAGCTCGCGATCGTCGAGACCAAACAGCGCGGCGCCACGCTGATCGACGAACTGGAGCGCCGTATCCCCGAGTTCGACCAGCCGCTCACCATCAACATCAACGGCTGCCCGAACGCCTGCGCGCGCATCCAGACCGCCGACATCGGTCTCAAGGGCCAGCTGATGCTGGACAAGGACGGTCAGCAGGTCGAGGGCTTCCAGGTGCACCTGGGCGGCGCCCTGGGCCTGGAGGCCGGTTTCGGCCGCAAGGTCCGCGGCCTCAAGGTCACCTCGGACGAGCTGCCCGACTACGTCGAGCGGGTGCTCGGCCGCTTCCAGAAGGAGCGCGCCGAGGGCGAGCGGTTCGCCACGTGGGCGGCCCGCGCATCGGAGGAGGCCCTCTCATGAGCGAGCGCGCCGCCCCCTTCTACTGCCCCTACTGCGGCGACGAGGACCTGCGCCCGAACGAGCAGGGCCACGGCGCCTGGGAATGCGCGGCCTGCAACCGGGCCTTCCAACTGAAGTTCCTCGGGCTGCTGACCCGGGGGCTCCAGGCACCCGACGGAGGGGAATCGACATGACCACGCTGGCCGGGACGGACGACCCGAAGGCCCTCGCCGAGCACGCGGGCCGCGCGCTCGAGGACGCTTCGGCGACGGAGATCCTCCGGTGGGCCGCCGACACGTTCGGCGACACGTTCTGCGTGACGTCGTCCATGGAGGACGCGGTGGTCGCCCACCTCGCCTCCACCGTCCTTCCCGGCGTGGACGTGGTCTTCCTCGACACCGGCTACCACTTCCCCGAGACGATCGGCACCCGCGACGCCGTGGACGCCGTGATGGACGTCAACGTCATCACGCTGACCCCGCGCCAGAGCGTCGCCGAACAGGACGCCCGGTACGGGCCGAAGCTGCACGACCGCGACCCCGACCTGTGCTGCTCCCTGCGCAAGGTCAAGCCGCTCGAAGAGGGGCTGGCCGGCTACGCGGCCTGGGCCACCGGGCTGCGCCGCGACGAGTCCCCGACCCGGGCGAACACCCCCGTGGTCGGCTGGGACGAGCGGCGCGGCAAGGTCAAGGTCTCGCCGATCGCCCGCTGGTCGCAGGAGGACGTGGACCGGTACGTCGCCGAGCACGGCGTCCTCACCAACCCGCTCCTCATGGACGGTTACGCCTCCGTGGGCTGCGCCCCCTGCACCCGCAGGGTGCTGGAGGGCGAGGACGCCCGCGCGGGGCGCTGGGCCGGCCGGGGCAAGACCGAGTGCGGGCTGCACGGCTGACGGCAGGGGCGGCGAACAGCGGGGCGGCGAACGCCACAGAAGCCGCGCCACGGACATGACGAGCACATCGGTGACGGGCAGTCAGGAAACTCATGAGGAGGGACAGTTGAGCATGACGGAGCAGGGCGCCACCGTCTGGCTCACCGGTCTGCCCAGCGCGGGCAAGACCACGATCGCGCGGGAGCTGGCCGAGCGGCTGCGCACGGAGGGCCACCGCGTCGAGATCCTCGACGGCGACGAGATCCGCGAATTCCTCTCCGCGGGCCTCGGGTTCAGCCGCGAGGACCGGCACACCAACGTCCAGCGCATCGGCTTCGTCGCCGAACTGCTCGCGTCCCACGGCGTCAAGGCGCTGGTGCCGGTGATCGCGCCGTACGCGGACAGCCGCGAGGCCGTGCGCAAACGCCACCAGGGCGTGGGCACCGCCTACCTGGAGGTGCACGTCGCGACTCCCGTCGAGGTGTGCTCCGTAAGGGATGTGAAGGGGCTGTACGCCAAGCAGGCGGCCGGCGAGATGTCCGGGCTGACCGGGGTCGACGACCCCTACGAGGCGCCGGAGGACCCGGACCTGCGGATCGAGTCGCACACCCAGTCCGTACGGGAGTCCGCCGACGCGCTCCACGCGCTCCTCACCGAAAGGGGTCTCGCGTGAGCACGACCGTCGCGTCCGTCACCGGGGGCACCGACGCCCCCTACGCCCTGAGCCACCTGGACGCCCTGGAGTCCGAGGCGGTCCACATCTTCCGTGAGGTGGCGGGGGAGTTCGAGCGGCCGGTGATCCTCTTCTCCGGCGGCAAGGACTCGATCGTCATGCTGCACCTGGCGCTCAAGGCGTTCGCGCCCGCGCCGGTGCCGTTCACGCTGCTGCACGTCGACACCGGGCACAACTTCCCCGAGGTGCTGGACTACCGGGACCGTACGGTCGCCGAGCACGGCCTGCGCCTGCACGTCGCCTCCGTACAGGAGTACATCGACGCGGGGAAGCTGCGCGAGCGCCCCGACGGGACCCGTAACCCCCTCCAGACCGTCCCGCTCACCGAGAAGATCCAGGCCGAGCGGTTCGACGCGGTCTTCGGCGGCGGGCGGCGGGACGAGGAGAAGGCGCGGGCCAAGGAGCGCGTGTTCTCGCTGCGGGACGAATTCTCCCAGTGGGACCCGCGCCGCCAGCGCCCCGAGCTGTGGAACCTCTACAACGGCCGGCACGCCCCCGGTGAGCACGTCCGGGTCTTCCCGCTCTCCAACTGGACCGAGCTGGACGTCTGGCAGTACATCGCCCGCGAGGGCATCGAGCTGCCGGGGATCTACTTCGCCCACGAGCGCGAGGTGTTCCTGCGGGCCGGGATGTGGCTGACGGCGGGCGACTGGGGCGGCCCCAAGGAGAACGAGAGCGTCGAGAAGCGCCTGGTGCGCTACCGCACGGTCGGCGACATGTCCTGCACCGGCGCCGTCGACTCCGACGCCACCACGCTCGACGCGGTGATCGCCGAGATCGCCGCCTCCCGGCTCACCGAGCGCGGCGCGACCCGCGCCGACGACAAGATGTCCGAGGCCGCGATGGAAGACCGCAAGCGCGAAGGGTACTTCTAGCCATGACGAGCGCCACCGAGCCGTACGCCGAGTTCGCCGAGCGGCTCGCCACCACCACCCTGCTGCGCTTCGCGACCGCCGGTTCCGTCGACGACGGCAAGTCCACCCTGGTGGGGCGGCTGCTGCACGACTCGAAGTCGGTGCTCACCGACCAGTTGGAGGCCGTGGAACGGGTCTCACTCAGCCGGGGCCAGGACACACCCGACCTGGCACTGCTCACCGACGGACTGCGCGCCGAGCGCGAGCAGGGCATCACCATCGACGTCGCGTACCGCTACTTCGCCACGCCCCGGCGGCGGTTCATCCTCGCCGACACCCCCGGGCACGTGCAGTACACCCGGAACATGGTCACCGGCGCCTCCACCGCGGAGCTGGCGGTCGTCCTGGTCGACGCGCGCAACGGTGTGGTCGAGCAGACCCGCCGCCATGCCGCCGTCGCCGCCCTGCTGCGTGTCCCGCACGTGGTGCTGGCCGTCAACAAGATGGACCTCGTCGCGTACGCGGAGCCCGTATTCGCCGCGATAGCCGAGGAGTTCACGGCGTACGCGGCCTCCCTCGGCGTCCCGGAGATCACCGCGATCCCGATCTCGGCCCTCGCCGGGGACAACGTCGTGGAGCCGTCCGCGCACATGGACTGGTACGGCGGCCCGACGGTGCTGGAGCACCTGGAGACCGTGCCGTCCAGCCACGACCTGGCCCACTGCCCGGCGCGTTTCCCGGTGCAGTACGTGATCCGCCCGCAGTCCGCGAGCCACCCGGACTACCGCGGCTACGCCGGCCAGATCTCCTCCGGTGTGCTGCGGGTCGGCGACGCCGTGACGGTCCTGCCGTCCGGCCGTACGAGCACGATCGAGGGCATCGACGCGCTCGGCGAAAGCGTCGGCATCGCCTGGGCCCCGCAGTCCGTGACGCTGCGCCTCGCGGACGACATCGACGTGTCGCGCGGCGACCTGATCGCCCCCAGCGCGCAGCTGCCCGCGTCGACGCAGGACGTGGAGGCGACCGTCTGCCACGTCGCCGACCGGCCGCTGACCGTCGGCCAGCGGGTGCTGCTCAAGCACACGACCCGTACGGTCAAGGCGATCGTGAAGGACATCCCGTCCCGGCTCACGCTGGACGACCTGTCCCAGCACCCGGCCCCCGGGCAGCTCGTCGCCAACGACATCGGACGCGTGAGGATCCGTACGGCCGAACCGCTCGCGCTCGACCCGTACGCCGAGTCCCGCAGGACCGGATCGTTTCTGCTGATCGACCCGGCCGACGGTACGACGCTGAGCGCCGGCATGGCGGGCGACGCCTTCGCCGAGGGCGCGGGCGCGACGGCGGTCGTACCCACGGACGAAGAAGGCTGGGACTTCTGATGGCCATCGACATGTACGCGACCTTCGCGAAGGAGGGCGGCCGCGTCGGCAGCGGCCTCCTCGGCGCGGGAACGGGCGGGGTGGCGCGATGTGCGTGATGACGTACGCGCACTGCCTGCGCGCCCGCACCCCCCACCTCCCGCACCGCCCGCCCCACCCGCACCGTCGAAGACCTGCCGATCTCCCGGTCACGCCCGCGTTCCCGTAGGGCGTGCGCACCGGGCCGACGAGAGGAACCCCTCCCGTGCCTGCCACGCGCATCCTGTCGCGCCGCCGTATCACCACGCTCGCCGCAGTACCCCTTCTCGCCGTTGTCGTCACCTCCTGCGGCTACGGCTCCGACGCGAAGAAGGACGACGACAAGAAGCCGGCGGTCGCCGCCGGAGCGAAGAAGCTGTCGGCCGACACCGTGAAGATCGGCTACTTCCCGAACCTCACGCACGCCACGGCCCTGGTGGGTATCCAGGACGGTCTCTTCCAGAAGGAGCTGGGCGGCACGAAGGTCGCGCCTTCCACCTTCAACGCCGGGCCCTCCGAGATCGAGGCGCTCAACGCGGGCAGCATCGACATCGGCTTCATCGGCCCCTCCCCCGCGATCAACGGCTACGTCCAGACCAAGGGCAAGAGCCTGCGGATCATCGGCGGTTCCGCCTCGGGCGGGGTGAAGCTGGTGGTCAACCCGAAGAAGATCAAGACCCTGGACGACCTCAAGGGCAAGAAGATAGCCACCCCGCAGCTGGGCAACACGCAGGACGTGGCGTTCCTCAACTGGATCTCGGAGAAGGGCTGGAAGGTCGACGCCCAGTCCGGCAAGGGTGACGTCTCCGTCGTCCGTACGGACAACAAGATCACCCCGGACGCCTACAAGGCCGGTTCCATCGACGGCGCCTGGGTGCCGGAGCCGACGGCGTCCAAGCTGGTGGCCGAGGGCGCGAAGGTGCTGCTCAACGAGTCGGACCTGTGGCCGGACAAGCAGTTCGTGATCACGAACATCATCGTGTCGCAGAAGTTCCTCTCCGCGCACCCGGACGTCGTCGAGGCCGTGCTGCGCGGCTCGGTGAAGACGAACGCCTGGATCAACGCCAACGAGGACCAGGCGAAGGCGTCGGCCAACGAGGCGCTCAAGACCCTGTCGGGCAAGGCCCTGCCGCCCGAGGTCCTCGACCCGGCGTGGGAGTCCATCAAGGTCACCAACGACCCGCTGGCCTCCACGCTCCAGTCCGAGGCCGACCACGCGGTGAAGGCCGGTCTGCTGGAGAAGCCCGACCTCGCCGGCATCTACGACCTGGGCCCGCTGAACAAGGTGCTCAAGGCCGCCGGTGAGCCCGAGGTCGCCGACGCCGGTCTCGGCGTCAAGTAACCGCCGCGACCGATCTGCGCGACTGATCTGTTCGCGTCTGTTCGCAGGATTTCGCAGGATTCCCAGGAGGTGACGACCATGGCATCGACGCTCACCAAGGCCGCCGACGGCACCACGTCGGTGGACCACGCCGCGCGCATCGCGCACGTCTCCAAGACCTTCGCGACCCCGGCGGGGCGGCAGCTCGTGCTGGACGACATCACGCTCGATGTCGCTCCGGGTGAGTTCGTCACCCTCCTGGGAGCCTCGGGCTGCGGCAAGTCCACCCTGCTCAACCTGGTGGCGGGGCTCGACCGCCCGACCGCCGGGTCCATCGAGACCCCGGGCGGGCGCCCGGCCCTGATGTTCCAGGAGCACGCGCTGTTCCCGTGGCTGACCGCGGGCAAGAACATCGAACTGGCCCTGCGGCTGCGCGGGGTGCCCAAGCAGGACCGCCGCGGCGAGGCGGAACGGCTGCTCGGGCTCGTACGGCTCGAAGGGGCGTACGGCAAGCGGGTGCACGAGCTGTCCGGCGGGATGCGGCAGCGGGTCGCGCTGGCGCGCGCGCTCGCCCAGGACAGCCAACTGCTGCTGATGGACGAGCCGTTCGCCGCGCTCGACGCCATCACCCGCGACGTGCTGCACGACGAGCTGACACGCATCTGGCGCGAGACGAACCTGTCGGTGCTGTTCGTCACCCACAACGTGCGGGAGGCGGTACGGCTCGCCGAGCGTGTCGTCCTGCTGTCCTCGCGCCCCGGCCGGATCGCCCGCGAGTGGCGGGTGGACATCCCGCAGCCGCGCCGGATCGAGGACGCCGAGGTGGCGGAGCTGTCCGTCGAGATCACCGAAGAACTGCGTGGGGAGATCCGCCGACATGGCCAGCACTGACACGACGCCGCAGAAGGACCCGGCGCCCGGGGACGCGGCGGCGGACGGCTCCCTCCGGTCCGACGGGTCGGACGCGCGCCCCCCGGCCGGCGGCGGTCACGGTGACATGGCCGGTCTGGAGGCCGGGCTCGACGCGCTGGACTCCGTACAGACCGGGCGGACACCCCTGCGCCAGACCCTGGTCCAGAAGGTGCTGCCGCCCACCGTCGCCGTCCTCCTCGTGCTGTTCGTGTGGCAGATCCTGATCTGGGCGAAGGTCACCGACGAGTACAAGCTGCCGTCGCCGGGAGCGGTGTGGGACGAGCTGTCCGACGCCTGGTCGCAGGGCACCCTGCTCGGCTACATCTGGACCAGCGTCTCGCGCGGCCTGCTGGGCTTCCTGCTGGCGCTGCTGATCGGCACCCCGCTGGGTCTCCTGGTGGCCCGGGTGAAGTTCGTACGGGCGGCGATCGGACCGATCCTGTCGGGGCTCCAGTCGCTGCCGTCGGTGGCGTGGGTGCCGCCGGCCGTGATCTGGCTCGGGCTCAACGACACGATGATGTACGCGGTGATCCTGCTGGGCGCGGTCCCCTCGATCGCCAACGGGCTGGTGTCCGGGGTCGATCAGGTGCCGCCGCTCTTCCTGCGGGCCGGGCGCACGCTGGGCGCCACCGGGCTCAGGAACACCTGGCACATCATCATGCCGGCGGCGCTGCCCGGGTACCTGGCGGGGCTCAAGCAGGGCTGGGCGTTCTCCTGGCGCTCCCTGATGGCCGCCGAGATCATCGCGTCGTCGCCCGATCTCGGCGTGGGACTGGGCCAGTTGCTGGAGAACGGGCGTACGGTCGGCAGCATGCCCATGGTGTTCCTCGCCATCCTCCTGATCCTGATCGTCGGCATCGCGATCGACCTGCTGATCTTCAGTCCGCTGGAGCGGTGGGTCCTGCGCAACCGCGGTCTCCTCGTGAAGAGCTGATTCCCGTGCGCCCTCTCCCCCGTCCCCCGCTCGTGCCCCCTTCCGGGCCCCCTTTCGTGCCCCCGGTCCTGCTCGTGGTCGCGCACGGCAGCCGGGACCCCCGGCACGCGGCGACCGTGCACGCCCTCGCCCGGCGGGTACGGGCGCTGCGGCCCGGGCTGCGGGTGGAGACCGGCTTCCTGGACTTCAACACGCCTTCCGTGCCTGAGGTGTTGGACCGGCTGGCGCGGGAGGGCGGGCCGCACGTGGTGGAGGTGGTGGCCCAACCGCTGCTGCTCACGCGGGCGTTCCATGCCAAGGCCGACATCCCGGCCGTCCTGCGGGAGGCGTCGGAACGCCTGCCCGGCCTGCGGATCCGCCAGGCCGGCGTCCTCGGCCCTTCGCCGCTGCTCGTGGGGGCGTTGGAGCGGCGCCTGTACGAGGCGGGGCTGGCGCGCTCCGACCGGCCGTCGACGGGTGTGGTGCTGGCCTCGGCGGGCTCCTCCGACCCGGAGGCGGCGGCGGTGATCGCCGGGATCGCCGCGGAATGGCAGCGCCGGGCGGGCTGGTACGCGGTACG
>NZ_WWJY01000004.1 GCF_009865405.1 Streptomyces sp. SID3212 | reverse complement strand
CACGGGGCCGGGCGCGTGTCGCGGGGCGGGCCCGGGCGGGGCGATGCCGTGCTCGGCGAGCTTGCGGCGGCCGGCGGGCGTGATCCAGTCCGTGGTCCACGGCGGGTCGAGGACCGTACGGACCTCCACGCGCGCGTACCCGGCGGCCCTCAGCCTGGTCGCCACCCCGGCGCGCATCTCGGCCATGGCGGGGCAGCCGGAGTAGGTCGGGGTGAGGCTCGCGACGATCGTGCCGTCCGCGCCGGCCTCGACCCCCCGCAGCACTCCGAGGTCGGCGAGGGTGAGCATGGGGAGTTCGGGGTCCGGGACGCCCTCGGCGATGTGACGGGCGCGGCGGACGTCCGCCGCGCCGGTCACCATGTGCCCTCCGGGTGGGCGCGGGCCACGGACTGCAACTCGGCCAGCAGCGGGACGAGGTGCTCGGTGTGGTCCCCGTCGCGGCCGGATCCGGGAAGCGGCTGCCATGCGGGTAGCGGCAGACCGGCCGCGTCCAGGACCTGGCGCAGGACCCCCACGACGTCGTCGCGGACGTCGTACGCGGAGAACAGCTCGCCCAGATACGGGGTCACGTGCCGCAGCGCGGTCCGCATGCGGCGGTGCGACTCGTCCGTACCGTCGCCGAGGCGCACCGCCCAGTCGGCGGCCCACTGGCGGTGGTACGCCAGCTCCTTCACGCCCTTGACGGCGATGGCCGAGAGGACGGGGTCGGCGGTGGCGCTCAGCCTCTCGAAGTGGGCGAGCCGCCAGCTGGACAGCACCAGCAGCCGTACGACGCTGAACGCGAAGTCCCCGTTGGGCAGTTCGGCCAGGCGTACGTTGCGGAACTCGCCGGCGTCGCGGAAGTAGGCGTACGCGTCCTCGCCGCGGCCGGTGCCGTCGGCGTGGCCGGCCCGGGTGTACAGGAGGCGGGCCTGGCCGAGCAGGTCGAGTCCGATGTTGGCGAGGGCGACGTCCTCCTCCAGCTCGGGGGCGCGGGTGGTCCACTCGGCCAGCCGCTGGGCGCTGATCAGGGCGTCGTCGCCGAGCGCGAGGCAGGTCGCGGTGAGTTCCCGCCGGTCGACGCCGTCCGGGACGGTGGTGTCCACGCCGTGCAGCGGGTCCTCGAAGCCGGTGCCGAACGCCCACCGGGCGTCGGTGTCGTCGTGCCCCTCGGCCAGGGTCATGTAGACGTGGTCGTCGGTCATGCCCTGCTCCTAGATGTGGGGGACGTCGTCGGGGATGTCGTAGAAGGTGGGGTGGCGGTAGACCTTGTCCGCGCTGGGCGCGAAGAAGGGGTCCTTCTCGTCGCGGGTGGAGGCGGCGATGTGCGCGGAGGGCACCACCCAGATGCTCACGCCTTCGTTGCGCCGGGTGTACAGGTCGCGGGCGTGGGTGAGGGCCATCCGGTCGTCGGCGGCGTGCAGGGACCCGACGTGGACGTGGTTCAGGCCGCGCTTGCCGCGTACGAACACCTCGTACAGCGGCCAGCCCGCCTTCGGCTCCGGTGTGTCGCTCATGTCGCCGCTCCTTCGCGCGTGCGTGCCGCCTGCTTCGCCGCGTGGGCCGCGGCCGCCTCCCGTACCCAGGCGCCTTCCTCGTGGGCGTCGCGCCGCCGCTCGACCCGTTCCGCGTTGCACGGCCCGTCGCCCTTGATGACCCGCATCAGCTCGTCCCAGTCGGGGGTGCCGAAGTCGTGGTGGCCCCGCTCCTCGTTCCACCGCAGTTCGGGGTCGGGGAGGGTCACGCCGAGCTTCTCCGCCTGCGGCACGGTCATGTCCACGAAACGCCGGCGCAGCTCGTCGTTGCTGTGGCGCTTGATCTTCCACGCCATCGACGCCGCCGAGTTGGGCGAGTTCTCGTCCGGCGGGCCGAACATCATCAGCGACGGCCACCACCACCGGTCCACCGCGTCCTGCACCATGGCCCGCTGGGCCTCGGTACCGCGCATCATCGTCATCAGCAGTTCGTAGCCCTGCCTCTGATGGAAGGACTCCTCCTTGCAGATGCGCACCATGGCGCGGGCGTAGGGCCCGTAGGAGCTGCGACACAGCGGCACCTGGTTGCAGATGGCCGCGCCGTCCACGAACCAGCCGATGACGCCGACGTCGGCGAAGGTCGGGGTGGGGTAGTTGAAGATCGACGAGTACTTCTGGCGGCCCTCGATCAGCCGCCGGGTGAGATCCTCGCGGTCGACGCCGAGGGTCTCGGCGGCCGAGTACAGGTACAGCCCGTGGCCGGCCTCGTCCTGGACCTTCGCGAAAAGGATGGCCTTGCGGCGCAGCGAGGGCGCGCGGGTGATCCAGTCGCCCTCCGGCTGCATGCCGATGATCTCCGAGTGGGCGTGCTGCGCGATCTGCCGGATCAGCGTCTTGCGGTAGCCGTCGGGCATCCAGTCGCGCGGCTCGACGCGCTGGTCGCGCGCGATGGTGGCCTCGAAGTACTCCGCGAGCCCGGGATCGGCGCGGACCGCCGCCTCGGGCTGTGTGTCATCCATGCCATCTCCCCAACCGACCGTTCGTTCGGCTCTCAATATGATGCATTCTACGGGCTCCGGCAAGTGCCGCGACCTCCGCGCTCACACCCGCTCCACCAGCATCGCGACGCCCTGGCCGACGCCGACGCACAGGGTCGCGAGTCCCCTGCGGGCGTCCGCCCGCTCAAGACGGCCGAGCAGGGTGAGCACGAGGCGGGCGCCCGAACAGCCCAACGGGTGGCCGAGGGCGATGGCCCCGCCGTCGGCGTTGACCCTCTCCTCGTCGAGCTTGAGGCGCCGTACGACCGCCAGCGCCTGGGCGGCGAAGGCCTCGTTCAGTTCGACCGCGTCGAGGTCGGCGGTCTGCCATCCGGCGCGGGCGAGAACCTTCTGGGTGGCGGGCACCGGGCCGAGGCCCATGAGGTTCGGCTGGACGCCGGCCGAGGCGGAGGCGACGATCCGGGCGCGCGGGGTGAGCCCGTACCGCGCGACGGCCGCCGCGCTCGCCACCACCAGCGCGGCGGCGCCGTCGGAGAGCGGCGAGGAGGAGCCAGCGGTGACGATGCCGTCGGCGCGGAAGATGGTGCGCAGCCCGCCGAGCTTCTCCAGCGTGGTGGTGGGACGCGGCCCCTCGTCCTGGGTGACCTCGCCGTCCTTCACCGGGACCGGCACGATCTCACGGTCGAAGCGCCCGGCCGCCTGGGCCGCGAGGGCGCGCCGGTGGCTGCGCAGGGCGAACGTGTCGGAGTCGGCGCGGGTGATGCCGTCGAGCGCGGCCACCTCCTCGGCCGTCTCCCCCATCGACAGGGTCACCTTCGTCGTCAGCGGATCGGCTCCGGCGGGCACGGCCCGGTCGGCGGCGGCGAACCGCGGGTTGGTGAAGCGCCAGCCGAGGGACGTGTCGTACACCTGGCCGGGTTTGGCCCACGGCGTGCCGGGCTTCTCCATCACCCAGGGGGCCCGGGTCATCGACTCCACCCCGCCCGCGACCACGAGGTCGGCCTCACCGGCGCGGATCGCCTGGGCGGCGGAGGCGACGGCCGTCAGCCCCGAGGCGCAGAGCCGGTTGACTGTGTAGCCGGGCACGGTGTGCGGCAGTCCGGCCAGCAGGACGGCCATGCGCGCCACGTCCCGGTTGTCCTCACCGGCCTGGTTCGCGGCGCCGAGGATCACCTCGTCCACGGCGTCGGCCGGGATCGCGGCGCGGCGCACGGCCTCGCCGACCACGAGGGCGGCCAGGTCGTCGGGGCGTACGGAGGCGAGGGCGCCGCCGTAGCGGCCCTGCGGGGTACGCGCTCCGTCGATCAGGTAGACGTCGTCAGTCATGGGCGGGCTCCTCGGCGGTGACCGGGCGGCGGGACTACAGGTGGCGAACCCGCTTTCGCGGCCGGGTGACGCAACCTTTCCGCACGCTAACCGAATGGTCGGTCGGGACACAAGGCGCGGGAACCGTGTGGAGCGGACGCGATCCGGTTGTCTTCCGTACCGCCGGATCCTGACGCGGTGTCAGCGTACGGACGTGAATGTCCCGGTGGGCGCCGTCCGTCCGCGGACGCGTGTGGCGAAGACGTCCTGCCACAAGCATTGATCATGTCTATGTCATCCGGTTTCCTTGCCTTGTTCAGGCGTCCGCCCCTCGGTGCCGGAACAGTCGCGAAGTGTGTGGTGCGTCGGCGCGGAGAACCGCGCGGATGTCGGATCGCTCCCCCCGTGCCGGCCTGATGTCGCGTCATGGGTCTTGAGTCCTGCGAGGAGAGTCAAGAATGAGAAGTCTTCTGCGCCAAGCGCCGGTGGCCCAGGCGGGGGTGAGGACGTCGGAGAGCTCGGCCGTACCGGTCGGCGCGCCGTCCCGGCCCTCCCTCCTCAAGCGCGGGGCGGCCCGGTTCGCGACCGTTCTCGGTGCCACGGTGCTGGCGGTTGTCATCCCCGCCTCGATGGCGCACGCCGATCCGCCGCGCAACCTGCCGCAGAACGCGGGCGGTTGGGAGCAGTCCTTCTCCCCGGCCTACGACTACGACACCGACGGCTGCTACGCGACTCCCGCGATCGGCCCTGACGGCACGCTCGCTCCCGGGCTGAACACGACCGGCGCGGTCAACGGCAGCTGCCGGGACCAGTCCGACCTCGACAACTCCCAGACGTACGCCCGCTCGAAGTGCAACAACGGCTGGTGCGCCGTCGTGTACGCCAGCTACTTCGAGAAGGACCAGGCTGTCGCGGGCAGTGGCCTCGGGGGCCACCGCCACGACTGGGAGCACGTCATCTCCTGGATCAACCAGTCCACCAACCAGGTGGAGTACGTGACGACCACGCAGCACAGCAGCCAGGTGACGTACCCCCGCTCGCAGGTGCGCTTCGACGGGTCGCACCCGAAGGTCGTCTTCCACAAGGACGGGCTGTCCACGCACTTCTTCCGGCTCGCGAACAGCAATGACGAGCCGCCGGAGAACCACTACCACAACTGGCGCTATCCCCCCCTGGTGGACTGGAACGGCTGGCCCACCACGGCGCTGCGCGACAAGCTGATGAACGCCGACTTCGGTTCGGCGACCATCAAGATCAACGACGGCAGGTTCGTGTCCCTGCTCACGAATTCCAAGCCGTCCGGGATCGCCTTCGACCCCCAGGGCTGACAGCGGTTCCCCGGCACCGGCGGCAGCGCTGTGGCGTCGCCGCCGGTGCCGGCGTATGGAGTCGCACGTCGGTGTGAGTCGTCGCGTACGGTCCTCGCCCCGGCTCAGTCGCGGGGCCACGGACGCCCGTCGAGGCGTTCGATGTCCCGGTTCAAGCGGCCCAGGCTGTCCGCCAGTTGGGCCGCCTCCCCGGGTGTCCAGGCGTCCAGCAGTCTGGCCAGGCCGTTCACGTTCTCGGCCCGGTCGCTGTCGAGCCGGCGTTCACCCTCGGGGGTGATGGCGAACCGGCGGGCGATGCCCCCCTCGGGGTCGGGGATCCGCTCGACGACCCCGGCGCGCAGCATGGCGGCCGTCTGCCGGTTGAGGGTGGACGCGTCCAGGCCGAAGGCGTCGCTCAGCCCGCCGATGGACATCGGCCCCTCGGCCCGGATGCGGCTGAGCAGGGTGTAGGCGCTGCGGTCGAGCCGCCCGCCGCCCCGGGAGGCGAGCAGGTGCAGGTAGCGGCCGAGAAGCATGGTCTCGAACTCGATCCGCTCCAGGGGCTTGCCGGGACTCCCGGTGTTCTCAAGGTGCTCAGGTTTCTCAGGGCGCTCAGGTTTCTCAGGGTGCTCGGCGCTGTCGGCGCGCCCCGGCTTTCCGGGGCTTTCTGGCTTGTCCAAGGGATGGTCCACACGGGCTCTCTTCGGCTTCGGATCCTGCCCGTCCTCCCTATCACGGCTTGGATGCATCACGCACATCGCGTGCATCTAGCACGTCTCATGCATGGCACACGCTTCATGTATGGTGCACACCGAGCGCACCCGTGGTGGCGCTCCGCCGTGACCCGGAAGACCAACAGGGAGACATCCGTGGACAGTTCCCAGCCCGCAGCCCGCCCCGGCGGTGTTGTCGGCATCCTCGCCTTCGCCGGCATCGTGGCCGCGATCACCCAGACCCTGGTGGTGCCGCTGATCGCGGAACTGCCGAAGCTGCTCGACACCTCCGCGTCGAACGCCTCCTGGGTCATCACCGCCACCCTGCTCGCGGCGGCCGTCGCCACGCCCGTCGCCGGAAGGCTCGGCGACATGTACGGCAAGCGCCGCATGCTGCTGGTCTCCCTGGTCCCGCTGGTCGCGGGCTCGGTGGTGTGCGCCCTGTCCTCCTCCGTCGTCCCGATGATCGCCGGCCGCGGCCTCCAGGGCATAGGCATGGGTGTGGTCCCCCTCGGCATCAGCCTCCTGCGGGACGTGGTGCCGGCGGAGAAGCTCGGCTCCTCCATCGCGATCATGAGCGCGTCCATGGGCGTGGGCGGCGCGCTCGGCCTCCCCTTCGCCGCCGCGATCGCCGAGAACGCCAGCTGGCGGGTGCTGTTCTGGGTGGTCGCCGCCCTGGCCCTGGCCGTCGGAGCGCTCATCTGGGTCTTCGTACCGGCTGGCGGCGAGACGACCGGCTCGAAGGGCTTCGACGTGCTCGGCGCCATCGGACTCGGCATCGGCCTGGTCTGTCTGCTGCTCGCCGTCTCGAAGGGCGCCGACTGGGGCTGGGGCAGCGGCACGACACTCGGCCTGTTCGCCGCCGCGGTGGTGGTGCTGCTGGTGTGGGGGATGTGGGAGCTGCGGATCAGTGAGCCGCTGGTCGACCTGCGGGTGACCGCCCGTCCCCAGGTCCTCATGACGAACGCGGCCTCGGTCCTGGTCGGGTTCGCGATGTACGCCCAGTCCCTGGTCGTGCCCCAGCTGCTCCAGCTGCCCGAGGCGACCGGTTACGGTCTGGGCCAGTCGATGCTCGCGATGGGGCTGTGGATGGCACCGGCCGGCCTCATGATGATGATCATGTCGCCGCTCGGCGCGAAGCTGTCCGCCGTGAAGGGCCCGAAGGTCACCCTGGCCGTGGGCAGTCTGGTCATCGGCGTGGGGTACGGCCTCTCGCTGCCGCTCATCGGCTCCGGCTCCCCCTGGAGCCTGCTGGTGGTCACCCTCGTCTGCAACACGGGCGTGGGCTTCGCCTACGGCGCGATGCCGGCCCTCATCATGGGCGCCGTTCCGCTGTCGGAGACGGCCTCCGCCAACAGCTTCAACACACTGATGCGGTCGATCGGCAGCTCGGTCTCCGCCGCCGTGATCGGTGTGGTCCTGGCGCAGATGACCACCGACTTCGGTGGGTACGCCCTGCCGTCCGAGGACGGCTTCCGTATCGCCATGCTCATCGGCTGCGGTGTGGGACTCGCGGCCGCGGTGCTCGCTTCTCTCATTCCCGTACGGAGGACCACGCAGCCGGGGTCCGCCCTCTCCCAGGCGCCAGCGCCGGAGGCCGCCGCCAAGGCCTGACCGTACGCCCGTACGCGAGGTGGCTGCCGGCGCCCGTCGAGGCGCCGGCAGCACGTCCCCTGTCCACTTACTGGCCGCCTGGCCTACCGGCGGGCTGGGTGCGGGAGTTCAGGCGCAGGGCCTGCTGCTGCATCGTGCGCTTGAAGCGGGGGCCGAACGGCTTCTCCACCAACCGGTGGATGAGATAGGCCAGTACGAGCATCAGGGCGACGGTGGCGAGGAGCGTCAGGCGGGGGTCGATCCCGAACTTCCGGTGCAGGACGGCGATCGCGAACCAGCCGAGGTGTTCGTGGACCAGGTAGAAGGGATAGGTGAGGGCGCCGGCGAAGCTGAGCCAGCGCCAGTTCGCCCACCGGAACCAGCCCAGCGCCACGGCCGCCACCGACGCGAACGCGAAGGTGACGACGAGCAGGATGACGTGCGGGGAGCGCGGCTGGAACACCTGGGTGGCGTCCGGGCTCCACAGGGCGACGGTCGCGTAGTGCTGGCCCAGCAGCCAACTCGTGGCCACGATGCCCCAGAGCAGCAGGTCGCTGCCGTACCGGTGGATCAGGTAGAGCGCGAGACCGCCGACGAAGAACGGCGCGTACTCCTGCATCACGATCTCGTTCAGCAGTGGCACGTCGGCGACCTGGGCGAGGGCGGTGGCCACGATCCAGAGACAGCAGAAGATCACCACGCGGCGGTAGTTGACGCCCTTCCACACCACGAAGAGCGCGAACAGCAGGTAGAAGCGCGCCTCCACCCAGAGGGTCCAGCACACTCCCAGGACACGGTCCACGCCCGTCGGCTGCTGGAGCATGGTGAAGTTCACCAACACCTCGTCGAGGCGCAGCGGTTCACTGACGGACGGAAGCACGAAGCACGCGGCGGTGACCAGGACTATGGCCGCCCAGTAGGCCGGGTAGAGGCGGGAGACCCGTGAGCGGAAGAAGTCGCCGAGGGTACGGCCCCAGCTGCTCATGCAGATCACAAATCCGCTGATGACGAAGAAGATCTGGACGCCGAGGCACCCGTACACCGCGACCGCGGAGAGATCGGGGAACAGGTGCTTCGGGGACTGCCCCCAGACCCGGGTGATCTCGCCGCCGCGCCCCGCGTAGTGGTAGAGACAGACCATCAGCGCGGCCAGCAGACGCAGCCCGTCGAGGGCGCGCAACCTGCTCTGCTTCTTGGGCTGTTCCGCCGAGGGCGCCGCGGCGCCCTCCGGCCGGGGTGCCGGATCCGGCACCCGTACCAGGGTCGCGTGAGTCATTCCGTCTTTGTCCGTTCGTTCCGGGGCGGGAGGGGGCCGGGGGTTCCGCGGCACGATCCGAAGGAGGCGGCCCGGCGCGGCACAACGGCCCGTCGGAGAAATCTAGGCGGCGTTCGATGAACCGTGCGATATCGCACGGGTGAACAGGTCCTGACTCGCGGCGACCACCGCGTGAACTCCGGGCACCGGCGTCCGGGCCCTCCCGCCGACGCGTCAAGAAAGCCGCCCGTCGGCCGAGTCGTTCCGGTCGCACTGGGTATACGCCCCGTTACGGAGCGAGTTCCGGCAGTGCCACAGAAGTGACACTCCGTCCGGTTTCTCTCCCGACACACCACCGGTGACCGCTCTCGCGGGACGTCCGGGCCCCTGGCCCGGTCACCACCGGTCGCTGCTCCATGGAAGTGCTGATGCGCCCCACTCGCAAGCTCCTGACCCTCACCGGATCCGCCCTGCTGCTGACCGGCAGCGTGTTCCTCCTCCCCACCAGCGCCCTGGCGGGGGTCGCCGCCGCCGTCCCCTGTACGGAAGCGGGGCTGGTCTCCGCGGTGAACGCGGCCAACGCGGCCGGCGGTGGCACGATCACGCTGACCGCCCGCTGCACGTACACGCTCACGTCCGCCCACGGCGACGACGGTGTCAACGGCCCCGCCGGGTTACCGCTCATCACCACCCCGATCAGCTTCTCCGGCAACGCCAACACCGTCGCGAGGTCAGCGTCGGCGGCCCCGTTCCGTATCGCCCAGGTCGCGTCGACCGGCTCCCTGACGCTCAACGCCGTGACCCTCACGGGCGGCAGGGCCACCACCGCCGGACACAACGACGGGGGCGGCGTCCTGAACTTCGGGGCGGTGACGCTCACCGGCAGCGCGCTCAGCGGCAACAACGCGGCCGGTCTCGGCGGCGGCATCCACAGCAGCGGTGCGGCCGCGGCCGCCACGTTCACCAGCAGTACGGTCAAGAACAACACGGCAGGCAGGGGAGCCGGCATCGCGAGCGCCGGCGCGACCCTGACGACGACCAGCTCGACGATCACGCTCAACACGGCGACGAGCCGGCCCGGCGGGATCTACTCGGCGGGCACCTCCACCCTCACCAGCACGACCGTGACCGCCAACACACCGGCGAACTGCGCCGGCAGTCCCAACCCGGTCGGCGGCTGCGTCGGCTGACCTGACACGACCTGATCCGACACGATCTGATCTGATCTGACCTGATCTGACCTGACCGTATCGGGACCGATCGGGCCGTCCGCAGCTGCGGACGGCCCGATCGGGGGCCACCTGTCCGGTGGGGCGGCGCCCCTTCGCTCTCTTCGGCAGACAGTCACACCATGTTCCGCCGGTGTTCGCCGGAACGTTCGCCCCGACCGGGTTCGATGGCACGTCAGCGGCCCCACCCGCCACCGTCCGAACTCGCCCGCGCCCCACCGCGCCTGGGAGCGCCCGTGTCCGTGCCCTCTCCGCTCACGCGCGGAACCGTACTCATGGGGCTGGCGGCCCTCCTGTGTGGTTGTGTCGACTCCGGCCATGCAGCCGGGCGTTCGGACGACAGGGCGGCCCCCTGCGAGTCGTCCGTGGTCTTCCGGTCCGGGACCGGCGGCTACCACACGTTCCGTATACCGGCCGTGGTCACCACACCCCCCACCCCCGACACCCCGGGCACGCTCGTCGCCTTCGCCGAAGCCCGCCGGCACTCGAAGGCCGACGCCGGCGACGTGGACGTCGTCTCCCGGCGGTCGACCGACGGCGGTTGTACGTGGTCTCCCCTACAGGTCGTCGCCGACGCCGGCCCGGACACGGTGGGCAACCCGGTCCCCGTCGTCGTACCCACCACCGGCCGCCTGGTGCTCGTGACGTGCCGCAACGCGGCGACCGCCACCGAGAGGACGATCCTGGAGGGAAAGCGCCCCACCGCCTCGGCGGGGCGGCGGGTCTACGTCCAGCACAGCGACACCGCCGGGCGCACCTGGTCCCCGCCCACGGAGATCACCGACCAGGCCACGAGGCCGGACTGGCGCTGGTACGCCACAGGCCCCGGCCACGGCCTCGCACTGACCCACGGCCCGCACACCGGACGCCTGGTCGTGGCGGCCGACCACTCCACCGCACCCCCCGCCGGGAGCCCCGACACCGGCGCGGAGCCGCGGTACTACGGCGGACACGCCCTGCTCAGCGACGACGGCGGCGCGACCTGGCGCATCGGCTTCGTCGACCGCACACCCGACGGCCGCGTCAACGCCAACGAGACCACCGCCGCCCAACTCCCCGACGGACGGGTCTACTTCAACACCCGTGACCAGCGCGGCACCGCCCCCGCCTCCCGCGCCGACGCCTACAGCAGCGACGGCGGAGAAACCCTGGACGCGCCCTTCGCCCCCACGGAGGACGTGACCGCACCCCTCTCCGAGGGAAGCGTCCTCCAGACCCGGCACGGCGGACAGGCCGGCCCGCTCCTGCTGTCCGCACCCGCCGACCCGAAAACCCGTTCCGACATGACCGTGCGCTCCAGCGACGACGGAGGCCTGACCTGGAGCAGCGGTCTGCGGCTGACCACGGACCCCGCCGCCTACTCCGACCTGGTGCAGGCCGACCCCGGCACCGTGGGCGTCCTCTACGAGACCGGCCGCCGCACCCCGTACGACACCATCACCTTCACCCGGCTGCCCCTGGACCGGTTCCGGGCCGCGAATTGATTGGTTCATCAGTTCTGCGATGCCCTACGCTGGGGGCCATGCCTGAGCCGACTCCCCCGCCCGCCAACCGCTTCGAACGCCGCAGGGCGCATTCCCGGCAGGCCCTGATCTCAGCGGCGCGCCGGATCCTGGCCGAGACCGGGGACACGGCGGTGAGCATCCAGCAGATCTCCGAGCGGGCGGACGTCGGCTTCGGCACCTTCTACAACCACTTCGACACCAAGACCGCGCTGTTCGACGCGGCGGTCGCCGACGCCCTGGAGGAGTACGGGCAGCTCCTCGACAAGGTGACGGAAGGCATCGACGATCCGGCGGAGGTCTTCGCCACCAGCGTCCGCCTCACTCTCCGGCTGTCCGCCACGCACCCGGAGATCACCCAGATCATCCGCTTCCGGGGGCTGTCGCACGTGCACACCGACACCGGCCTCGCGCCCCGCGCGCTGCGCGACCTGGAGATCGGGAAAGCCTCCGGGCGGTTCAGCATCGACGACCCCGAGGTCGCGCTGAGCGCGATCGGCGGCGCCCTGATCGGTCTGCTCCAGCTCAACACCGTCAGCGAGATCGGGCCGGAGGCCGGCGAGCAGATGGCCGAGCTGCTCCTGCGCATGCTCGGCCTGCCGGCCGACGAGGCGGCGGACCTGGCCACCCGGCCCCTGCCCTCGCTGAGCTGACTCTCTCCGCGTCGAGCCGAGGCTCACGCCTGGGCGAGACCGTCCGGGTGGCCGGTCGCCGCGACGGCGGTACGGCGGCGGGCGAGAAGCCCGGAGATCCAGTAGCCGCCGAGCATCACGGCGATGACAGCCAGGGTCTCCGCCGTGCCCCATTCCCAGGTGGACAGGGTCACTTCCTTGTCGGGAAGCCTCGGCAGGTCGTCCAGCCCGACCGTGGAGTGCTGGGCCGCGTCGGCCTGGAACGCCTGGTTGCGGGCCGAGCCGTGCAGGAACGGGGCGACGAACAGCAGCGCCGCTCCGAGCAGTGCCTCGGCGGTGACCACGAGAGGGAACTCCCGTACGAGCAGGGTACGGAGCGGGCGTTCGTCACCGGCGGCGCGCAGCGCGTCGACCTGCGGGTGCAGCCAGAACTGGTTGAAGACGCCGAGCAGCAGCAGCGTGCCGAAGATGAGGATCTTCACGCCCAGCACGCGGCCGTACATGGTGGAGAGCAGTTGGGACGGGCCGTCGACGTGCTCCCAGTAGAGGAACAGGCCCGACAGCGCCACGGCGGCGACGCAGCTCATCGCGGCGGCGGAGAAGCGCCGGATCACCGGGGACCAGAAGGCGCCCCGGTCGGCCGGCACGACCACGCGTGAGGAGGCGAGCAGCGCCAGCCCCGCCAGCCCGCCGAGCCACACGGCGCCGCCGAGCAGGTGCAGCATCCACATGCCGGTTTCGAAGGTGGTACGGCCCCAGTCGGCGGGCACCTCGTCCGGGAACTTGGTGGTACCGAGGGCGATCGCCCCCGCGCCCAGTCCGAGCGACAGCAGCCACGGCCGGGCCGGGCTCGCGGCCACGCGGCGTACGGCTAGGGGGGCGACGAGTACGGCGCCGACCAGGACGAGAGTCACTTCCAGTCCCGACAGACGGCCGGCGTTGGTGCCGTCGAAGAGCGCGTTCCACGCGGCGCCGTAGTCGTAGCCGGCCTGCCCCGACTTTCCGGCCCGGTCTGCCGCCGCCTCGTGGGCGAGGCTGGTGAGCACCGCCGGGACGGCCAGGAGGCCCAGCACCACCGCCGCGCGGGAGAGCCGTACCGTCACCGCGGCGAGCGTGTCCGATCCGATCCGGCGCGCGACCGGCCCCGCCGCCAGCAGCGCCAGGGCGATCACGCCGACAAATCCCATCAGGGTCACCCAGGTTGTCCAGGTCACGGCGGTGTCCTCGAACGGACCGAGGGGGGTGGACGGCGCGGTCGCGGCGAGCGGCGAAGCGGCGTGCGAATGGGTGGGCAGGGGCATGGTGGCCGTCCTCGTGCGCGAACTCCGAACAGCGGGCGCATTAGGTTAGGCATGCCTAAGTTATCTGGTCAATGTGTGCCCTGCCGCACCGGCCTTCGGTTGCCCCTCTGTACGGCTCCCTCACTTGACGTGTGCGGCGATGACCCGCGCACAGTCGAGGGACTCCGCGTGGGTGGTGTCGACCTCCAGGTCGTAGACCACACCCCGGTGGACCACCTCCGCCTGCGACGCCGCCATGCCCGGTGCCCGGTCCCCCCGGGCCACCCCGCGTGCCTCGGCGGTCTCGGTCTCGCACCTGACGCCGACCCACAACACGTCCAGTCCGCCCAGCGCCTTGCGCCACCGCTCCTGCGACTCCGGTCCGCCGAGGAAGACGTCGTCGACGATGACCCCGGCGCCCGCGCGCGCCGTCGCGGCGACCCCCTCCATCCAGGCGGCTTCGAGCCGCAGGAACTCCGCTCCGACGTGCACACCGCCGTCCGCCGCGAACTCGATGCCCGCGTCGGTGGACCGGAGGGAGGCGGGCATGGCATCGACCAGCGAGTCGATCGCGGCGGCGAGCCACGGGTCCGGCAGCACCGCCTGAAGACACCGTACGATCCCGGACTTGCCCGAGCTGGACCCACCGTTCAACACGATCACCTGAGTTGTCACCAGGTCACGGTAGACGCAGCCACCCCGGCACCCGAAACGATTTCATCGGGACCGCACCGGTCCCGCGTACCCACGAGGCTGTCGCGTCGGCACGGAGCCGTGGTGTGATGGCTCCGTGAGCCGGGCCGCAGAAGAGACCAACCGTCGCATGCTCCGGGCACGGGACGCGATGGACCGCGCGTACGCACACCCGCTGGACGTGCCGACCCTGGCCCGGATCGCCCTGGTGTCGGAGGCACACTTCACCCGTACCTTCCGGGACACCTTCGGCGAGACGCCGCACCGCTATCTCCAGCGCCGCCGGGTCGAGCGTGCGATGTTCCTGCTGCGGGACACGGACCGCAGTGTGACGGACATCTGCTTCCAGGTGGGCTTCGGGAGCCCGGGGACTTTCAGCCGTACGTTCCGCGACATCGTGGGCCGGCCCCCGAGGACGTACCGCAAGGAAGCGAGGGACGCGGCCGTGGCCGCGGGCGTACCCACGTGTTTCACGATGGCGTGGACCAGGCCGAGCACCTGACCGATCCCATCGCCCTGGCACCCGTCGAACGAGCAGTTTTGGATAAGTTTCCTTCGGACCGGGCCGGTAGCGTGACATACATGTTCAACGCGATCACACACTCACAGATCTACGTCCTCGACCAGGACGAAGCCCTCGACTTCTACGTCGGCAAGCTCGGCCTGGAGGTCAACGCCGATGTCGACATGGGCTTCATGCGCTGGCTGACCGTCAACGTCCCCGGACACCCCGACCGCCAGATCCTGCTGGAGAAGCCGGGTCCCCCGGCGATGTCCGAGGAGACTGCGGTGCAGGTCCGCGAGCTGCTGACCAAGGGCGCGGTCGGCGGGCACCTCATCTTCAGCACGGGCGACTGCCGCAAGACGTACGAAACGCTGGTCGGCCGGGGCGTCGAGTTCACCGAGGAGCCGACCGACCGTCCGTACGGAACCGACTGCGGCCTCCGCGACCCCTTCGGCAACCACATCCGCTTCACCGAGCCCAAGGCCTGAGGTCCGGGCCGCCGGCCGTCCACGACCACACCCTGCGCTGTTCCCCCTGCTCCGGCCGCCGCCTAACGTGTCCGGGACGACAAGCCCGAGCCTTGGGGGGACAGCGATGCTGCTTCAACGGGTCTATGCCCCGGTGCCGGTGACCGGGTGAGTGACATCCGCACCGCCTCCGAAGGGGCCGCCGCCCCGCTGGTGCTGCGCCGGACACGCCTCGGCTCCGGCGGACCGGTCGGCGACCTCGTGGTGGCCGGCGGCCGGATCGCCGCCATCGGCACGGACACCGCTCCGCCGCCCGGGGCCGAGATCGTGGACGCCAGGGGCCTCACCGTGCTCCCCGGTTTCTGGGACGCGCACGTGCACAGCGTCCAGTGGGCGAGTGCGCGCCGCCGCGTCGACCTGTCCGGGGCACACTCCGCACGGGCCGCGGCGGACATCATGGCCGCCGCGGCGCTCGACGGCCACCACGCACCGGACGAGCCGCTCATCGGGTTCGGCTTCCGCGACGGGTTGTGGCCGGACGCGCCGGATCCGGCGCTGCTCGCGTGGTCCGAGGACACCGGCCATGCCGTGGGGCTGGTCAGCAAGGACCTGCACACGGCGTGGTTCGGCCGGGCCGCCCTGGTCCGCATCGGCCTGGCCGGCCACCCGACCGGCGTGCTGCGCGAACAGGCGTGCCTCGACGGGGTGGCCCGCCTCGCCCAGGCGGGGCCCGAGGTGGTCGACCGCTGGGTCCAGGACGCCGTACGCGCCGCAGCGGGCCGGGGTGTCGTCGGCCTTCTGGACTTCGAGTACGCCGACAACATCGCCGACTGGACCCGCCGCGCCTCCGCCGCGTCCCTGGACGTCCGGGTCAGTTGCTCCGTCTATCCGAACCACTTGGAGCGGGCGATCGAGGAGGGCCGGCGGACCGGTGACGTGCTGCCGGGCACCGGCGGGCTGGCGCGGGTCGGTCCGCTCAAACTCTTCGTGGACGGCTCGCTCAACACGCGGACCGCGCTGTGCGCCGATCCGTATCCCGGCCCCGTCCGGCCCGGGGAACGGCACGGCATTCTCCAGACCCCTCCGGAGGAGCTGGCGCGGCTCATGGCTCGTGCGGCCGGGCACGGCATCCACGCGGCGGTGCACGCCATCGGTGACCGGGCCAACACCCTTGCCCTGGACGCGTTCGAGGAGGTCGGCTGCCCTGGCCGAATCGAACACGCCCAGCTGATCGACCGTTCGGACCTCCCCCGTTTCGCGATGCCCGGCCTGGTGCTGGGCGTCCAGCCGGCCCACGCCCCGGACGACCGGGACATCGCCGACCACCACTGGGCCGGGCGGACCGACCGGTCGTACGCGTACGCCGAGTTGCTCAGCGCCGGGGCAACCCTGGAACTCGGCTCGGACGCACCGGTCTCCCCTCTGGATCCGTGGCACGGCATCGCCGCCGCCGTGCACCGCTCGGGTCCTGACGGACGCGACCCGTGGCACCCTGAGCAGGCGATCGGCCTGGACGACGCGCTCGCGGCGGCCTCCGGCGGCCGGCGCGGGTTGCGGGTCGGGGACCCCGCCGACCTGGTGCTCACCGCGCACGACCCGGCGCGCCTGTCCGCC
>NZ_WWJY01000360.1 GCF_009865405.1 Streptomyces sp. SID3212 | reverse complement strand
GGACACGCCCCAGCTTTCTTCAGGGGGCGCCCGTGATCACCGCGGCCACCGTCGTGCCCTCCGGGAACGCGCCCTCCTCGGTCAGCGCCGTCAGGCCGTACAGCATCTTGGCCACGTACAGCCGCTCGACCGGCAGCCCGTGCCGGGCCCCGAAGTCCTCGGCGAACGTGTCGAGGGCGGGGGTGGTACGGGCGTATCCGCCGAACGTGAAGCGGCCGTCGAGGTGCCAGTCGCCGGTGGGGGCGCCGAACGCGGCGCGCTGGAGGTGCCGTATCTCCCCCTCCAGGAAGTCCCCGCCGACCACGGGGAACCCCAGTGCGCGCTGTCCGGGGCCGAGCCCGGCCGCGAGGCCGGCGAGCGTCCCGCCCGTTCCGCAGGCGACGGCCACGACGTCGGCCGTCCCGCGCAGCTCCTCGCCTAGGGCGGCGCAGCCGTGCGCGGCCAGGGCGTTGCTGCCGCCTTCCGGGACGACGTGGACGTCCTCGGGGCGCAGGGCCGCCTCCGTGAGAAGCGTACTCAGGACCGCCGGCTCGGTCTTGCGGCGGTACGTCGCGCGGTCGGTGAACAGCAGCCGCATCCCGTCCGCCGAGCAGCGGGCGAGGGAGGGGTTGAGGGGCCGGTCCGCCAGCTCCTGGCCCCGGACGACACCGACGGTGGCGAGGCCCAGCAGCCGGCCCGCGGCGGCGGTGGCGCGCAGATGGTTGGAGTAGGCGCCGCCGAACGTGAGCAGGGTGTGGCGGCCCGCCTCGGCGGCGGCCCGCAGGTTGGGCGCGAGTTTGCGCCATTTGTTGCCCGGGAGTTCCGGGTGGATCAGGTCGTCGCGCTTGAGCAGCAGCCGTACGCCGTGCCGGGCGAAGCGCTCGTCCTCGACGGCGGTGAGCGGGGACGGGAGCCGGGGCCGCAGGGCGGCGAGGTCGGGGGCTCCGGGCGGCGGGGTCACCGTCCCATTGTCGCGGTGTCGGCGTCGGCGTCGGTGTCGGTATCGGCGTCTGCGTCAGCGTCCGCGTCGGTGTCTGCGTGGCGGCGTGGTGGCGGCGTGGCGACGCTGCCGCGTGTGTTCACTCCGTGCCCGCGTGTGCTCACTTCAGGCGGTCGCGGATACGGCTCCGCATCGACGCCATCGTGAACCCGCGCGGGTCGATCTTGCCCGGCTGCCACTCCAGGTGACCGATGACGGACGGGGCGCCCCAGCCGTGGTAGCGGCAGATCGCGGCGGCGGCCTTCTCGACGGCCTCCAGCTGGACGGCCGGCCACGGATCCTTCCCGTCGCCGAGGTTCTCGCACTCGAAGCCGTAGAAGTAGCGGTTCCCGTCGGTGTTCGACTCGTTGTCCGCCGGGAGGGCCTTCTCGGCGATCACGGCGCGCAGGACGTCGTCGTCCCCGCTCCCCGCGTGATTGGCCCGCCCGTAGCCCACCAGGTGGACCCGGCCGTCCTTGGCGATGACACCGTGGCACAGCGGGCCCGGCAGGGCCGCGTAACCGTCCCGGCAGATGCGGACCGTGGCCTCGGTGCCCCGGGTGACCGTGTGATGGATCATCACGCCGTGGACCGGGCCCCAGGGCCCCTTGTGGTTGCGGTTGTGGGTGCGCCAGTCGCCGACCTGGACGACGGTGAGCCCTTCGCTCTTCAACACGTCGAGAAACGTGCTCGCGGACATCGGTGAGGACACGGCCGGCCCCTTCGGAGGGTAAGCGGAATATCTCGTACCGCGCCTCCTACCCCAACGGCCGCGCCACCAACAGCTGTTCGTATCGCCCTCGTACGGCGTTCGCACGGTGTGCGAACCGATCCGGACACGGGAGCGAACCGGCGGCGGGAACGGCTCGCCGATGGGCCGACCGGATGAATTTCGGCGTGTTGTGCCCCGTTCCCGCTGATCCATTCCCACTCATTTGTGTAATGGCGCACCGACTCTCCGTGCTGAAAGTGTCTGTCGTGCAGGTCAGTGCATGAACGAAGGGGAGTCTTCATGTCGGTTGGTGACGAGGTCCGCGAGTCGCAGGCGCCGCCCCAGCAGAGTCTGGGAACGGACGCCGCGCGCAACTTGGCGACCACCACCAAGTCGGTACCGCAGATGCAGGAGATCACCTCGCGGTGGCTGCTGCGGATGCTGCCGTGGGTGCAGGTACAGGGTGGCACCTACCGGGTCAACCGCAGGCTCAGTTACGCGGTCGGGGACGGGCGTGTGACGTTCGTGCAGACCGGGGACCGGGTGGCGGTCATCCCCGCGGAGCTGGGCGAGCTGCCCGCCCTGCGGGGGTACGGGGACGAGGCGGCGCTCGCCGAACTGGCGGGGCGCTGCGAGCAGCAGGAGTTCGCGGCCGGGCAGGTGCTCGCGTCCGCCGGGGACCCGGCGGACCGGGTCTACCTGCTGGCGCACGGCCGGGCGGAGAAGGTCGGGACGGGGCCCTACGGGGACGACGCGGTACTGGAGACGCTCGCGGACGGGGCGTACTTCGGCGATCAGGCCCTGGTGGACGGGGAGGCCACCTGGGACTACAGCGTCCGCGCGGCGACGGCCTGCACGGTGCTGATCCTGACCAGGGCGGACGTCCTGAACCTGGCGGAGCGCGCCACCTCGCTGCGCGAGCACCTGGACGCGCTGGCGAGCGTGCCGCACCAGCGGACCAACAAGTACGGCGAGGCCGAGATCGAGCTGTCCGCCGGGCACGTGGGCGAGGCGGTCGTCCCGCACACGTTCGTGGACTACGAGGGGACGCCGCGGGAGTACGAACTGAGCGTGGCCCAGACCGTGCTGAAGGTGCACAGCAGGGTCGCGGACCTCTACAACCAGCCGATGAACCAGACCGAGCAGCAGTTGCGGCTCACGGTCGAGGCGCTGCGCGAGCGCCAGGAGTTCGAGCTGATCAACAACCGTGAGTTCGGCCTGCTGCACAACAGCGACTACGGCCAGCGGCTCCAGCCCCACGACGGCGGGCCCAGCCCCGACGACATGGACGAGCTGCTCTCGCGCCGCCGCGGCTCAAAGCTCTTCCTGGCGCATCCGCGGGCCATCGCGGCCTTTGGGCGCGAGTGCAACAAGCGCGGGATCTACCCGGACACCGTGGAGGTCGGGGGGCACCACGTGCCCGCGTGGCGGGGTGTGCCGATCTTCCCGTCCAACAAGATCCCGATCTCGCCCGCCAGGACGACCTCGATCCTCTGCATGCGTACGGGCGAGGCCGAGCAGGGGGTCATCGGGCTCCAGCAGAGCGGCATCCCGGACGAGATCGAGCCGAGCCTGTCCGTCCGCTTCATGGGGATCGACGAGCAGGCGATCATCTCCTACCTGGTCACGGCCTACTACTCCGCGGCGATCCTCGTCCCGGACGCGGTGGGTGTGCTGGAGAACGTGGAAGTGGGCCGCTGGAGCTGAACCGGCCGGCCGGAGGGGCCGGCCCCGCGCCGGCCCCTCCGGGCACCCGCACGCCCGGTCCGACACAGCGACAGAGGAAGTGACCGTGACCATGACCAGTACGGATGCCGCCACCGAGGGCCACGAGGCGGTGGCCCTCCTGGACCGCACCCGCACCGCCGTCCATCCCCAACTGCGTTCCACGGTGGAGTCGTTGCCGGACTCCATACGCCGTGTCGCGATGTACCACTTCGGCTGGGAGCACGCCGACGGCACGACCGCCTCGGGGCAGGCCGGCAAGGCCATCAGGCCCGCGCTCGTGCTCGCCTCGGCCCGGGCGCTCGGCGGGGACCCGCTCCACGCCGTCCGGGCGGCCGTCGCGGTCGAACTGGCCCACAACTTCACGCTGCTCCACGACGACGTCATCGACGAGGATCCCACGCGGCGCCACCGCGCCACCGCCTGGACGGTCTTCGGCACGCCGGACGCCATCATCGCGGGCGACGCGATGATGGCCCTCGCACTGCGGCTCCTGGCCGAGGACCCGCATCCGGCGTCGGGCGCGGCCTCCGCCCGGCTCGCCGCGTGTGTGATCGAGCTGTGCGCGGGACAGCAGGCGGACTGCGCCTTCGAACAGCGGGCCCCCGACGAGGTCTCCCTGGACGAGTGCGTGGCGATGGCGATGGCCAAGACCGGTGCGCTGCTGGGCAGTTCGTGCGCCCTGGGCGCGCTGTACGCGGGGGCGGGCGAGGAGGAGATCGCCGCGATGGACGCCTTCGGCCGGGAGGCGGGGCTGGCCTTCCAGCTGATCGACGACCTGATCGGGATCTGGGGTGACCCCGACCGTACGGGCAAACCGGCCGGCGCCGATCTCGCCGCGCACAAGAAGTCCCTGCCGGTGGTCGCCGCGCTGGCCTCCGGGACCCCGGCGGCGGAGGAGCTGGCCGAGCTGTACCGGTCGCCGATGGACAGCACCGCGATCCGGCGGGCGGCGGACGCGGTGGAGCGGGCCGGGGGCCGCGACTGGGCCCAGGTCCAGGCGGCCGACCGGATGGCCAGGGCCGTACAGCAGCTGTCCCGGGCGGTGCCCGACCTCACCGCGGCGGGCGATCTGCTGGCGCTGGCGGAGTTCGTGACGCGCCGCACGCGATGAGGTGCGGCAGGGAAAAGGGTTGCGTCACCACTACGGGCTGAGCACTATGGATGAAGTGGTCAGGCGTTCCGTCCTTTCGCGGGGCGCCCGACCGCCTTCTGTCCCGCGACCCGGAGGACCTGTGTGCGCAAGCTGACCTACTTTGTCGCTGTTTCGATCGACGGCTTCATCGGCGATCCGACCGGCGACGCCACCTGCTTCCTGCGCTTCGTGGACGAGGAGTTCCTCGCCTACCTGACGTCGAACTATCCGGAGACGATCGCGAGCCCCGGCCGCCGGGCACTCGGTGTCGACCACCTCAAGAACGAACAGTTCGACACCGTCATCCAGGGCCGGGCCAGTTATGACCTGGCGCTGGCCGAGAACGAGACCAGTCCGTACGCGCACCTGCGGCAGTACGTGGCCTCGCGGAGCATCGAGGAGAGCCCGGACCCGGCCGTGGAGATCGTGGCCGGAGATCTGGCCGAAAAGGTTCGGGAACTGAAAGCGGAGGACGGCGACCTGGGGATCTACCTCTGCGGAGGCGCCGATCTGGCCGGGCAGTTGAAGGAGGAGGTGGACGAACTGGTCATCAAGACCTATCCGTTGATCCTCGGCACGGGAATGCCGATGTTCGCGGCCGATTTCGCGATCGGCGAGTTCACGCCGGAGTCCGCGGAGACGTTCGGAAATGGTGTGGTGGTCCGGAAATACGTCAGGAAGCGGTGACCCGTGCTGCGAGGGAAGATCCCTTACCGCTACAGTCCGCGCCATGACAGCGGAGTCGACGGATTCATGGGCAGGTTGGTACCGGGACCGCCTGGGCGCGGAAGCGATCACGATCCTCTCGGATGGACAGCAAGTACGCACCAGCATCAGGGGAGTTGAGTACGAGGGCACGGAGTTCGCCACGCTGGAGCCGGTGGGCGCGGGCGCGGTGCTGTCCTCCTGCGTCATGGAGTGGGACATGCCGATGCCGGTCAGCGCGGACGGCACGGTCCAGCAGGCCACGCTCAACTGCCTCCTGGCGCTGGGCGAACGGGCGTCCGGCGACCCGCAGGGGCGCGCGGAGCTGAGCCTGACGCTGCGGTGCGGCGGCGCGGCCTACGAATCGGGCATCGCCGGGGGCGGGTTCGAGGAGGCGCTCGGCCGTATCCGCCGCCAGCTGCCGACGGACACGGAGCTGGGCGACAGACCGCTGGTGGGGGCCTGACCCACGCGTGACCCGCGCCCGCCCGGCGGACCTTCTGCTGTCGCCGTACGGGTGCGCCGCGCCGCCCGGCCCGGCCGCCGGACGGCCTCTACGCGCTCGGGTTGTCGTCGAGGAGGACGAACTCCTCCTCGACATCGGCCGCCGGGAAGCCGGCCCCGGCCAGGGCGTCGAGCAGCGCGTCCAGCCGCGCGCGGGCCGACGGACGGCCGGTCCCGAAGGCCCGCTGGGTCACGTACCGCTCCTGGACCCCGCCGGACAGCGCCCGCCGGGCGGTGCGCGAGACCCGCGCGGTGTGCTGTTCCACGACGGCGGCGAGGCGTTGGGTGTCGTACGGGATCCGCAGCCGCAGCGTGACGCGGTGGGCGAAGTGGCAGTGCGCGGGCCGTACGGCTGCCTCGGCGTCGGTTCCCGGCACCCCCGCGTTCCAGGGCGCCGCCGCGATCGTCGTCCGTATCACCGGGAATCCGGCCTCCGCGAGCCGGCCTGACCACAGCTCGGCGGCGCGCCGCTGGGCGTCGAGGCTGCCCGTACCCCGCAGGGTGAGCACGGGGCGGGAGGGCGTACGGCCGCGGTCCCGTACCCCGGTGGTGAGGTCGAGCCCCTGGGCGCCGGCCCAGGCGGCCAGGCGGGCGGCGTGCTCCGGGCGGTCGGCCCGTACCGTCAGCCGTGTGGTGAAGTCGCCCTCGACGGCCGGGGCCGGATCGAGCCGGGCCGCGGCGCCGGTGCCCGTACCGCCGATGTCCGTCCTACCGGTCTCTGTCCTGCCGAGGTCCGTCCCACCGGCTTTTGTCCTACCGGGTTCTGTCCCACCGGTCTCTGTCCTGCCGGTTTCCGTTCTGCCGGTTTCCGTACTGAAGTCCACCGCCCGACGTTACCAAGGGGAAGGGGCGCCCCGTGGTGCACTTCGGGACGCCCCTGTGAAGCCGCGCTGTCATGCGCGTGTCGTGCGGTGGTGGGGGGTGTGACGGAGGGTCAGGACAACTTGGCCACGGCGGCGGCGAGGCCGTTGACCCACAGCTGGTTCACGCGCGAGCGCTCCGCCGCGTTCGGCTGGGCGTTCTGGCAGGACGTGCCGGGGCCGCCACCCGACATCAGCTCGCTGCACGGACCGCTGTAGTGGTCCGGGAGGCCGAGCACGTGCCCGGTCTCGTGCGCGGTGACGCGGGTCGAGTTGTACTGCTGGTTCTGGGCGTAGTCGAGGAAGATGTAGCCGCTGCCGTGGCCGTTGGTGCTGGCGAACGAGCCGCGCGGGTCGTTGCCCTCGCGGTACGTGAAGTCGGCGTTGGTGCCCGACGCGAGCTTCACGTTGGTGACCGCGCTGTTCCAGATCGAGGCGCTGCTGGCTATCTGGCTGCGGAAGCGGGGCGCGGCCGACGCGTTGTAGACGACGGTCACCACGGCGGCGCCGGGGTTCGCCGCGCGCTTCTCGGCGACCGACTTGAGGACCGCGTCGAAGAAGGCCTTGTTGTTGGCGGCTTCGGCCTTCGAGCCTTCGTAGGCGGCGTACGAGGACGCGGCCGGGACGCCGGTGGGGGCGGCGGGCGCGGCGGAGGCGGGGGCGACGCTCAGCGCGGTCGCGAGGGCCAGGCCGAGGCCGGCGATCGCGGAGAGGGCGGACTTCGAGACTCTGGGGTGACGCATGTGGGGGGCTCCTAGTCGTCCGGTGAACGGGTTCGGTAGGGGAGAGTCTCGGGGAGTCCGCCTCGTAACGGATGATGTCAATCGGCGATAGCACCAGCGCATATCCCTGGTTGGCTTTCTTCGAATGCGCTCCGGATTAGCGCGATTTGGGTGTCTGGTGCGGCTCAGGACCCGGCTCTACTCTTCGGGCATGGAGCTGGAGGTCAGGCATCTGCGTGCCCTGTGTGCCATCGCCGAAGCGGGCAGTCTGCGCAAGGCGGCCCGGCAGCTGGGGATGAGCCAGCCGTCGCTGACGACCCAGTTGCGGCGGATCGAGAACGCGCTCGGCGCGGAGCTGTTCGCCCGCGAACGCACGGGCTGTCGCCCCACTCCGCTGGGCCACTCGGTGCTGAGCCGCGCCCGGCCGCTGGTCGACGGGATGGCGGCGCTGGTGTCCGAGGCGCGGGCCGCCGCGGATCTGGCGGCCGGCCCCCGGCTGCGGATCGGCTCGACGGCGAGCCGGGCGCTCGGCGGCTGGCTGCGACGCCTGAGGGGACGGCTGCCCGGTACGGACATCTCGCTCCACATGGACGTCTCGGCCGGGGCGTTGCTGCGGATGGTCGCGGCGGGGCGGCTGGACGTGGCGTTCGTGCACGAGGTGGAGGGCTGCCCGCTGATGGTCCCGGAAGGCCTGGAGCGGCGCGTACTGGTCGAGCGTGAACCGCAGTTCGTCTCCATGGCCCGCGACCATCCGGCCGCCGCGAGCCCGGTGGTGGCACTGGCCGACCTGGCGGGGGACCGGTGGGTGGTCGACCCGACGGTGGACGGCGAATGGGACGGCCTGCGCCGGGTGTTGGTGGCGGCGGGCATCAACCCGGCGGTCCTGCACGGGGATTACCTCACGGCGGCGACGCTGATCGCGGTCGGCGAGGCGGTCGCCCCGTGCCAGCCCACGTCGGGCCCGCGTGACGACATGGCGATACGCCCGCTGCGGGACGACCCGTTGGCGGTACGGCTCCAGCTGTTCTCGCGCCCGGGGACCACACCGGGCGCGGGGGAACGCGCGGGCATCCGATCCCTGATGGACGAGGTGTACGCGGACCTGGAGGCGGCGTACCGGGAGGCGGCGCTGCGGGCGGTGGGCTACCGCCAGTGGCTGACGCACCACAAGAGTCCGCTGCTGCACGCGCCGGCGGCGTAGGGGGCGTAGGGGGGGCGTAGGCGGCGCTCGGACGGGGCCGTACCGCTCCGTCAGGAACCGTCCCCGCACGCGGACAAATGCCACATTCAGGGATCCGGTCGGCCTGGATCCGTCCAATGATGGCTTGATCCGCACGCAAAAGTCTGAATTCGGCCAACGATGGGTGACTTTCGAGGGCGTCAGGCAACCCGAGGCGACGCGCCCCCGATCTCACAGGGTGTTCACAGGTCCGATGCCACTGTGGCACTCGCAGACGAGGAACCGATGACCAGAGATCACCGCAATCGTTTCGGGCGGTCGGCGCCGGCCGCCTTCGCCGCCCTCGCCGTCGTCGCGGGCGTGGCGGGCGCCGCGCCCGTCGCAGGGGCCCCCGCCGGTCCGAAGATCGGCCTGATCGCCGCTTCCAGCAGCGTGACCCTCGACCGGTGGGAGGGCGAACCGGGGGTCTACCTGGACCTCGGCACGTACGTCACCGTCGACGGCGGCCCTCTCGAATTCAGGGTGACGCGCGCGTCGTACAAGACCCCCGTGATCGCCCACCAGGTCATTCGCGACGGGAAGACGACGCGGACGAAGCGGCTGCCGAACGGGCTGGTCAAGGACTTCTCCGGGCTGCCGGGCTTCATCGAGGTGTCCGTCAAGGACGCGAAGGGCAAGCAGGTGGTGAAGACCAGCGACCCGTTCTGCCCGAACAACGCGTCCGGGCGCGTCCGCCCCGACGCCCCCGCCACCTCCGCGTATCCGGAGAGCTGCCCGACGAACCCGTTCACGCTCGGTTCGGTGTGGGGCGTGGAGAAGGGCTGGGCGTCGAACACCAGCAACGGCTACTACTCCGACCCGGTCGACCTGCCGGCCGGCGGCTACACGGCCACGGTGTCGGTCGCGAAGAAGTACCGCGATCTGCTGGGCATCGCGAACAAGGCACAGACGATCAAGGTGACGGTACGGGACCAGACGGGCGAGGGCGAGGCGAGGTCGGCGACGGGCTCAGCCCACGGCGCCGCCCCACAGGGCCACGACACGAGCAACACGCACGAGACGGCCCCCACCCCCACCCACACCCACATCCAGAGCAACGGCCGTGGAGCCGATGCCCCCACCCCGCCCGCCCGGCCCCACGCGATCGGCCCCCGCGCCCTCACGCACTTGGGCGACGGCCCGGGACACACCGACGGCTCGCGCATCGCACCCGCCCTCAGGCCCCACGCGAAGCGCCCGACGGGCGCGGCGAAGGTGCCGGACGCACCGAAGCCGGACCTCCGCTCGCTGCCGGCCTGGGACATCGGCATCTCGGACGGGGAGGACGGTGACATCCCCGGCAAGGACTACATGGTGTTCAGCGCCAACGTCTGGAACGCCGGCCCCGCGCCCCTGGTCGTGGACGGATTCCGCAGCCCGGGCAAGGAGTTGATGGACGCGTACCAGTACTTCTACGACGCCGAGGGCAAGCAGGTCGGCTACACCCTCACCGGCACGATGGAGTGGGACCCCCGCGTGGGCCACGAGCACTGGCACTTCACCGACTTCGCCAGCTACCGCCTGCTGAGCGCCGACAAGTCCGAGATCGTACGGAGCGGCAAGGAGGCGTTCTGCCTCGCCAACACGGACGCCATCGACTACACGGTGAAGAACGCCAACTGGCACCCCAACAACACGGACCTGTCGACCGCGTGCGGCCAGCAGAACTCGGTCTCCGTACGCGAGGTGCTCGACGTGGGCTCAGGTGACACGTACACCCAGTACCGCCCCGGCCAGTCCTTCGACGTCACCGACCTGCCGAACGGCACGTACTACATCGAGGTCATCGCCAACCCCGAACACCGCCTCCAAGAAACAAACCTCAAGAACAACGTGGCCCTGCGCAAGGTCCTCCTGACCGGCAAAACAGGAGCCCGAAAGGTGACGGTCCCCCCGATCGACCTGATCACCACCCCCTGACCCCACCCGTCCGAGAGGGCCGCACCCCCGAACAGGGTGCGGCAGGTGGAAGGCGGCCGAATCCAGATATGCGGTGATGGCGGTACGTGGCTGCTGTGGGTCGAGCGCTGGAGAGTCATGATCTACTGAAACGTGGCAATCAAGAGATCAGTTCGGCGGAATGGACCGGCACCACGGGCGGAATCCTGGACGACTGGGATTTGGGGGAGCTTCCCCGGGCAACTCCCATTCGGACATCAGGAGCATTCTTCGCCAGCGCCTGGGCGACGTTGAAAAACGATCGACGCCGCGTCTCGGCCCGGAGGAAGACGCCATTCGACCACATGCAGGTCTGCCAGCTCAATTATCTCCTCTGCCACGCCCAGCAAGTGTAATGGCGTAGCCCCGTACCTGTCTATCCACGCAATGCGCCTCGCTTGTTCAGTTGGGTCCAAGTCTGTCCAGCAGTCGAGAAAGACTCCTGGGGCAACGGCTCCATTTTCCGCGTGCTGCTTGGTGAGTTGTTGAATGAAGGGAATATTCCCGGGGTCGCGCCGGAGCATGACCAAGCACCAGGCAGTTGTTGGTGACATCGAGGCGCCATGGGATTTCTTGAGGCGCCATGCCCGCCATTGTGGGAGAGGCGTCAGCAGCCAGCGGAATGTCTGCGGTCTCAAGAACTATGTCTCCCGGGCTGACGCGCAGAACCATTTTTTGATCTTCCGGAAACCAATAATCGAGGTTCGCTCTTTTCGAAACTCGAAGGACTTTTCAATTCGCGCGCTCCTCGCTCGCAGAGCTAGATTGTTCAAGCTGAAGTTCGCGCTTCCTTTGCTCTTCTTTCAGGCGTTCGACGTAACGGGCGAACAATCTCAGGCGATCCTTCTCGGACAGGGGGGAGGCTGCATCGGTGCCAGCGTATTCATCGAGCATGAATTGAGACGCATTGTAATGCTTCTCGATATCGTCAGCTGTCGACTGGAGGTTGTATCCACGTTCGCGAAACTTGAAGTAGCCGGTAATGCCGGCCGATACTCCAACGATGGCGCTCAGTGCGGATGTGGAGATACGTAAAACGAGGCTTCCCCCTTCGTTCATGGCGGTCAACGTGGATGTGACAATCGAACCGGAGATAATCATCACTTGGAAGAGGTTGTGAATGCGCCGATTTTTGTTCGCGCCCTGCCGGTATTGATCGATCAGATCGAGTGACGCCTCGCGATAGATGCGGAGGCCGGACGGTGAGTCGAGAGGAAGTTTGGCTGCCGAAGTCTGTCGGTCTTGTAGGGCATTTCGTAGTGCGCCTGTCAGATCGACGACTTTCTTTCGGTTCTTCCAAATCGCCCAACCCATGGCAATCCACAGGAAATTAACGATAATTAGCCCGGCCCACCGGGTGAACACGGGCTGTGTCTGCCACAGCCCCACAATCACCGTGTATCCCAGGAGGAAGGTGAGCGTGATTCCACCGGTGAGGCACAGGGCGTAGATCTTCTGGAAGGTTTGAGATGCTCTCAGGTCGGCTTCGATTCCATCGAACCTCCTTACCTGATTTCGGTAATCCTCTTGCAGTCCTCTCTCCTCCGCTTCGGACATGAATAGATTCGCGTCATCTGCCTCGCTCATCGTCCCCCTCCAGATCTTCATGACAGGAATGGGTGACTTTAAGTAAAATGCCTTCGGTGTGCAAGCGCGATTTGAGAGTCAACCTGCGTTTACGTGATGAGTCAGGCTTTGTGTTGGCTGAAAATCTTCCACTCCACCAGCCTGGGCGTTCTGTGGTGCTCCGATTCAAGCCATGATCCATACTGGGCATAGGGTTGAATCGGATAAACTTTCGAAGTGTCTTCTCGCTAACTTCCTGTGGTTACTGGGGTGGGTGTTGCGAAATTGGTGCCGTGGAACAGGGTGAGGAGATGTGCGGGGAGCGGGTCATTCGGTTGGTTACCGGGTTTGGGGCAGTGGAAATATCCAATGGGTCGTCCCTACACCGCCGTTCGACCTGTCGTCCCGTTACGGTCCAGTGAGGATTTCCGAGGTCTTCAACGAGCGAAGGCGTGCTCGACTCGTGCCCGGACTTGTTTGTGGGACTTGTTGTGGTCCTGTTTCCATGCGGGCAGTTCTTCGCCCCTGCGGCGGCGGTGCGGCATCACCGGCCCGGTGCCCCGGTAGCCGCCGTCGATGACTACCTGGTGGCTGGTGGAGTAGCGGTAGTTCTTCGACTGCTCGGCTACAGCGAGCTTCGGCCCGAGGGCGACCAGCGGCACTCGGCTCTCCAGCGGCAGGGCGACCGGGCTTGGCCTGGCGACGTTCCTCCACGCACGGCTGGATGAGGAGGCCGAGCTGGCCCGGCGCTGCGACGGTGACGGCTGCGGGGAGTGGACCGCTCACGGGCACGCGGTCGACTTCCGGCAAGGAGAACTCTCCGGCTTCCAGCCCACGATCGCCCTGCACGTCGCGCTGCACGACCCGGCTCGCGTCCTGCGGGAGGTCGAGGCCAAACGACGCGTGCTCGCGCGCCATGTCGTCAGTCCCGCGACGGGCGACCCCGAACTCCCGTGGGACAACTGCGATGACTGCCAGTACGACGGCGAGCCCTGGCCATGCGACGACCTGCTCGACCTCGCGTCGCCCTACGCCGACCACCCTGACTACCCCGGATGCCCCTGAGACGGAGATGGCTCACGGGGCGGGCCGGCCTCCCTCGCCCGCCCCGGACGCCAGCATCCCCCGGAGCCCTTACATGAACACGAACCCCAGTGCCCAACTCCTCGACAGCCTGCTCACTGCGACCGGCCAGAGCACTGTCCTACGGGAGGAGGTGCGGGTGTGGTCCATGTCCGGAGTCGAGCGCGTCACCTTCTCCGACGGCTCCACGGCCATCTTCAAGTACGCCATGAAGCCCTTCGACAGCGAGGACCAAGCCCTCCGCCTGGCCCGCACCCTTGGCGTCCCCGTGCCCCAGCTCCACACCTCCGCCGCTCTCGACGGCTGGCTCGGCATGCTCATGGAAGACCTCGGGCCGTCCGCCCGCGATGTCGATGACCTCGATGGCGTCGCTGCAGCGGTGGTCCTGCACAGTACCCGTACGGCTTCCGCCCTGCCGGTTCTCGACCGGGAACGGCTGCGTACGCTGCCCGTCCGAGCGCTGGAGCATCTCAAACGGCTGCGCAAGGCCGACCGGTGGCAGGACGCCGACGATGTCGAGAAGGCGCTCGACCGGATCGCGCAGGCCGCGGAAGCTCGCTCGGCCGGACCGACGCGGGCGCCCTTCGGATGGGTGCACTCGGAGTTCCACCCCACCAGTTTGCATGTCGGCGACCGCGCGTGGCGACTGCTCGACTTCGCCCGCGCCTTCACCGGCGCTGGCTTGCTCGACACAGTACGTCGTTGTCGCCGGCTCTCCCGACGCTCTCACCTCGCGGGGCGGGCTGACCGCCGAGAACTGGGCGCTGGGCTGGCACCGCATGTGGGCCGTCGAGTGGTTCATGGAGCAGGCGGTTCGTTGGATCAACGACCCGGCGGCTGACCCCGGCTACATCAAGGTCGTCCGCCGCCACCTCACCGACTTGCTCCACCTCCTGGAGATCTGACGTGCTCGCCCAGACATCGCCGTGGCACGCCCACGCCGTCCAGCGCACCGCCGCCGGGCTCGCCGAACCCTTGGCCGTGCACGCCCGGATGGAATGGACCACGAGACCCGGCCAAGGCCCCGCCGCCGAGATCCTCTACCCGGACCTGCGCGGCAAGAGACTCCTGGAACTCGGCTGCGGCCCCGGCCACAACGCCGCCCATCTCGCCACCCGCCACGGTGCTCACGTTACCGGCGTCGACTTCTCGGCCTCCAGGTCCGCCGCGCCCGCTCCCACTACGGACGACTGAACAATCTCGGCTTCGTCGCCGGGCACGCTCTGCACTACCTGCACGCCTCCGACGACCAGTTCGACGCGATCTACTCCGTCTTCGGCGCGGTGGGGCTCGTCGCTCCCGAGCTCCTGCTGGCAGCCATCGCTCCACGCCTCAAGCCCGGTCGGGTGCTCGCCTTCTCCGTTCCGCACCCGCAGCGCGGCGGCCGCAATTTTTCTGGCGATGACCGGCCTCGCCGCGACTTCGTCACCCTGCCCGACCGCACCCGTCTTCCCATCGCCCGCTGGGCGTTCGACGCCGACCGCTGGGAGCGGCACCTCAGCCGGACCGGCTTCCACCTCACCTCCGCACAGGAATTCCACGACCTTCGCATGGGCCGCTCGCCCGCCACCCTGCTGATCCGCGCCCACAAACTGTGACCGCTGGAGGAACCGATGCGCCCGCCCTACCTGCTTCTCGACGTCGACGGCGTCCTCATACCCTTTCCCGCCGCAGACGGTTCGACCCCGGCCACCCACACTTGCCACGACGTCGTCCCCGAAGGCCGGAACGCCGACAACCCGGTCACCGTCTGGCTCAACCCCGAGCACAGCCGTCTCCTCCTGGACGTCATCAGCACCGGCCTGTTCACCCCGGTCTGGTGCACCAGTTGGCGGCAGGACGCCGCTACCCTTATCGGACCCCTCCTGGGTCTGCCAGACCTGCCGTACGTCGACCTCCCGCGCCTGCAGATCACCACCAGCCAACCCGACGGATATTTGTGGAAGCGCGACCATGTCGACGGCTGGCTGGGCGACATCCCTGCCGTCTGGATCGACGACGACTTCAGCGGTCTCGACCATGAATGGGCGGTGGAGCGCACGACGAAGGGATCGGCGACCCTCCTCATCCAGCCGGACCCTGACCTCGGCTTAGTGCCCGATCACTTGACCTTGGTCAGTGCTTGGGCGAGACAGCCACTCACGGCTCGCGCTGCCTGACTATCCGCTGTGGGCCCGGCAGCCACCATTTGGGCGCTCTGTGCTCCTAGGCCGGCCAAGGCCCCCTTCCGCTTCCGGAGTAGCGTCCTCGGGTGAACCTTCACCTCATCAACGATCTCCCCGACGGTCTGACCCAACGAGCGCGAACCTTCGTCAGCACGCATGGCGTCAAGGTCGACGTCCGCCCCGTAGAGGGGCACCGGGAGTGGTGGCTTGAGCGGCATGTTCCACCAGCGGTGATCGATCGAATGGCGGCCTACCAGGACCGATGGGGTGGTCTCCTCCTGCCGCCCGCACCGAAGTACGACGGAGGACCGAAGTACCTCGATCCGGACTCGCCGGAAGAGGACTCCGCGGGATGGTGGGTCGAAGCCGGAATGCAGCGGACCGCGGTCCCCTACTCGTTCATGATCAGTCCGTCCGGTGAGTTCGGCATTCAGGGAGAAGAGTGGGCCCCTCTCCACGCAACCATCGAGGGTTGGGTGGAATCGGTGGCCCTGGCCCACCATGCATCCGGGTGGGCAAAACAGGTCACCAAGCTCGTCGGAGATGACGTCGCCAGCATCGACTTGACGGGTTACGCGCAAATACGCGAGGTGATGGGCCTGACGGACACCTGGTGGCGAGGGCAAGATGCGTTGATCGCGCTCTACAGCGGTGAGGCCGCCGCGCTGAACTTCCCCAGAGGCCGCACTGCGGTGATCTACTCCGGCCTCGACGAGTGGGGCCTGCGAGGAGGTGTGGACGACGACGGCTGACCTGCCGTCCACCTCGTCTCGGTTGCGGTGTAGGCGAGGTAGGCGGCGGTGTCCATCAAGAGGCGATCGATAGCCTCTTCGCGTGACCGCCGACGAAGATCGCCAGTTTCCGCAGCGATCATCGCCCAGGCTGCGCACGAGTTCTCCGACTTCGAGGACACCATCGAGAAGCTTTGCCGTTGAACCCGAACCGACGCCCTCGCCGCGATGGCCGACGAGGGCATCAGGTCGGGGTCAGCGGCGCCGACCGCGGTCCTCAGCCCTCCTCGCTACTGGGGCGGCCGAAGCGTCTTGTGCGGAAGGAACCAACGACGCCTGCTTAAGGTTGCTTCGGCTCCGAGCCGCTTGCGTCCGCCGGTTCGGTTGGGTGGTGATGCGCCAGTGGAGGTTCTCGGCGCTGTCGAGTTCCCGCTGGGAGCTCACCTTGACTAGGAGACGGCGGGCGTTGTGGCCCTCGGTCTCGGCGCGGGCGAGGGTCGTGGTCAGTGCGGTCCACGAGGGGCCGGCCATGATGCGGTCGGCCTGGTCGGGGAGGGCCGCTCGAAGGTCCCGCTCGAAGCGGTAGGCGGTCTCGGCCCGTGGTGCACGGCGGGTCAGGTCTGCCAGGACGGGGGCGGGGAGCCGCTCAACTACCGTCGGTGGAAGACCGAGTGGAACTGCAGCACGTGGTTCCCACGACCTGCGGCACTTCTACGCCTCCGCGCTCATCGGCGGCGGGGCGAGCGTCAAGCAGGTGCAGATGGTCCTCGGCCATGCGTCCGCCGTCATCACGCTGCGGATCTACGCGCACCTGTGGCCCGGCGGAAAAGACCGCACCCGGCCCGTCACGGACGCCACTCTCGGCGGCCGGCGGACCGGGTGCGGTCGTGGGGCGTGACCATGGGCGGGTCAGGCCTTCTTCGTCTCCCAGAAGATCTTGTCGATCTGGGCGATGTAGTCCAGGGCCTTCTGGCCCGTCGCCGGGTCCTTGGAGGCCTTGGCGGCCGAGAGGGCCTTCAGGGCGTCGTTGACCAGCTGGTGGAGCTCGGGGTACTTCTCGAAGTGCGGCGGCTTGAAGTAGTCGCTCCAGAGCACCGACACGTGGTGCTTGGCGAGCTCGGCGCGCTGCTCCTTGATGACCGTCGCGCGGGCCTGGAAGTGTGCGTCGTCGTTGCCGGCCATCTTTTCCTGGACGGCCTTGACCGACTCGGCTTCGATGCGGGCCTGGGCGGGGTCGTACACGCCGCAGGGGAGGTCGCAGTGGGCGCTGACCTTCACCTTGGGGGCAAACAGGCGGGAGAGCATGGAGCTGTCCTTCCTCGTGATCGTCTTCTCAGGTGGGACATTACTCCGTGAGAAGCGTGATTTCGCGAGTGCCCCCATGGGCTTAGGACAAAAGTCCGGGGCAAAAATGGGACAGGCGGCGGAACGGACCACGGGACCGGGAGGGTGTCGGATGACGGAGCACGAGCGTGAGCCGCGAGCGCCGTTGGGGATCGCGGAAGTGACCGGGCCGTCCATGTACCCGACCCTCCGGCACGGCGACCAGCTCCTCGTCCACTACCGCGCCCCCGTCCGGGCCGGCGACGTGGCCGTGCTCAAGCACCCGCTCCAGCAGGACCTGCTCATCGTGAAGCGGCTGGTGGAGCGGCGCGACGACGGATGGTGGGTGCTCGGGGACAACCCGGGGGCCGAGGGGGACAGCCGGGTGTTCGGTGCCGTACCCGAGGAGCTGCTGCTGGGGCGGGTGCGGGCCCGGTACCGGCCACCGGCGGAAGGTCAGCGGTCCGTGCTCGGGACCGTCTCGTGGCTCGTCTCGGCGCTGCGCCCGGTGCTCGCCGACCGCTCCGTCTCCAGGCGCTTGCGCGCCCGGTAGGCGGCCACGTTGGCCCGGGTCGCGCAGCGGTCCGAGCAGTAGCGGCGCGAGCGGTTGGTCGAGGTGTCCAGATAGGCGTTACGGCACGGCGCGGCCTGGCACAGCCCCAGCCGGTCCACGCCGAACCCGGTGAGGTGGAAGGCCAGCCCCATCGCCGCCGTCGCCGCGTACCCCGCGGTCGCGTTCGACGGGTGCTCCGCCAGATGCATGTGCCAGCGCGGGCGCCCCTCCTCGTCCAGGAAGTCGTGCCCGGAGACCTGCGGGCTGACCGGGAACTCCAGCAGCAGCGAGTTCAGCAGGTCGACCGCCCGGCCGCCCTCGCCCTCGTCGGCCGCCGTGAAGACGGCGCGCAGCCGGGCCCGTACCGCCCGGAAACGCGTGAGGTCCGCCTCCGTCGCCCTGCGGGCCAGCTGGGTGCTCGCGCCGAACAGCGCACGGATGTCGTCCACCGAGGTCAGCGTGTCCGTGCCACGGGCCGGCTCCTCGGTGTTGACCAGGCGCACGGCGTAGTCCGAGTAAGAGGCCAGTTCCACTTGTAGTCCTTACGGCTGCGGTCTAGGTTGGTTCGTCGGAACAGGATGTAATGGGCTGTTGCCCTATCAGGGTATTACGGATGCGTGGAGGAGACGTCTCATGTCGCTCGTCGACACCGACTGGACGGACTGGCAGCGGAGCTGGGACCGCCAGCAGGAGTGGTACATGCCCGACCGCGAGGAGCGCTTCCGGGTGATGCTGGACATGGTCGAGGCCGTCGTCGGCCCCGAACCGAGGGCGCTGGACCTCGCGTGCGGTACGGGCAGTATCACCGACCGGCTGCTCCGGAGGTTCCCCGGCGCCACGAGCACCGGCGTCGACCTCGACCCGGCGCTCCTTACCATCGCCCGCGGCTCCTTCGCCGGGCACGACCGTGTCACCTTCGTCACCGCCGACCTCAAGGACCCGAGCTGGCCGGGGCTGCTGCCGGAGGGACCGTACGACGCCGTCCTCACCGCCACCGCCCTGCACTGGCTCCACAGCGAACCGCTCGCGGTGCTGTACGGGCAGCTCGCCGGCGTCGTCAGGGAGGGCGGGGTCTTCATGAACGCGGACCACATGCCGGCCGACGACACCCCCCGTATCAACGCGGCCGAGCGCGCCCACCGCCACGCCGCGATGGAACGCGCGAAGACGGAGGGAGCCCTCGACTGGGCCGACTGGTGGGCCCTCGCCGCCAAGGACCCGGTCCTCGCGGAACCGACCGCCGAGCGCTTCCGTATCTACGGCGAACACGCGGACGGCGACACCCCCACCGCCGCCTGGCACGCGCGCACGCTCCGGGAGGCGGGCTTCGCGGAGGCCCGGACGGTGTGGTCCTCGCCGTCCGACGGCCTCGTCCTCGCCCTGAAGTAAGCAGGCTGCCGGGCCCTGGGGCAAGGACGCCGCCGGGCCCTGAGGCAGGGACGCCGCGGGCGTCTTCGTACCCTCCGGTACGGAGACGCCCGTACCGTCCGCTACAGCACCTTCGACAGGAACGACTTCGTACGGTCGTGCCGCGGGTTCGTCAGGACGTCCCGCGGGTGCCCCGACTCGACCACCACCCCGTCGTCCATGAACACCAGCGCGTCCCCGACCTCCCGCGCGAAGCCCATCTCATGGGTGACCACGATCATGGTCATGCCCTCCTCCGCCAGCCCGCGCATGACGTCCAGGACGTCACCCACCAGCTCCGGGTCGAGCGCCGACGTCGGCTCGTCGAAGAGCATCAGCTTCGGCTCCATCGCCAGGGCCCGCGCGATCGCCACCCGCTGCTGCTGGCCGCCGGACAGCTGCGCCGGATAGCTGGCGGCCTTGTCGGCCAGGCCCACCCGGTCGAGCAGCCGTACGGCCCGCGCGCGGGCCACGGCCTTCGTCTCGCCGCGCACCTGGACCGGCGCCTCCATGATGTTCTCGATCGCCGTCATGTGCGGGAAGAGGTTGAAGCGCTGGAAGACCATGCCGATGTCCCGGCGCTTCCTGGCGACCTCGCTGTCCTTCAGCTCGTACAGCTTGTCGCCCTTCTGGCGGTAGCCGACCAGCTCCCCGTCGACCGACAGCCGCCCGGCGTTGATCTGCTCCAGGTGGTTGATGCACCGCAGGAACGTCGACTTGCCGGAACCGGACGGGCCGATCAGGCAGAAGACCTCCCGGGGGGCGACCTCCAGGTCGATCCCCTTGAGGATGTGCGCGGTGCCGAAGGACTTGTGGACGCCCTCCGCCCTCACCATGGCGGTCATGCGGCGGCTCCCGTACGAGTGCTGAATCCGGCCAGATTCCTCTTGACCTTCTGGAACGGCGTCAGCGGCAGCGAGCGGCTGGAACCACGCGCGTAGTACCGCTCCAGATAGAACTGCCCGACGCTGAAGACGGTCGTCAGGATCAGGTACCAGGCCGCCGCGAGGAAGAGCATCTCCGCCGCCGCGCCCGAGGTGGTCCCGATGTCCTGCGCGTTCCTCAGCAGCTCGGTGTACTGCACCGCCGAGACGAGCGAGGTCGTCTTCAGCATGTTGATGACCTCGTTGCCGGTGGGCGGCACTATCACCCGCATGGCCTGCGGGATGATCACCCGGCGCAGCGTCTTGCCGTGGCTCATGCCCAGCGCGTGCGACGCCTCGGTCTGGCCCTCGTCGACGGAGAGCAGTCCGGCCCGGCAGATCTCCGCCATGTACGCGGCCTCGTTGAGGCCGAGCCCCAGGAGCGCCGTCAGGAACGGCGTCATGAACGAGGACCAGTAGTCCTTGTAGATCGGGCCGAGGTTGATGTACTCGAAGACGAGTCCGAGATTGAACCAGACCAGCAGTTGTACGTAGACGGGCGTACCGCGGAAGAACCAGATGTAGAACCACGCGATGGACGACGTCACCGGGTTCTTCGACAGGCGCATGACCGCGAGGATCACGCCCCCGACCACGCCCATCACCATCGCCAGGACGGTGAGGAGCAGGGTGTTGCCGACCCCGGACAGGATCCGGCCGTCGAAGAAGTAGTCGGGGATGGCGCCCCAGTTCACCTTGCCCTGCGAGAAGGCGTAGATGAGCGAGACGAGCAGGGCGACGGCGACCACGGCGGAGACGTACCGGCCGTAGTGGCGGACCGGGATCGCCTTGATGGCCTCGGGCCCGGCGGGGGGCGTGTCGATCGGCCCCGCCTTTTCGATGTCAGCAGTCACAGGTGTTGTGCCTCTCAGCGCCGGATGTCCGGTCGGGACGCCCGGGCGGGAACGTCCCCACGGGGACGGTCGGGAGCGTCCCCGCGGGAACGGTCGGGAGCGTCCCGACGGGGACGGTCGGGAACGTCCGGTCAGGAGCCGCCGTTGAGCTTGGCCTCGGTGACCGCGCCGGACTCGGCGCCCCACTTGGCGAGGACCTTGCCGTACTCGCCGTTCTTGATGATCGCGTTCATCGCCGCCTGGAGCGCGGCGGAGAGCTCCTTGTTGTCCTTCGCGACCGCGATGCCGTACGGGGCGGCCTCGACGGTGTCGCCGACCAGCTCGAAGTCGTTGCCGCCGCCCGAGGTCTTCACCGCGTACGCGGCGATCGGGGAGTCCGAGGAGCCGGCGTCGGCGCCGCCGGAGCGCAGCCGTACCTGGGCCTGCTGGTCGTTGTCGAAGGACTCGATGGCGAGCTTCTTGCCGGCCGGACACTTCTTCGCCTGGTCCTTGGCGAGGTCCTCCGAGACCGTGGCGCGCTGGACGACGATCTTCTTGCCGCAGAGGTCGTCCCAGGTCTTGATGCCCTGGGTCTTGCCCTTCTGGGTGTAGATCGAGACACCGGCGGTGTAGTAGTCGACGAAGTCGACACCCTCGCCGACCTTCTTGCCGTCCTCGACACCTTCCTGACGGTCCTTGGTGTCGGTCATCGCGGACATGGCGATGTCGTAGCGCTTGGCGCGCAGCCCGGTGACCAGGGTGTCGAAGGTGCCGTTCTCGAACTCGAACTTCACGCCGAGCTGCTTGCCCAGCGCGTCGGCGAGGTCCGGGTCGATGCCGACGGTCTTGCCGGACTTGTCCTTGAACTCCACCGGCGCGTACGCGATGTCGGAGCCGACCTTGACGACACCCTTGTCCTGGATGGTCTTGGGCAGCTGGTCGAAGAGCGGTGCCTTGTTCGTGTCGGCGGACGCGGTGCTGTCCTTCTTGCCGCTGTCGGTCTGGTCGCCACAGGCGGTCAGCAGCATGGCGCCCGCGACCGCGATCGCGCCGGCCGCGGCGATCCGGGACTTCGCGGCGGTCGTACGACGTGTGGTGCTAGCGGTCATGATGAGAATCCTCCGGCGGGTCGGGCGGGTGATGAACCGCCACAAAGACGGGACAATCCGGCTGGCACACACCTTCGATTTTCGCAACGGTGTGTGATGAGAGGCATCTTGCCATTCGGACTGACCCGTTCAGGGGACCAGTCATGTCAAAATCGGGTAACGGGACTCACCCTCACCCCGTTCGCCCCGTCCATCACGGCGGGACCATTTACCGGGTTGTCTCTTTCCGACCGGAAAATCTCCCGTTCGTACCGGCTTGTGCGCGTGATTCGCGCGGTCCGCCGCAGGTGTCCACATTTTCGTTTATGAGGCATGTCACCGCGTCGGTGTGGAGTCGCAGACGGCGTTGTCCGTCCGGTATGAAGGACGTTTACGCCCCGCATCCGGGGCCCGGGGCGCGTGTGCGGCGCGCCCGCGCGTACGTACCACCCCCTGGCCTCGGCCGGCCGAACCGTCGGGCCAGGGCTCGTACGCGGTGTTCACCCACCCCTCCTCGACCAGGAGTGGACACCCTCAACCGATGAAGACCTAAGGGGTCACAGAAAACATGGCAGCGGAGATCGTCAATCCTCGCAGCGCGAACGGTACGGAGAGCACGCCCGACGAGCCCTTCGATCCCGCCTTCGCGCTGCACCGCGGGGGCAAGATGGCCATCCGGGCGACGGTCCCGGTGCGCGACAAGGACGATCTGTCCCTCGCGTACACGCCCGGAGTGGCCAAGGTGTGCAGCGCGATCGCGGAGAACCCGGAACTCGTCCACGACTACACCTGGAAGTCGCAGGTCGTCGCCGTCGTGACGGACGGGACGGCGGTGCTGGGGCTGGGTGACATCGGCCCGGAGGCGTCGCTGCCGGTGATGGAGGGCAAGGCCATCCTGTTCAAGCAGTTCGGCGGGGTCGACGCCGTGCCGCTCGCGCTGGCCACCACCGACACGGACGAGATCGTCGAGACCGTCGTGCGGCTCGCGCCGTCCTTCGGCGGGGTCAACCTGGAGGACATCTCGGCGCCCCGCTGCTTCGAGATCGAGCGCAGGCTCCAGGAACGGCTGGACATCCCGGTCTTCCACGACGACCAGCACGGCACGGCCGTCGTCACCCTCGCCGCGCTGAACAACGCGGCGAAGCTGACCGGCCGCACCCTCGGGGACCTGCGGGCCGTCATCTCCGGGGCGGGCGCGGCGGGGGTGGCGATCGCCAAGTTCCTGCTCGCCGCCGGCATCGGTGACGTGGCCGTCGCCGACCGCAAGGGCATCGTCAGCACCGACCGCGACGACCTGACGGACGTCAAGCGGGAGCTGGCCGAGATCACCAACCGGGCGGGCCACTCCGGCTCGCTGGACGCCGCACTGTCCGGCGCGGACGTGTTCATCGGCGTGTCGGGCGGTACGGTCCCGGAGCCCGCGATCGCCTCGATGGCGCCGGGGGCGTTCGTCTTCGCGATGGCCAACCCTAACCCCGAGGTCCACCCCGACATCGCGCACCAGTACGCGGCGGTGGTGGCCACGGGGCGCAGCGACTACCCGAACCAGATCAACAACGTCCTCGCCTTCCCCGGGATCTTCGCGGGCGCCCTCCAGGTGCGCGCGTCGCGGATCACCGAGGGCATGAAACTCGCGGCGGCGAACGCCCTGGCGGCCGTCGTGGGCGACGAACTTGCGGCGGACTACATGATCCCGTCCCCGTTCGACGCGCGGGTCGCCCCGGCGGTGACGGCGGCGGTGGCCGCGGCGGCGCGGGCGGAGGGTGTGGCGCGGCGTTGAGCTGAGCTGAGCTGAGCGGTACGACGGGGGCCGCG
>NZ_WWJY01000359.1 GCF_009865405.1 Streptomyces sp. SID3212 | reverse complement strand
CGGACCCGAGCCACCCCCACCCGGCCCAGCCACCCCCAGCCCGTCCGGCGCTTGAGGACACATTCAGCCCGTCCGGCGATTGAGGACAAAGCGCGGCCCCCGACCGTGCAACGCACCCCGAACCCCCGTCACGACCCCCCGCACTCACCCCAAAGATCCCCACCCACCGGCACCACCAAGAACCGAGACACCTCCGCCTCCGACACCCCGGACAACTCCCGAGGAGCCCACCGAGGAGCCCGGTCCTTGTCGATGACCTGCGCCCGAATCCCCTCCACCAGATCTACCGTGCCGAGCGCCGCACACGACGCCCGGTACTCCCGCTCCAGCACCCGCTCCAACGTCGGCAGCGCCCGCGCCGCCCGCAGCGACGCCAGCGTCGCCTTGAGCGCGGTGGGCGACCGCGTCAGGATCGTCTCGGCCGCCTCCTTCGCCGCCGGATGCCCGTGCCCGTACAGCCGGTCGACGATCTCCTCGACCGTGTCGGCCGCGTAACACCCGTCGATCCACTCCCGATCGCCCGCGAGCCGCCCCTCGGGCGCAACCCCGGCGTACCGCGCCACCACGTCCCGGACCGCGCCCACACCGTCGCCCTCCGCCTCGCCCTCCCCCTCACCCCCGCCGATCGCGTCCCCCAGGGCACCCCGCAGCGCCCCCAACCGCTCCGCCCGCACAAAATGGTCCGCGAGCCCGCACCACAACGCGTCCGCCGCCCCCACCACCGCCCCCGTGAGCGCCAGATGCGTACCGACCTCCCCCGGCGCCCGGGACAGCAGGTACGTCCCACCGACGTCCGGCACCAGCCCGATCCCGGTCTCCGGCATGGCGACCGCCGACCGCTCGGTCACGATCCGTACGCCGCCGTGCGCCGAGATCCCGACCCCGCCCCCCATCACGATGCCGTCCATGAAGGCGACGTACGGCTTCGGGTAGCGGGCGATGTACGCGTTGAGCCGGTACTCGTCGCGCCAGAACTCCGCCGACGCACCCCCGCCCGCCCGCGCGTCCTCATAGATGGCCCGGATGTCCCCGCCCGCGCACAGCCCCCGCTCACCGGCCCCGGAGATGACCACCGCCCGCACCCGGTCGTCCGCCTCCCACGCGGTGAGGGCCTCGGAGATCGCCGAAACCATGCCGTGCGTCAGCGCGTTGAGGGCCCGCGGCCGGTTGAGGGTCAGCCGGCCGACGCTCCCCTGACGGTCAGTCAGGACATGCTGTTCGTCCACGTTCCGTACGCCTTCTTCTTCTTGAGAGGTCACCCGCTGTGAGAGATCACGCAGTCTTCCGGTGGGGTCACCCGCCGCCCCCCAGCCGCCCCAGCGCCTCGATGATCCGGTCCGCCGCCAGCGTCGGCGTCAACGTCCCTTCCCGTACCCGCTGTTCCAGCCCGGGCGCCAGCTCCCGTACCTCCGGGTGCTCACGCAACCGGTCCAGGAGATGGTCGCGGACCATCGACCATGTCCAGTCGACCTGCTGGTCACGGCGCTTGCGCTCCAGCCGGCCGTCCGCCTCCAGGACCGCGCGGTGCTGCTCCAACCGTTCCCACACCAGGTCGAGCCCGGTGCCCTCCCGCGCGCTGCAACTGAGCACCGGCGGCGTCCAGGCCCCGTCCACGGGATGCATCAGCCGCAGCGCGCCCGCGAGTTCCCGCGCGGCCGAGCGCGCGTCGCGCTCGTGGGGGCCGTCGGCCTTGTTGACGGTGATGACGTCGGCCAGTTCCAGGACGCCCTTCTTGATGCCCTGGAGCTGGTCGCCGGTGCGCGCGAGGGTGAGGAGCAGGAAGGAGTCGACCATCCGGGAGACCGTGGTCTCGGACTGGCCGACCCCGACGGTCTCCACCAGCACCACGTCGTACCCCGCCGCCTCCATCACCACGATCGTCTCCCGCGTCGCCTTCGCCACACCCCCCAGCGTGCCCGCCGTCGGCGAGGGCCTGACGAACGCCGCCGGGTCGACCGCGAGCCGCTCCATCCGCGTCTTGTCGCCGAGGATGGACCCCCCGGTCCTGCTGGAGGACGGGTCCACGGCCAGCACCGCGACCCGCTGCCCGAGGCCGGTGAGCATCGTCCCCAGCGCGTCGATGAAGGTGGACTTGCCCACGCCCGGAACGCCGCTGATCCCGATCCGGCGCGCCTTGCCCGCGTACGGCAGCAGTTCCGTCAACAGCCCCTGGGCGAGGGCCCGGTGGTCGGACCGGGTGGACTCCACCAGCGTGATGGCCCGGGCGATGTACGCGCGCGAGCCGTCCAGGACACCCTTGGTGTAGCTGTCGAGGTCGATCCGTGGCGGCACGCGCTCAACCCTCGTGGCCCAGCGCCGCGGTGAGCGCCTTGAGCAGATCGATCGCCGCGTCGGGGATCACCGTGCCCGGCGGGAAGACGGCGGCGGCCCCGGCGCGGTGCAGCTCCTCGATGTCCTGCGGCGGGATGACCCCACCGACAACGATCATGATGTCCTCCCGGCCCTCGGCGGCGAGCTGCTCGCGCAGCGCCGGTACGAGGGTGAGGTGCCCGGCGGCCAGCGAAGAGACACCGACGATGTGCACGTCGGCCTCCACCGCCTGCCGCGCCACCTCGCCCGGCGTCTGGAACAGCGGGCCGACGTCGACGTCGAAGCCCAGGTCGGCGAAGGCGGTGGCGATCACCTTCTGTCCCCGGTCGTGCCCGTCCTGGCCCATCTTGGCGACCAGGATGCGCGGGCGTCGGCCTTCCGCGCGCTCGAAGTCCTCGACCGCCGCGCGGGTGCGCTCGACGGCCGGGGACGTGCCTGCCTCGTTCCGGTACACACCGGAGATCGTACGGATCTGGCCGGCGTGCCGCCCGTAGACCTTCTCCAGGGCGTCGGAGATCTCGCCGACGGTCGCCATCGCGCGGGCCGCGTCCACGGCGAGCGCGAGGAGGTTCCCCTCCAGGCCGGGGCCGGGGCCCGACCCGGCCGCCGCGGTGAGGGCGCGCAGCGCGTCCTGACAGGCACCGTCGTCACGCTCCTCGCGCAGCCGCCGGAGCTTGTCGAGCTGCTGGGCCCGTACGGACGAGTTGTCGACCTTGAGGACGTCGATCTTCTCGTCGGTCTCGACCCGGTACTTGTTGACGCCGATGACGGGCTGGCGCCCGGAGTCGATCCGCGCCTGGGTACGGGCCGCCGCCTCCTCGACCCGCAGTTTCGGGATGCCGGCGTCGATGGCCTGCGCCATGCCGCCCGCCGCCTCGACCTCCTCGATGTGCTGCCAGGCGCGCCGCGCGAGGTCGTACGTCAGCTTCTCGACGTACGCGCTGCCGCCCCACGGGTCGATGACCCGGCCGGTGCCCGACTCCTGCTGGAGGAGCAGCTGGGTGTTGCGGGCGATGCGGGCGGAGAAGTCGGTGGGCAGGGCCAGCGCCTCGTCGAGCGCGTTGGTGTGCAGGGACTGGGTGTGTCCCTGGGTGGCCGCCATCGCCTCCACGCACGTGCGGGTGACGTTGTTGAAGACGTCCTGCGCCGTCAGGGACCACCCGGAGGTCTGCGAATGGGTGCGCAGCGACAAGGACTTGGCGTTCTGCGGGTCGAACTTCTTCACCAGCCTGGCCCAGAGGAGCCTGGCCGCCCGCAACTTGGCGATCTCCATGAAGAAGTTCATGCCGATCGCCCAGAAGAAGGAGAGCCTCGGCGCGAAGGCGTCGACGTCGAGTCCCGCGCCCAGCCCGGCCCGTAGGTACTCCACCCCGTCGGCCAGGGTGTACGCCAGCTCCAGGTCGGCCGTCGCGCCGGCTTCCTGGATGTGGTAGCCGGAGATGGAGATGGAGTTGTAGCGCGGCATCTTCCGCGAGGTGTACGCGAAGATGTCGGAGATGATCCGCATCGACGGCGTCGGCGGATAGATGTAGGTGTTGCGGACCATGAACTCCTTGAGGATGTCGTTCTGGATGGTCCCCGCCAGCTTCTCCGGTGGTACGCCCTGCTCCTCGGCGGCCACGATGTACAGCGCGAGCACGGGCAGCACCGCGCCGTTCATCGTCATCGACACGCTCATCCGGTCCAGCGGGATGCCGTCGAAGAGCCGTCGCATGTCGTAGATGGAGTCGATGGCGACGCCCGCCATGCCGACGTCGCCGGTCACGCGCGGGTGGTCGCTGTCGTAGCCGCGGTGGGTCGGCAGGTCGAAGGCGACCGACAGGCCCTTCTGCCCGGCCGCCAGGTTGCGCCGGTAGAACGCGTTGGACTCCTCGGCCGTGGAGAACCCCGCGTACTGCCGGATCGTCCAGGGCTGGTTGACGTACATCGTCGGGTACGGCCCGCGCAGGTACGGCGCGATGCCCGGGTACGTGGACAGGAAGTCGAGGCCCGCCGTGTCACGCGCGGTGTAGAGCGGCTTGACGGCGATGCCCTCGGGGGTGTCCCAGACGAGTTCGGCGGCGGCCTTGCCGGTGTGCTCCTCCACCGCCCCACGCCACTGGTCCTCGGAGCCTGTCGCGGCGCCGGGGCCGAGTTCGATCTCCGAGAAGTCGGGGATTCCCATCACGCCACTCCCATCCGGTCGAGTACGGAGCCGAGGACCGCGACCGCGTCGCCGCCCGCGACGACGAACTGGTCCACTCCGGCCTGTCGGTACGTCTCCTCCTGCTCACCGGGCCGTCCGGCGAGGAACACCCTGAGCGCGCCGGCCGCGACGAGGGCCCGTGCGACGGGCGCGGCTCCCTCGGCGTACAGCGCGTCGCTGGAGCAGATGCAGGCGACGGCGGCCCCGCTGCAGGTGAAGGCGTCGGCGGCCGTGTCCGCGTCCACGGACACCGGGTCGTGGACGGCTTCGATGCCGCCGGCCTGGAAGAGCCCGGCGGCGAACGAGGCCCGCGCGGTGTGGGCCGCGGCCGGGCCCAGCGCGGCCAGGAAGACACGCGGCCTGGCGCCGGTGGCGGCGAGGTGGGCGTCCGAGCGGGCGCGTAGTGCCTCGAACGCCTCGTCGCGGTGGACGACGGGCAGCCCCCCGGCCGCGCCGGAGGCAGTGGACCCCGGCGCTTCCGGTGCGGGCTCGCGTACCACCGGGGCCTGGTCGAGCAACGGGAACTCGCTGACGCCGGTGATGGGTTCGCGCCGCCGGGCCAGCCGTCCCGAGCGCTCCTTCCAGGTGGCCGCGAGCCGTTCACCGATGAGGCCGCCGTGCAGGGCTGCGCGCAGGCCGCCGGTCCGCTCGATCTCCTGGAACCACACCCAGGCCGCCCGCGCGAGATCGTCGGTGAGCCGCTCGACGTACCAGGACCCGCCCGCCGGGTCGATCACCCGTCCCAGATGTGACTCCTCCAGCAGGATCGTGGAGGTGTTGCGGGCGACCCGGCGGGCGAACGCGTCGGGCAGTCCGAGCGTGTGGTCGAACGGCAGGACGGTCACGGCATCGGCGCCGCCCAGCCCGGCCGCCAGTGAGGCGACGGTGGTGCGCAGCATGTTCACCCAGGGGTCGCGCCGGGTCATCATCACGGGTGAGGTCACGGCGTGCTGGCGCTGCGCCCGCGCGGCGGGCCCGGCGCCGCCGACCTCGGCCACCCTGGCCCAGAGCCGGCGTGCGGCACGGAGTTTGGCGATGGTCAGGAACTGGTCGGCAGTGGCCGCGTACCTGAACTCCAGCTGCCCGCAGGCGTCTTCGACGGAGAGTCCGGCCGCGGTGAGGTCCCGCAGCCAGGCCACGCCGGTGGCGAGCGAACAGCCCAACTCCTGGGCGTCGGACGCACCGGCCTGGTGGTACGGCAGCGCGTCCACGGAAACCGCGCGCAGCCCGGGGTACTCCCGCGCGCAGAGCACGGCGAGTTCGGCCGCCTGCCCGACGCCGTCCGCCGACTCCGTCCCCGTACGGGCGAGTCGGCCGTACGGATCCGCGCCGAGCGTGCCCTTCGCCTGATGCGGCGCCACTTCGCGCTCCCGGTGGAGTCGCAGCAACTCCTGGGCGGCGGCGGCGAATTCGTCCCCGGCGTCGAGGGCGACCGGCGCCAGGTCGAGGTAGACCCCGTCGAGCGCGGTGGCCAGCGCCGACACCGGCACCCCGGCGGATCCCACGGCCAGCCAGAGCGAGGTGACCCCGTTCTCCAGATCGGCGAGCACCGCTTCGTTCGTCAGCGCGGGATCGGTACGCGCGTGCCGCTGCCGTACGTCCCAGCCTGCGACGGCGGCCCCTTCGGCCCGGCTGCCCCGGGTGAACGGCGCGAACCCGGGAAAACCGTCGGCCGACGGAGCGTCGTCGGCGGTATACAGGGGGGAGGTGGAGAGGCCGTCCTGGAGACGCGTGGACAGCGCTTCCTCGGCCGCCGTACCCGACGTCTCCCGGCCCGATTTGCGCAGGACGCCCGCCACCAGGCTCTGCCACTCCTCGCGGGTCGCGTCCGGAAACTCGGCGGCGAGGGAAAGCCCGTCATCAGGCAGAACCGTCATGCGCAGATGCTATGACAGCCCGCTGAACGAGCAGCAGAGCGCACCGCTGTGACGTTGCACTCCCTTGCCCGCCCCGGAGTGCACAGCCACCTCTTGTCACGTTTCTCCACTCCTCACTCCCTTCTCTTCGCTCCCCCCCGCGCACGGGCACTTAGCATGCGGACGCTAGGCTGCACCGGAACCGACACGTGATCGCCGCCACTTATTTTTGGATCGGCGTCACCGATGCAGGTCACCGTCGCGGGTCCCCGACCCCCGACAGCGCCGTGCTTCGCCGTGTCCGCCCCATCGGCCCTGTCCGCCCTTTCAACGAAGAGCCAGCGCGACCAGGACCGCCCAACCGTCCATATGATCCAATCCGCGTACCGCCCGTCAGCTCCCGCTCCGCCACTGCGCCGTGGTCCAGCCGGCCAGTGCACGATGATTCCTTGGATGGCGTAGTACCTCATGTCTTGGTTCGAATCTTTCATCCTCGGGCTCGTCCAGGGGCTGACCGAGTTCCTGCCCATCTCCTCCAGCGCGCACCTGCGGCTCACCGCGGCGTTCGCCGGCTGGCACGACCCGGGCGCGGCCTTCACGGCCATCACGCAGATCGGCACGGAAGCGGCCGTGCTGATCTACTTCCGCAAGGACATCGCGAGGATCATTTCGGCGTGGTTCAGGTCGCTGACGAACAAGGCGCTGCGCTCCGACCACGACGCGCAGATGGGGTGGCTGGTCATCGTCGGCTCGATCCCCATCGGTGTTCTGGGCATCACGTTCAAGGACCAGATCGAGGGCCCCTTCCGTGATCTGCGGCTGATCGCCACGACGCTGATCGTGATGGGCATCATCCTCGGCATCGCCGACCGGTTGGCGGCCCGCGACGAGGCAGGCGGCAAGCACCGCGCCGTCAAGGTCCGCAAGTCCCTCCAGGACCTGGGGGTCAGGGACGGCCTCATCTTCGGCATCTGCCAGGCACTGGCGCTGGTGCCGGGTGTCTCCCGCTCGGGCGCCACGATCAGCGGTGGTCTCCTGATGGGCTACACCCGCGAGGCGGCGGCCCGTTACTCCTTCCTGCTCGCGATCCCCGCCGTGCTGGCGTCCGGCGTGTTCGAACTCAAGGACGCGACCGAGGGCCACGTCTCCTGGGGCCCCACCATCTTCGCGACGATCGTCGCGTTCATTGTCGGATATGTCGTTATTGCCTGGTTCATGAAGTTCATCACCACGAAGAGCTTCATGCCGTTCGTCATCTACCGGATCCTCCTCGGCATCGCGCTGTTCTTCCTGGTCGGCACGGACACCCTGAGCCCGCACGCCGGCGAGTCGGCGGGCTGACGGACCGAAATCCACGCGGCCGGAGCCCCCGCAGGGACGCCGCCGTAGGGGCCACACCATAAGAAGGGGGTTAAAACCGCCCGGAACCGAGTGTGAGCAAGGACGCCCCTTATTCGGTCACGTCGCGCCTCGGCTGCCCCTACGCTATTCGTATGTCCTCTTCTTCCCCTTCCGCTTCCGCGGTGTCCGGCGCTGTCGCAGCCAACGAGCGCATCCGTGCACTCGTCGACGCGGCCGACGGAACGTGGCCTGCCGAGGCGTACGAAGTGCTGCTCCTCGAATGGGCCGCCGCCCTCCGCCCCGACGTGAACCGGGCCGCCTAGCACCTCCCGCCCCCGTGGCCGGCCGTGCGGCCCGGGTCCACTCCTAGGGCATGCGCATGGACATGGCACGAGAAGACGGAGAAGACGGATGACAACTCCTGACACCGCCGAACTCGATGCCGGGGAACCCGGCGCCGGGGTACCGGACACCGCCGCCGAGGAGAAAGCCGGCCGGAACGCGGTGCGCCGCAAGGCCCGGGGGCTCTCGCACCACGAGGTCGCAGCCGCCCTCGAGGACGCGCGCGGCCGACTGCCCGAGGAGAGCAGCGACGGCGGCGAGGAAGAATCCGCCGACGACCCGTCCCACGCCCGCGCCCTCGCGGAGGCCGAAGAGTGGGAACGCATCGAGGCACTCCTCGCGGTCCACGCCGGAACGTACGACCCCGACACCGACGCCTTCGTCCAGGGCGGCCTGGCCGGTGAGGCGGACCGCCGGGCGGCCGAGCAAGCCGGGTCGGCCGACTCCGACGAGGCCGGAGACACACTGCTGCGGGCGCTGTCCCGCGCAGGTCTCCTCGACGCGCCGGACGGATCCGGCCTCCCCGCCGGCGAGGACGCCGCGATCGCGGCCCGGCTGGCGCAAGCCGATCCCGAGGCCGCCCTCGCGGTGAGCCGCTGGCTGGACACGGCGTCCGGGCACCTCCCTCCTTCCTGAAGCAACGTCACGCCTGATGGCGTGTCAGTTCCCGGTCGGGCACACCACGGATCGTAGGCTGAGCCGACGGCCCGTCAGTCCCGGGCGTCGCCCCACGAGGACGCCACAGATCTCTGTGCCGAGCGCCTGACCTGCATGTGCGCCTCCCCCACCACGACCCCGGAGGCGACAATCAGTTCCCGTTTCCTTACGCCTCGCGTCTTCACCAGCCTCCCCCTGGCGGGCAACTACGCCGCAGCGGTCACCCTCGCGCTGCTCGCGCTGAGTCCGTTCCTCGTACTCACCACGGCCCTCTCCCTCTTTCCTGAGATCCTCATGAAGGAACTGGACGCGAGCCGGTTCCAATTGCAGCTCACGAGCGGACTTTCGAACGCCGGATACGCGTTCGGCGCGGTGGTCGCCGCCGATCTCTTCCAGCGGCTGCCGGGACGCCATCTCTACATCTTCTGCGAGTCCGGCTTCGTGGTGGCCGCGGTGCTGGCACTGAGCGCCCAGGACATCGGGCAGTTCATGGCCGGTGTCATCCTCCAGGGCCTGTTCACCGGCATGCTGCTGGTCCTCTCGCTGCCACCGCTCATCCTCACCCACGGTGTGGACCGTCTGCCGACCACCGCCGCGGTCATCAGCCTCGGACTGTTCGGCATGGTCACCGCCGGCCCCGTGATCGGCGGACTGGTCGGCAGCTACAGCGGCTGGCGGCTGCTGTACACCTCCATCGCCGTGCTGGCCGCGATCGGCCTGACCGTCGGTGCCATGACCTTCGAACCCAACGAACCCCCGGCCCGGGGAGCCCGCTTCGACTGGACGGCCATCCCCCTCGCCTTCGGCGCCACCATGCTGCCGTTCTTCGGTGTCTCCTGGCTGTCCCGCGGTAACTTCAGCGACTGGGAGTTCCTCGCGCCCGTGGTCGTCGGCGTCGCGTTGGGTGTCCTCCTGCTGGTGACTCAGTACAGCAAGACCAAACCGCTGATGCCGGTGCGCCCGATCAGCAACACACTGCCGGTCACGGGAACGCTCAACGCCATGGTCGTCGGTGCCTCCTTCACCACCCTGCTGGAGCTGACCGAGGTCTACATGCTCCAGGTCTCCGGGTACTCCCCCGTGAAGACCGGACTGCTCATCGCCCCTCAGATCGTGGGCGTCGTGATTTCCGCCCTCCTGTTCCGCAAGATCATGGTCACCCGCTGGACCCCGTACATGGCCCTCTCCGGCCTCCTCAGCATCGTCTTCGCCGCAGCGGTGCTGTTCGCCCTGACGCCGACGAACGCGGCCACCGTCGTCCCCATCGTCGCGATCCTCCTGGGGTACGGCGCCGGCGCCGGTGTGGTCCCCGGCCTGTTCCTGGCCGGTTTCTCCGTGACCGCCGTGCAGATCGGCCCCACCTTCGCCCTCGTCGAACTGCTGCGCTCCGAGGCCGCGTTCCTGATCGGCCCGGTTCTGGTCCATCTCGCCATGATCCAGAGCAGTTTCACGGACGGTTTCCGCCTCTCCCTGGAGATCATGCTGGCCTTCACCGCCGCCTCCGCCGTCGTCCTCCCGGGCCTGTTCCTCCTCGGCGGCGCCCGCCCGGAGCCGCCGAACCTCGAAGGCTGGATGTCCGGCACCTCCACCGGCTATCACTCCCCGCGGATCGCCAACAAGATCCGCAAGCCGCTGCCCACGTCGTAGGCAACGGCCGACGGCTCTGTCCGCCACACCCGCGAGGCTTTCCGAGGGGCTCCACCGACCGGTCGGTGGAGCCTCTCCCGCATGTACGTATAGGGGATAAGGCACCGGTCCTCCCGTTTGTGTGTGCCGGATGGTCGCTGCCGTTGCGGCGCCTCACCGAGTAGACGTCGGCCGGAGTCGGAATGTGAGCCGCCGATGCGCCGCGAAGAAATTCCCCCGCCCGACCTCACGTTTCGCTTCGCCCCAGCGTCTACGAGATGTGAAAGGCGATCCGTTCGGGGTCGTCACCGGTTCGGGGAAGGGAGCACTCCATGCAGACCCTCATCAGCCACAGGGTGCATACGACCGTCGAGTCGCCGCTCGGCGATCTCACCGTGGTCGCGGAAGACAACAAACTGACAGGGCTCTACTTCGCGGACCACCGCCGCGGCCCGGCAGCCGACTCGCTCGGCGTACGCGACGAAGCGGGGTTCGAGGACGTCAGGCGTCAGCTCGGTGAGTACTTCGCGGGCGAGCGCCGCGAGTTCGCTCTGCCGCTGGCTCCGGTCGGGGACGCGTTCCAGCACCGTGTGTGGGAGCTGCTCGCTCATATTCCCTATGGCCGGACCCGTTCATACGGTGATCTCGCACGTGAGCTGGGGGATCCGGCGCTCGCGCAGGCCGTGGGCGCGGCTGTCGGGCGCAATCCGATCAGTGTGATCGTGCCCTGTCACCGCGTGGTGGGCGCCGACGGCAGTCTCGTGGGCTATGCGGGCGGGCTGTGGCGCAAGCGGCACCTGCTGGATCTGGAAGAGCCCGCACCGGTCAAGGCCGATCGGCTTTTCTGACGTGGCGACCTCACGTTCGGCGCCGCCGGTTCGTTTACCAGGTGTGAGCAAGCCACCCTTCCAACAGATCGTGACCGAGTACGGGCCCTTGGTGCTCCGCGTCATCCGCGCTGTCCTCGGGCCGGACGATGCCGAGGACGCCTGGTCGGAGACTTTTCTCGCGGCGATGAAGGCCTACCCCGACCTGCCGTCCGAGGCCAATGTGGAGGCCTGGCTGGTGACCATCGCCCATCACAAGGCGATCGACGCCACCCGAGCCAACGCGCGTCGGCCGGCCCCGGTGGAGGAACTGCCCGAGCGTCCCAGCCGCATCGGCAGACCGCAGGACTGGGACGGAGACCTGTGGCAGGCCCTCAAGGCCTTGCCCGACCGGCAACGCCAGGCGGTGGCGTACCACTACCTGGCAGGTCTGCCGTACAAGGAGATCGGCGCACTGACCGGGTGCAGCGCCGACGCCGCCCGCCGGGCCGCGGCCGACGGAATCAAGACTCTGCGCAGCACCTATCCAAGAGATACCGACGAGATGGGAGTGGCCCGAAGGTGATGAACGCATCCGACCCTGAGACCAGGCGCCTGTTCGCGGCGCTGCCGTCATACGACAACAACGTGCTGACCCGGTTGGAGGCACGGCTCGTCGCGCAGGCGGAGGAGGAGGGAATCCTCGACATCGCCTACCGCACCCTGGACACCCCGGCCGGGAATCTCCTGCTCGCAGCGACCGAGCAGGGGCTGGTCAAGGTCGCCTACGCGGTCCAGGACCACGCGGCGGTCCTTCAGAAGCTCGCGGAGACGATCGGGCCACGCATTCTGCACGCGCCCGCCCGGCTCGACGAGGCCAGTCGGCAGATCGACGAGTATTTCGCCGGCCGGCGCAAGCGGTTCGACCTGCCGCTGGACTGGCGCCTGTCCAAGGGCTTCCGCCGTGACGTGCTCAGCCACCTCGGCCAGATCGGCTACGGACACACCGAGAGCTACGCCGAGGTCGCCGTCGCTTCGGGCAGCCCACGGGCGGTCCGGGCGGTGGGCACGGCGTGCGCCACCAACCCTCTGCCGGTTGTGGTGCCGTGCCACCGGGTGGTGCGCTCCGACGGGTCGGCCGGCCAGTACGTGGGCGGTGTGGACGCCAAGCACATCCTTCTCACCCTGGAGACAGCAGCATGAACACCAAAACGAAGAGGAAGCGGGCCGACGGCGCAGCCGCCGAAACAAGGGTCACCGCGGAAACAGCGGAGAGGGACGTGTTCGCCCGGCGGGTGGGCGCTGCGGACTGGGAGGCGGTAACCGACGAGATCAACGAGTACGGGTGTGCGCTCCTGCCCCAGCTGCTCACCCCCGCCGAGTGCGCGGATCTCAGTCTGCTCTACGAGCAGTCCGATCTGTTCCGGTCCACGATCGACATGGGGCGCCACCGCTTCGGAAGCGGGGAATACCGCTACTTCGACCGGCCCTTCCCCGAGGCGGTGCAGAGGCTGCGCGAGGAGTTGTATCCCCGGCTGCTGCCGATAGCCCGGGACTGGTACACGAAGCTCGGCCGGGACGCCGAATGGCCCGAGTCGTTGGCGGAGTGGCTGGAGATATGCCACCGGGCGGGGCAGGAACGGCCCTCGCCGATCCTGCTGCGCTACGGTTCGGGGGACTGGAACGCGCTGCACCGCGATGTCTTCGGCGAGAAGGTCTTTCCGCTCCAGGCGGTCATCAACCTGAACGCACCCGGCGAGGATCACTCCGGCGGTGAGTTCTTGATGGTCGAACAGCGGCCCCGGGCGCAGTCCCGGGCGACGGCCACCCTCATACCCCAGGGGCACGGACTGGTCTTCACGACCCGTGACCGGCCGGTGCTGTCCAAGCGAGGCTGGTCCGCCGCTCCCGTACGCCACGGCGTGTCCGTCGTGCACTCGGGCCGGCGCCACACGCTCGGGCTCGTGTTCCACGACGCCACCTGATCACGCCGGCCCGCCGCGCACTCCTGAACCCGTCGCCGACGAGGGCGTGGGCAGCAGGGCGAGGCAGCTGCGCAGCACGGCTTGATCAAGACTTCCGTCGCCGGACCCATGGCCCTTGGCCTGGGGGCTCGGCTACCGGAGACTGGGACGATGACGCAGCGCGTGGAACTTGCGACACTCCTGGACCGGCTCGCCATCGATGAAGTGATCACGAGCTACGCGGTGGCCGTCGAGGATGCCGACTGGCCTGGTTTTCTCGCTCTGTTCGCCCCGGAGGGCCGCGCCGACTACACGGCGGCGGGTGGGGTCGAAGGTCCGGCGGGTCAGGTCGCCGAGTGGCTGGCCGGTGAGCTGCGGCCGTTCGCCGTCCGGCAGCAGTTGATCGTCAATCGCCGTGTGCGTTTTCAGGACGCGGACGGTTATCCGGGGAACCACGCCGAGTTGACGGCCGGTTACCTCACTCCGCTCCGTCATGAATCGGGCGAGGACGTGATGTCGGGCGGCCGGATCGTGTTCGGGCTGCTGCGGGGTGAATCGGGCTGGCGGCTGAACCGCGTCGTCGTCCACGAACAGTGGCGGCGCGGTGGGGATGTGCCCGGGGGTGTGCCAACCGCCGGTTGACCCTTCCGGTCCAGTCCTGAGCGTCTCCCACCGCTCCCCGGCCATGCCTGCTTCGGTCCTCGGCTTCGGGGGAAGAGACTGCTGAACAGGCAGGATGAGGAGGCACGGTATGCAGACCCTGGCAGTCAGGCGCGTGGTGTCAGGCCCGCGCATGGCCTCGCCCTGGTGGCGTGGTGCGGCTGCCGTGGTGGCGGGCGCGCTGCCCGCCCTGGCCTTTCCGGCCCCGTCGCTCTGGTGGTTCGCGTACGGGGCGCTGGTGCCCTGGATGCTGCTGGTCCGCAGTGCGCCCACAGCACGGCGCGCGGCGGTGGACGGGTGGCTGGGCGGCCTCGGTTTCATGCTGTTCGTGCACCACTGGCTGATGCCGAGCCTCAATGTGTTCATTGTGATAGTGGCGGCGCTGCTGGGGCTGCTCTGGGCACCGTGGGGGCTGCTGGTGCGTTCGATGCTCGGTGGGGTGCCGTCCGCCGGGCGGGCGGTGGCCGCCGTCGCCGTGGTGCCTTCGGGTTGGCTGATGGTCGAACTGCTCAGGTCCTGGGAGGGACTCGGCGGACCCTGGGGGCTGCTCGGGGCCAGTCAGTGGGAGGTGGCGCCGGTGCTGCGGCTCGCCTCGGTGGGCGGTGTGTGGCTGGTGAGCCTCCTGGTGGTCGCGGTGAACACCGCGCTGACCCTGCTGATCGCGGTGGCCGCCGCCCGGACGGTGGCGGCGGTGGGGCTCGTGGTGTGCGCGCTCGCCGTGGGCAGCGCGTGGACGTGGGCACCGAGGCCCGACCGGTCGGGGCAGGCGAGGATCGCGGTCGTCCAGCCGGGCATCATCTCCGGCCCCGGTTCCCTGGAGCGCCGGTTCACCCGCAACGAGGCGCTGACGCGGACGCTCGCCGACCAGGATCTGGATCTGGTGGTGTGGGGTGAGAGCGGCATCGGCGCCGATCTGGGGCGGCGCCCCGATCTGGTGGCGAGGCTGGCGGCGCTGTCCCGTACGGTCCGGGCCGATCTGCTGGTCAATGTGGACGCCCGTATCAGGGGCGCGGCCCAGGGGGCCGGCATCTTCAAGCGGAGTTTCCTGATCGGGCCGAAGGGGCCGACGGGCGACACCTACGACAAGATGCGGCTGGTGCCCTTCGGCGAGTACATCCCCGCCCGTTCCGCGCTGGGGTGGGCGACCTCGGTGGGCAAGGCGGCCGGTGAGGACCGTGTGCGGGGATCGCGACAGGTGGTCATGACTCTGCCGCCGGGACCGTCGGGAGGCGGCCTGCGGTTCGGTCCGCTGATCTGCTTCGAGACGGCGTTCCCCGACATGAGCAGGCGCTTGGTCCAGAACGGGGCCCAGGTGCTCGTGGGCCAGTCGTCCACCTCTTCTTTCCAGGGGAGTTGGGCACCGGAGCAGCATGCCTCGCTCGCGGCGCTCCGGGCGGCCGAGACGGGCCGGCCGATGGTGCACGCCACGCTCACCGGTGTGAGCGCGGTGTTCGGGCCCGAGGGTGAACGGATCGGGGGTTCGATCGGTACGGAGCGGAGCACCGCCGCGGTCTTCGGTGTTCCGCTGGCCCGTGGCACCACGCCGTTTGTCCGGTTCGGTGACTGGGCGGTGTACGCGGCGATCGGCGTTCTTGTGACGCTGGGGCTGGTGCGGGGCGGGCGTCGGCTCAGGCGGCCTGTTCCAGCGCCTGCCGTACCACTCGCTCGCACAGCTCATGACTCAGCAGAGCGTCCCGCGCGCTGACGGTCCTGCCGTCCCGTACGGCGTCGAGGAACGCCAGGACACACTGCTCGATGCCGCGCTGGCGGGACACCGGCACCCAGTCGCCCCGCCGTCGAACGCTCGGCTGGCCCTTGTGGTCGATGATCGTGCCGAGGTCGTGGACGGCCCGCTTGGTGTCCCGTCCCGATACCTCCAGGATCTCCTCCGTGGAGCCGTTCAGCCGGTTCATCATGCCGATGGCGGTGAAGCCCTCGCCGGAGAGCTGGAGCACGACGTGATGCAGCAGTCCGTCGCGGAGCCGGGTCCGTACATCGGTGTGTTCGACAGGTCCCGGGACCAGGAAACGGAGGCTGTCCACGACATGGATGAAGTCGTCCAGGACGAAGGTGCGGGGATCCTCGGGCAGTCCGACGCGGTTCTTCTGGAGGAGGATCAGGTCACGCGGGTGTTCCAGGAGCTGGGCGTAGCCGGGGGCGAAGCGGCGGTTGAAGCCGACGGCGAGGCTGACGCCGCGGGTGTCGGCGAGTTCCACGATCCGCTGCGAGTCAGCCAGTTCGTAGGCGATCGGTTTGTCGACGTACGTGGGTACCCCCGCTTCCAGCAGCCGGGTGGTGATCTCGGCGTGCGCGGCGGTGGGGGCGTGGACGAACGCGGCGTCGAGCCCCTGGGCGAGCAGCGCGTCCAGGTCGGTGTGGCAGTGCGCCGCCGGGATGCGATAGGTCTCCGCCGTCCTCGCCAGGGTGGCGGGGGTGCGGGTCTGGAGATGCAGTTCGACCCCGGGCAGCGTGGTGAGCACCGGCAGGTACGCCTTCTGCGCGATGTCTCCGAGCCCGATGCAGCCGACCTTCACGAGTACCTCCTGGCGCCTCTTGGGCGCGTGTCCGACCGTTGATCCACCGTCCGGGCAGCATACGGGGGCCGCCCCGCCGGATAACCCGTGGCCATGGAGGCGGGGGGTGAGTGAGGATGACCGCCATGACCACACCACAACGCTCAGAACCCTCCACCGTCGCCGGCGAGCGAGAAATGCTCGAAGGCTGGCTGGAGTACCACCGCGCGACCCTGGCCACCAAATGCGAGGGGCTGGACGACGCGCAGCTGCGACAGCTCTCGGCGGCCCCTTCGGAGCTGAGCCTCCTCGGGCTCGTACGGCACATGGCCGAGGTCGAGCGCGGCTGGTTTCGCAACACGGTGGCCGACGAGAAAAGGGAGGGGATCTTTTTCGACGACGCCGACCCGGACGGTGATTTCCATGCCGGTGAGAACGACACCTATGCCGAGGCGTACGCGGTCTGGCAGGCGGAGATCGCCCACGCCCGCAAGGTGGCGGCGCCGCTCGGGCTCGACGACTTCGGGGCCGGACGCGTGAACCGGCGCACGGGCGACCCGTACAACCTGCGGTGGGTCTACACCCACATGATCGAGGAGTACGCCCGGCACAACGGCCACGCCGACCTTCTCCGCGAGCGGATCGACGGCGCGACGGGCGACTGACCGCTGACACATCGGGCTCAAGGACAGCCGGGGGCCGTCGGGCTGTAGGGCAACAGGCGGCCGGTTCTCACCCGTACGAGCCAATCTTCGCCCGTACGCTCGCTCAACGACCCCGCCGACCAGCAGAGTTGCGCGGGTGTATCGAACGAGAAGCGCGGCAATGCTCATGGTGGGAGTGGCGGTCACGACCGTCTCGGGATGTGTGGCGGTGGATCCGGGAACGGCGGCCGTACCGCGCCCGGAGACACGCACTCCGGCGGCGCGGCCCGAGGTGGAGCCGCAGATCGTCCAGGCCCCGGCCCGGGAAGCACTGGACGCGGTCCGCCCCACACCGGAGCGGAAGCGGGCCCCCTCCGCCTCGCCCGACGCCGGCAGGATCGCCCGCCCCCAGCCGGACGCCCGGACCGTCCACCGTCCGAAGGCCCTGCCCGCGAAGCCGAAGCCCCGCGAACGGCCCGTGGAGCGGCAGCGGGCCCTGCCCACCACGGCGGAGCCCCTCATCCGCGAGGTGTGCGCCCTCGGCGAGACGTACGGAGGGTGGGCCGAGGACAGTCCAGAGGCGAGGATCTGCCACGACGCCTACGGGAACTGACCGAACAGGCGCTCCAGGCGGTCGATGCCGGCCCGTACCCCGTCGCCGTACCCGTCGCCTCCTGAGTCCCCCAGCGCGTCGGCGGCGGCGCGGGCCCGGTCCAGGTGGAGCCGTGCCGCCTCGGGGCGTTGAAGTTTCAGGTAGTCGGCGGCGAGGTTCAGATGGAGCGTGGGATAGAAGGCACGCATCTCCGGGGAGGCCTCCCGGGCCTCCCCGGGCGCGGAAGGGGCCCGCCGGTCCGACTCCTCGCCGCCCTGCCCGTCCGCGGCAGTGAGGGCCCGCAGGTCCCAGGCGAGTTCGTCGCCTGGGTCGTCCTGGGTGTCGGCCATGTAGTGCGCCAGCGTGCAGCGGTGGAGTGCGTCCCCCGCCTCCCCGATCTCCGCCCAGAGGGCCCCGAAGCGGTTGCGCGCCTCCTCACGGTCACCGCCGTGGAGCAGCATGACCGCCTGCCCGATCCTGGTCATGAAGGTGTCCCCCGACGCCTCCCGCTGCTCCGTCACTGTCGCCTCCGCTGCCCGTCCGAGAATGCCGACGAACCCGACGCTAACCCCCATGACGGACAATCCCCCTCAGGCTCGGGTGCGGAGCCCGAGCCTGTCCGCCCCGCTGCCGGTCAGCCGAGGTCAGGAATGCGCCAGTCGATGGGGTCGTGCCCCTGGGCGGCGATCGCCTCGTTGATCTGGGTGAAGGGACGGGAGCCGAAGAACTTCTTCGCCGACAGCGGCGACGGATGGGCACCCTTCACCACCACATGCCGCTCCTCGTCGATGAGCGGCAGTTTCTTCTGCGCGTAGGCCCCCCAGAGGACAAAGACCGCCGGGTCGGGACGCTCGGCCACGGCGCGGATCACCGCGTCGGTCACCTTCTCCCAGCCCTTGCCCTTGTGGGAGTTGGCCTCGCCCTCGCGGACGGTCAGCACGGCGTTGAGCAGCAGGACGCCCTGCTCGGCCCACGGCATCAGATAACCGTTGTCCGGCACCGGGTGGCCGAGCTCCTCCTTCATCTCCTTGTAGATGTTCCGCAGGGAGGGCGGGGTCCTCACCCCGGGCCGCACGGAGAAGCACAGGCCGTGGCCCTGCCCCGCGCCGTGGTACGGATCCTGGCCCAGGACGAGCACCTTGACCTTGTCGTACGGAGTGGCGTCGAGGGCGGCGAAGACCTCGTCGCGCGGAGGGTAGACCGGCCCCTTCTCCCGCTCCTCCTCGACGAACTCGACGAGCTCCTTGAAGTAGGTCTTCTGCAGCTCGTCGCCGAGGACGCCGCGCCAGGACTCGGGCAGCATGTCGGTGTCGGTCACGTCAACAACCTCCGGTAAGCGATCACTTGTGACACTGAACCTACCGGTGGCCACTGACAACGGCCGTCCCGGTCCGGTGCCGAGCGGGACCTACCAGCTGGCCTTGCGGTTCAGCTCCCACATCTGCATGACCGTCTGCGGATCGAGCGCCCGCTCCCCGCCGCCGATGTCCTCCCCCGCCGCGACGTACAGCTTCCCCTGCCACAGGGGCAGCAGCCGCACGTCCTCGACGAAGATCTCCTGCGCGCGCTCGAACTGCCGCGTCACCGCGCCCCGGTCGCTCACCCTCCGCGACTCCGGCAGCAGCTTCCGGGTGATCTCGTCGCTCTCGTACGGCGTGCTCAGGGCGTTGTTCTTGCCGACGAAGGGGGCGATGAAGTTGTCGGGGTCGGGGAAGTCGGGGAACCAGCCACGACCGAAGACCGGGTACCGCCCCTTCGTGTACCCGGCCTGGAAGTCCTTCCAGGGCTTGCCGCGCAGGGCGACCTCGAACAGCCCCGACGCCTCCAGCTGTTTCTTGATCTCGGTGAACTCCGCCGCCGTACCGGAGCCGTAGCGGTCCGTCGTGTACCAGAGCGTCAGCGACACCGGCTCGGTGATGCCCTCCGTCAGCAGGAGGGCCCGCGCCTTGGCCGTGTCCGGTTCGCCGAACCGGTCGAAGAAGCTGGTCGCGTGGCTCGCGATGCCCTTGGGCACCATCGAGTAGAGCGGCTCCGCCGTGCCCTGGTAGACCTTGGCGACCAGCGCGTCACGGTCCACGACCTGGGCGATCGCCTTGCGTACGGCAAGCCGGCCCACCGCCGGGTCGGTGGGGTTGAACACGAGGTAGCGGATGTCGGCGCCGACCGTCTCGACGAGCTGGAGGTCCTCGTTCTCGGGCTTCTTCTGTTCGAGTTCGACCACGTCCTGGGAGGTGAGACCCCGGTAGATGACGTCCACGTCCCTCTTCTTCAAGGCGCCGAACAGGACGGCCGAGTCCTTGAAGTATTCGATGGTGACGCCCTTGTTCCGGCGGTCGGCGAACCCCTTGTACTTGGTGTTCTGCACGAGTTCCGCCTTCGACCCCGGGGTGTACGAGGTGAGCGCGTACGGCCCCGAGCCGCTCACCTTGCCGTCGTCCCGCAGCTTGTCGGCGGGGTACTCGGCGGGATCGACGATGGACATCGCGGGGGTGGCGAGAATGAACGGGAAAGTGGTGTCCGGCTTCTTCAGCCGGAAGGTGACGACGTCGTCGCCGGTCGTCTCGACCCTGTCGAGCGACTCCAGCAGCCCTGCCGGACCGCCTTGTACGTTGATCGCGCGAATGCGGTCGAAGGAGTGCTTGACGGCCTTCGCGTCGAGTCTGTAGCCGTTGGAGAACGTCAGCCCCTCACGCAGCGTGCACCGGAAGACCTGATTGGTGGTCGGGTCGGTGAAGGCACAGTTCCGTGCCGCGTCGGGCTGGGGGTACGAGCTGTTGGTGGGGAAACTCAGCAGTGTCTGGAAAACATTGCGAAACAGTTCCCACGAGTTGTCCCACGAAGCGGCGGGATCGAGCGTGCTCGGTTCGCTCGTCGTACCGACGACTATGCGCCGGCCGTCCTCACCGTTCTCGTCGGGGAGTAACCCGCATGCCGTGAGCAGGGACAAGGACGCGAGGGCCGAGGCAGCCTGTCTACCGGTCCGGTTGAACACCGCGCACACTCCTAGTTCAGCCATGGATCGGCAGACCATACCGCAACGCCCCATCCGGTCAACATGTTGATCAGATGGGGCACTTGAGCAGTTCTGCGGCACCGCGTGCCAGGGTGTGTCACCGCGTGCCGCCGGGGTGCCGGCGGGGTGGCGGTGCGTGTCAGTGCGTGTCAGCTGACCCCGGCGTTCAGGAAGATTCCTCCGTCGACCACCAGGGTCTGGCCGGTGATCCAGTCCGACTGGTCCGAGGTGAGAAAGGCCGCGGCCCCGCCGATGTCCTCGGGCACCCCGAGCCGGCCCAGCGGGTACGAGGCGGCGGCCTCGGCCTCGCGCCCCTCGTACAGCGCCTGCGCGAAGCGGGTTTTGACGACCGCGGGCGCGATGGCGTTGACCCGTACGACCGGCGCGAACTCGTGGGCCAGCTGGAGGGTCAGATTGACCATGGCCGCCTTGCTCATGCCGTACGCGCCGATGAAGGGCGACGCGGAGATCCCGGCGAGCGACGCGATGTTCACGATCGCGCCGCCGTTCTCCTTCTGCCAGAACTTCCAGGTCAGCTGGGCGAAGCCGAGCGCCGAGACGACGTTGGTCTCGAAGACCTTGCGGGCGACGTTCAGGTCCAGCTCGGCCATCGGGCCGAAGACCGGGTTCGTCCCCGCGTTGTTGACGAGGAAGTCGACGCGGCCGAAGGCCTCCATGGTGCGCTCGACGGCGATCGCCTGGTGCGCCTCGTCGTGCGCCTTGCCCGCGACGCCGATGACCCGGTCGGAACCGAGCCGCTCGACGGCCTCCTTGAGGGCGTCCTCACCGCGCGCGGTGATGCACACCCGGTCGCCGCGCGCGACGAGCGCCTCGGCGACTCCGTAACCTATGCCTCGGCTCGCCCCCGTGACGAGCGCGACCTTCCCGCTGTCCCTGGGCCGGTCGCCGGGCGCCGGGGCGTCCTGTGCCCGCTCGTCCTGCGTCTGTTGTGTCATTTCCCTGATCCCTGCTCCCGGGTTCGTCGTATGCCTCGGTGCGCCAGTGCCGTCGCCGTGCCGGGCAGGTGCTAGTTGAGCGGTCCGCCCGCCACGTACAGCACCTGGCCGGAGACGAAGCCGGCCTCCTCGGCAGTGAAGAAGGCGATGGCGTTCGCGATGTCGTCCGGCGTCCCGACGCGCTGGACCGGGATCTGGGTGGCGGCGGCGGCCTGGAAGTCCTCGAAGTCCATGCCGACCCGGGCGGCGGTCTGCGCCGTCATCTCGGTGACGACGAAGCCGGGGGCCACGGCGTTGGCGGTGATGCCGAACTTGCCCAGTTCCTTGGCGAGGGTCTTGGTGAAGCCCTGGAGACCGGCCTTGACCGCCGCGTAGTTGGCCTGGCCCCGGTTGCCCAGCGCGGAGCTGGAGGAGAGGCTGACGATACGGCCGAAGCCCGCGTCGACCATGTGCTTCTGGCAGGCCTTCGCCATCAGGAAGGCGCCCTTGAGGTGCACGTTCACCACGGTGTCCCAGTCGGACTCGCTCATCTTGAAGAGGAGGTTGTCCCGGAGTACGCCGGCGTTGTTGACGAGGATCGTCGGCGCGCCGAGCTCGGCGGCGACGCGGGTGACGGCCGCCTCGACCTGCGCGCTGTCGGACACGTCACAGCCCACGGCGAGCGCGGTGCCGCCCGCCGAGGTGATCTTCTCGACGGTGTCCTTGCAGGCCGCCTCGTCCAGGTCCAGTACGGCGACGGCACGGCCCTCGGCCGCCAGTCGTACGGCGGTGGCGGCGCCGATGCCCCGCGCCGCGCCGGTCACGACCGCGACGCGCTGCTCAGTGGTGGACATGCATGTTCTCCTCGCCCTAGGAACCCGCGACTCCCGGTCACCGGCCTCGATCTCCGGCCTCGATCGCTGAGCAACCGCTTAGTAGCTTCAGCAGACGAGACGCTAGAAGCAGCGGCACTCGGTGTCAACGCCCGACGCCGCCGACGGGGCGATCGGCCAAGAACGATCGGACATCGCGGACACACCGCGCCGCGCACCGGGCGCCAGTCCCCCGGCACATTCCCCGGCGCACCACCCGCCTCAGCGGACCAGCAGCTCCAGCAGACGTTCCGTCTCCGCCTCGGGATCAGCCGTCAGGCCTGTGTGTACGGGTCCGGGCTGTACGACGGTCGAGCGCGGCGCGATCAGCCACCGGAAGCGCCGCCCGGGGTCGTCCCCGGCCGCCTGCCCCGCTCCCGTACCGCCGCCGCAGACGCTCTCGACCGCGCGCAGGGCCGCCCGCACCCCCACCACATCGGCGTCCGGGTCTAGGGCCTTCAGCTTGGCCTCGTCCAGGTAGGTCCGTGCCGCGACGTAGGAGGCGGCCCGGCAGTAGACGAGCACCCCGGCGTTGAAGCACTCACCACGCTCCATGCGCGGCACGACGCGCAGCAGCGCGTATTCGTAGACGTCCCTCTTGCTCACTTGACGCCGTCCTTGTCGTTCGTGCTCTTCGCCCGGTCGGGACGGGGGGTCAGCCGGTCGGCGAGCCAACCCGGCGCCTGGGAGGGCCTGGTCCTGGTCGGCGCGTCGAAAACGATGCGCTCGTGGATGCTCGTGGCGCGTGCCAGCAGCGGCTCCGCGTAGGCGCGGCGCAGGGCGTCGGTGGTGTCGAAACCGGGTTCCCCGGCCAGCCACTCGTCGGGTACGTCGGCGAGCACCTCGGCCAGCAACTCCTCGGTGACCAGCGGGGCGAGGGCCGCGGCGGCCGACGCGATGTCCGGGGCGAAGGCCGCGAGGGCGTGGTCCGAGGCGTTGTACGGCTTGGCCGCGGAGGCCTGGGCGGTGGGCCAGTTGTGGTGCCAGATCATGGTGGCGCCGTGATCGATGAGCCAGAGGTCGCCGTGCCAGACGAGCAGGTTCGGGTTCCGCCAGGAACGGTCCACGTTGTTGATCAGCGCGTCGAACCAGACGACGCGGCCGGCCTCCGCCGCGTCCACCTCGTACGCGAGCGGGTCGAAGCCGATCGACCCGGGCAGGTAGTCCATCCCGAGGTTGAGCCCGCCGCTCGCCTTGAGAAGGTCCTGCACCTCCTCGTCCGGTTCGGAGAGGCCGATGACCGGATCGAGCTGGATGGCGACGAGTTCGGGGACACGCAGCCCCAGCCGACGGGCCAGCTCGCCGCAGACGACCTCGGCGACCAGCGTCTTGCGGCCCTGCCCGGCGCCAGTGAACTTCATGACGTACGTACCGAGGTCGTCGGCCTCGACGATCCCGGGCAGCGATCCGCCCTCCCTTAGGGGGGTGACGTATCGGGTCGCATTGACTTCTGTGAGCATTTTCCCGGGCCGTCCGTCTCTTCAACCTTATAATCCGTGGCCAACTCTACAGAGGGATAGCAGCGGGAATTACCCGCCAACGGGCCTGGGGAGAATCTGGGGAGTTTCGGTCGGTCTCCCCATCTCCCCGTTCCCCCCAAGCAGTCCGTCAATGGCGGCATGCCCCCTCCTTCCGGCCTCCGGCATGAAGTGAGCATAGTAACGGAGGATGATTGCGTGCGAGGAGTGCCCGAGCCACCGCGCCAACGTCACAGCCGACTCTCCGGCCTCCAGCATGATCGAGGCGCAGGTGTGCCGCAGTACGTGAATGCCGTCCTTGGGGGCCGCTGCCCACTGTCAGGGTTTCGCACCCTCGGCCCGAGGCGGGACGACGACGGCCTCGGCCGGCGCAGGCTTCCAGGTGTAGGTGTTCCACGTGTTCACCGCGACGGCGTTGTCGAAGCACGTAGTGAGCAGCAGAGAAAACTTCCTCCGCTGACCTCCCGGCTTCCCCCACGGAAGCTCCACCTCCACAGGTGGGAACACTTCCACGTGGCGCTTCAACTCCTCGGCCACCGAGGAGGGCATGTCTACGGCACGGCTCTTCTTCCCTTTTGCAGAGCGAAGTACAGCCTTCCACCGATCGTCTGGATTTGACGGCGGACGCGAAGGACGCCTCACGCGTAGTCGATATCCTCCCGACTCAGTCCAAAAACCTCGCCCTGGCGGAGCCCGCACCCCAGGCCGACACCACGGCTATCCGGTTTCGTGGATTAATGACATCGCGCCCTTGCAGTGCCGTCTCCAACCGCCAGGCGTCGCGTCGTTCTTGCGGCGCCTTTGGCCACCGCACGGACTTGGCATGCATGGGGTTCCTGGCGATTCGCTTATCGTCAACAGCCGCTTCCAGGATGGAGGACAGATCGGACAGGATGCCACGCTGGTAGTCGACCGACGACACGGTTGACTCCAGCTTGACTATGTACGTGCGTAGATCCGCCGCCGCAATGTCTCTGAGGGAGAGTTGACCCAGGTGAGGGATTATGAGAAGGCGCGCTCTCCGCTCCTGGTTATCCTGAGACTTCGGAACTCCGCCCCTACCAGGCGCCCAGTGCGTCGCGATGTGGTCGGCAAGTGTGATGGATCCGTCCCGCAGGTCCACGAACTCGCCGCGCTCTTCGTCCGTGGCCGCTCGTCGAAGCCACGCCTTGGCGTCCTCCAGCGTGTCGAAGGAGCGATCCCGGACTCCGGGTATACCGGCGACCTTGTACCACGATCACCGGTTTTACTAACCGGCGGCCTTGGTCATATTGCGCACGCCCTCACGGACGGATACCTGCTTTAAATATTTCGGGCAGGGTCATCCGACATGAATGCAGGCCTGGCCGTCCTCAGGACAAGTGAGACCGGATAAGTTACCCAGTCGAATCGAAGAAGTCGGGGCGCCAGAACGGACTCTCCCAATATATCGCCCAGCGATCCGCCGGCGGGCTAATTTCTCCCCAGGGTGTTATAGGTTGGCATAGCCTCAGAGAGCGTTCCAGTCCTTTGCAACTCTTTGTTGTCTGCCGTGAGCGAATGAGTCCCTCGGCTGCTGCAGGAATCTTCGTAGGCCCACGGACAGGGCTATATGCGCACAGCACATATAGCCCTGGCAACGGGTGAGGAGATACGAGCCGTGCGCGCCTGCTTACTGCAAAATGTGTGCCGTCTGGCAGGGGTGGGGCTGATGTCGGGAGGGCCGATTGGATGAGTCCGTGACTGTCTATGACGTAGCCCGCCACCTTCCGACCATCGCCGACCTGCGGGACCTGTGCCGCTCGCTTGCAATGCTCAATGCGATCCTGAGCCCGGAGTGGGAGAGCCGGTACTACTCCTTCAACCCAATTGGGTTGAGGGCGAGGAAATGGCGATCGCGGCCTGAGAGGGTCCAGCACCACCAGACGTGCAGCCTGGAAACCGCCAGGCCATGCCGACGCGCACCATGTCTCACCGCCCCGGCCCCCGACGGCTCGGGCGCGGAGCGGTGCATGCGGCTCGCGACTGGACTCGCTGCCACTTGCGACCGGCCAGGCCAGCCTGTCCCCCGGCGATCATCCCCGCGCGCCCCGGAGCGCGCCCCGTCGGCGCCCACCACCAAGACGAACGTACGCGACCCCGTCCGCTCGAAGGTGGCCTCAACGTTTCCGCCCTGCTCGGGGATCGACGTGATCCGGTCGCCGAACACATCCCCCTCGGCGTTCCAGCCAGCGTCGTACAGGAGGTTGCCGTTCCTGCTGGGGCCCGTGTCCGAGCCGGTCCGCGCCCTGGGGGCCGGCAGGCCCGACGTGTCGGAGCTGTTCCTGGCGCCGTGGCGTGAGCTGCTGGGCGACTCGCTGTGCCTGGAGGTCGCGTACTTCGGCCTGAAGGGGACGGGCCCAGGGTCGCTGCGGCTGGCCGCGCGGACGCTCAAGCTCGCGGACCGGCTCGGCGTACGGGCGGTTGTCGACGCCGGCGACCGGCTCTGGGACAGCCACGCCGGCTTCGTCAAGGACACGCACCAGCCCTTCCTGATCAGCTACAGCCTCGCCAAAGGCCCCGAACGGAGCGACCCGCTGGACCCCGCATCAGCACCGACCGGTAGGCCGGTGTACGTCCTCAACGAGTGCTACCGGAGCAGTGCCGACATCAGCAAACACTGGAAGATCACCGCCGCGCAGTGGCCGGACTTCCAGGCCATCCTTCGTTGGATGCGGACGCCGGGAACCCAGGTGGTGACGCTGCACGACGGGCAGGTACGCAACGCCGCCCGGTAGCTCCTGGCCGCGGATGACGGCGAATCCTGTGCGTACCCGGCAGCCGGTCAGACCCGGACTGGTGGCCCCATCTCTGATACGCCTCCAGCTACCCCTGAGTAGCTGGAGGCTGGGTGGCAGCCAGGCAACGTACCCTCACCACTCGCCTGACGCGATGAGCGCTTCCGTCCGGGCCAACTGCGCGGGCGCCGACGACGTTGAACACACCGTCCAAGAGCGCCGCGAAGAGTGAACACGTAGGGCCGGGTCGCATCGCGGAACCGACCTCCTTGAGGCGCCAGGCTCGCTCGCACACCCTCATCTCGTGACAACGCCGCCGGCCGGCCCGGTAGGTGAACCGTCCGATGTCCGCCGACGGGGACGGCGAAGCCTCCGGCGCGTTGTCCTGACGCGCCTTCTCGTAGAACACCGTGGTGATGGGGCAGCCCTTCGCCACGGAGAGAAGCGCCTGGCGTTTCGGCCTCGTCGAGGGCCAGGTCCCAGTGCGGCTTCGTGCCGACTCAGGTCGCGGGGTAGGCGCAGTGGTAGGAGCCGCCCGCCAGCGCCGGTGTCCGGTACAAGGCCCCGGCTCCCGGATATCCGGGAGCCGGGGTCCTGTTGTACGGGACGTGGGACGTGGGCTACCTGCGGATGGGGGGGGAGCCGGGGTCGATGTCGTGCCGTGGCGCGGAGGCGGGAGACCGGGGTGGATCAGACGAAGGTCATACTGATCAGCTCGCCCTGAACGGTCCAGTTCATGCTGGCGTTGGAGCTGTTGCAGCCTTCGACGTTGACGATGCGGGTGCGCGG
>NZ_WWJY01000358.1 GCF_009865405.1 Streptomyces sp. SID3212 | reverse complement strand
GGGTGGCCGGGGGGGGGAACGCCCTTAAGGTCGGTCCGGTCCCGGGCGGATCCGGCCGCGCCCCTCCCCCGTACCCCTGCCGCCCGGGACCCGCGCCGCGTCCGCCGCCGAGGTGCCGTGGGTCCAGCCCGCCTCGTCCGTCACCCCGCGCACGCGGGTCGCGACCGTCTCGGGGAACATCCGGTCCGTACGGTCCTCGACCGCCACGTCCCGCGCGGCGAGGACCGGGAGGAGAGCGGAGCCCCCGGTGCCACCGGACTCGTCGCGCGCGTCCGCCGTGACCTGGTCGGTCGCCGCGGCCAGGCGTTCGCCGAGGCGGTACGCGTACGCCATCAGGAAGGACTGGCGGAAGGTCTTCGTCCGCTTGCGCCCCGCCGCCCGCTGTTCCGCCTCCGCGCGGGTCATCGCCGCCGTCCCCTGCACCAGCAGCGAGGTGTGGAGCAGTTCGACCACCGCCAGGTCGGCCTCGAAGCCGACCACGGTGGAGAAGCCGTACGCGCTGTTCCACACCGCACGGCAGCGGTTGGCGGTGGCGACGGCGTCGAGCAGGATCGCCTTCGCCGTCTCGTACGGCGCGTCCACCCCGATCCGGCAGGCGCCGGGCACATCGCCCCGCATCGTCCGGTCGGCGAGCAGCGCGTCGTCGATGCTGTGCCGGGCCATCAGCTCCTGGGCCTTGGCGGTGAGCGCCTCGGCCTCCGGCGGGTAGCCGGTCGCCTCGGCCTTCGCGAGCAGCGCGCGGATCCGGGTGAGCATGCGGGGCTCGCCCTCGGCGGGCGGCAGGTGGAGGGGCGTGCCAGGAACGGGACCGACCGGTTCGACGGCGGGCAGGCGGATGAGCAGCCGGTACAGCTCCAGTACGGCGGTGGCGTGGGAGAAGCGGTCGGTCCGGGGCGGCGCCGGGGCCTGCGCCTGTGCCTTGGCCGGCCCGGCGGTGAGGTCGGCGAGCTGGTCGGACCAGCGCGGCGGGAGCCGCTCGTACCGGCGCGTCTCCGCCGCGATCAGCTCGGTGACGAGCCGTACGTGCGGCTCATCGAGATCGCGGCGGACCAGCCGTACGACGTCGGCGGGCTGCCAGCCGCGCTCCCAGGCCAGCCGTACGAACCCCTCACCGCGCCGGCGCAGCTCGGCGTCGGCGGAGGGGTCGGCGGCGAGGAGGGAGGCACCGGTGTCGACGCCTTCGCTGCCGTCGCTCCCCCGGCCGCCGGTGGCCAGGAGGGCGGCGAGGGCCAGCTCGACGGTCCGTGTGCCGGCCTCGTTCATGCCACTGCCCTCTCCGTACCTACTCGGAGGATCAATGATCCCAGACCGGGTGTGCGGCTGGCGTGGGTGCCTCCGTATACGTCATACATATCGGTGTACGTATCGGCGTACGCATCCGACGAGGGGACCTCCGTGGGCGAGAACAAGCGGCGCATGCTGGCTGGGGAGTGGTACATCGCGGACGACGAGGAGCTGGGCGCGGAGACCGAGCGCCGCTTCGCGCTCTGCGCGGCGTACAACGCGAACGGAGGCGCCGCGCGTGCCGATCGCGCGGGAATCCTGGCGGACCTGCTCGGTTCGGTGGGTGAGCGGGTGAACATCCGGCCGCCGTTCCACTGCGACTACGGCACGTACATCAGCATCGGCGCCCGTACGTTCGTCAACTTCAACGCGGTGTTCCTGGACGCGGCCCCGATCACCGTCGGGGCCGACGTCCAGATCGGCCCGAACGTCCAACTGCTCACGCCGCTCCACGAGCTGGACACGGAACGGCGGCGGGCGGGCTGGGAGAGGGCGGCGCCGATCACCATCGGGGACAACGTGTGGCTGGGGGGCGGGGTGATCGTCTGCCCGGGGGTGACGATCGGCGAGAACACGGTGGTGGGGGCGGGGGCCGTGGTGACGAAGGACCTGCCGGCGGGGGTGCTGGCGGTGGGGAATCCGGCGAGGGTGATCAGGACGCTGGCGGAGTAGGGGGCGGGTGCACGCCGTCCCCCCGCCCCCACCCCGATCTGCGGCCCTACGGCCCTGCTCCCCTACGGCACGATCACCAGCTTGCCCGTCGGGTGGCCCTCCTCGCTCCTCGCCTGCGCCTCCGCCGCGCCGGACAGCGGAAACGTCTCGGCGATCCGGAGGCGCAGACCGCCCTCGACCGCCAGCCCGGCGTTCCGTACGAGCGAGTTCCGCTTCCACTCGTCGTCGGGCGCGCCGGACGTCATCGTCACCCCGTACTCGGCGGCCTCCCCGTCCGCGATGGTGACGATGCGGTCGGTCGTACCGCCGAGCAGTTCGATCGAGTCGGGCAGCGCTCCCTTGCCGGCCGCGTCGAACACGGCGTCCACGCCCTGGGGCGCGACCTTCCTGACCCGCTCGACCAGACCGTCGCCGTACGCCACGGGCACGGCGCCCAGGGAGCGCACGTAGTCGTGGTTCGAGGGGGCCGCCGTACCGATGACGTTGACGCCGCGCGCCACCGCGAGCTGTACGGCCACCGCGCCGACACCGCCGGACGCCCCGTGCAGGAGCAGGGTCTCGCCGTCGGCCAGGGCCAGCAGGTCCAGCACCCGGAGCGCGGTCTCCCCGGCGATGGGGATCGCCGCGGCCTCCTCCCAGCCGAGCCCGGCGGGCTTCGGCGCGATGACGTCGGCGAGGGCGTACTCGGCGTACGAACCGGTGGCGCTCCAGCCCAGCACCTCGTCGCCGACGGCGAACTCGGTCACTCCCTCGCCGGTCTCGTCGACGACACCGGCGAATTCGAGGCCGGGGACGTACGGCAGCGGGGTGGGGAAGAAATCTTTCAGCCATCCGTGGCGGATCTTGTAGTCCATCGGGTTGACGCCGGCGGCCTTCACGGCGACGCGGACCTGGCCGGGGCCCGCGTGTGGTTCGCCGATGTCCTTGAGGTGCAGGACCTCGGGGCCGCCGAACTCCTCGAACTGGATCGCCTTCATGCGTGTCTCCGTGGGGTGGGGTGGGGGGTCGTGTTGTCTACGGAATCGATCCTCCCGCTTCCCGGGCCCGGCTGGCAGTCGGACTCTCGTGTCAGTCCGTCGTGTCAGACCCTGCTGTCAGACCCTCCTGCGAGACTCGATTCCATGACCGGACGATGGGCTGTCGCACCGACGGACGGCGGCGGCGCGCTGCTCGCTCCGCTGGGCGCCGACGGCCTGCCCGCCGGCCCCGTGCTGCGGGAGCCCGAGCTGGTCACGGCGGTCAGGGAGCGGCTGCCGGAGGTCGGGCGGTGGGTGTGGCGGTCGACGGCGGAGACGTATCCGCGCCTGCTGGCGGCGGGGGTACGGGTGGAGCGGTGTTACGACATCGAGGCGGCGGAGCAGCTCCTCCTCGGCCATGAGGGGCGGCTCGGGGAGCCCCGGTCCGCGGCGGCGGCCTGGGCGCGGCTGCGCAACGGGCCCGTACCGCCCGATCCGCCGCCGCGCTCGGCGGCGCCGGGCTCGCAGTCGTCGCTGTTCGAGCCGCACGCGGGCGCGGACGTCCCCTTCGAGGGCTTGTTGGAGGTCTACGCGCGGCAGCAGGAGCGCCACGCGGCGGCCGAGCATCCCGGACGGATGCGGCTGCTCACGGCGTCGGAGTCGGCGGGCATGCTGGTGGCCGCCGAGATGCACCGCGCGGGGCTGCCGTGGCGGGCGGACGTGCACCGGGAGGTGCTGCACGAGCTGCTGGGCGAGCGGTACGCGGGCGGGGGTGAGCCGCGCCGGCTGGCGGAGCTGGCGGACGAGGTGTCGGCGGCGTTCGGGCGGCGGGTGCGGCCGGATCTGCCCGCCGACGTGGTGAAGGCGTTCGCGGGGGCCGGCATCAGGGTGAGGTCGACGCGGCGCTGGGAGCTGGCGGAGATCGACCACCCGGCGGTGGAGCCGCTGATCCGGTACAAGAAGCTGTACCGGATCTGGACGGCGCACGGCTGGGGATGGCTCCAGGACTGGGTGCGGGACGGGCGGTTCCGGCCGGAGTACCTGCCGGGCGGTACGGTCTCGGGCCGCTGGACGACCAACGGCGGCGGGGCGCTCCAGATCCCCAAGGTGATACGGCGTGCCGTCGTCGCCGACGCGGGGTGGCGGCTGGTGGTGGCGGACGCCGACCAGATGGAGCCCCGGGTGCTGGCGGCGATCTCCCGCGACCCGGGGCTGATGGAGGTGGCCGGGCAAGGCGGCGATCTGTACACGGCGCTGTCCGACCGGGCGTTCGCGGGCGATCGCGACCACGCGAAGATCGCGCTGCTGGGCGCGATCTACGGCCAGACGTCGGGTGACGGGTTGAAGAACCTGGCGGCGCTGCGGCGCAGGTTCCCGCTGGCCGTGGCGTATGTGGACGACGCGGCGAGGGCGGGCGAGGAGGGCAGGCTCGTACGGACGTGGCTGGGGCGCACCAGCCCGCGCGCGGCCGGGGCGGAGGACGACGGCGAGGCGGGGATCCCGCAGGACGCGGCGGAGGCGGCCACCGTGGACGGTGAGTTCACGCCGGGGTACGCGTCGACGAACGGCCGGGCGCGGGGGCGCTTCACGCGGAACTTCGTCGTGCAGGGCAGCGCGGCCGACTGGGCGCTGCTGATGCTGGCGGCGCTGCGGCGGGCGACGGCGGAAATGCGGGCGGAGCTGGTGTTCTTCCAGCACGACGAGGTGATCGTGCACTGCCCGGAGGAGGAGGCCGCGGAGGTGACGGAGGCGATCCGGGCGGCGGGGGAGCTGGCCGGCCGGGTCGCCTTCGGCGAGACGCCGGTGCGGTTTCCGTTCACGACGGCGACGGTGGAGCGGTACTTCGACGCGAAGTGAGCGGGGGCGGGCCGGGCGGGCGGCCTCCGGGCCGCGGCGATCCGCCGAGCCCCCCGGCCCGGCGGATCGCGACGCTGGTCCTTCAGTGTGTCCGCGGTGCCACACCTGCGGACAACGGATACGCCCTAGCGGCGCGTCACCCACTTCTCGCTGGTGGCGAGCCTGGTGAGCTGGGCGATCGAGAGCGCGGGGGCCTTGCGGGTCGCGTCCGCGCGGAACTCTCCGGCGTTGAGCGCGGAGACCACCACGCGGAGCCCGTCGGGGCGCATGGTGTCGGCGGTCCACATGACCGCGTCCTTGCCGCCCTTCTCGCTGGGCTGCTTGGTCGTCTTGAGGAGCGTGCCGTCCGGCAGGGTCGTCGCGCCCTCGCCGTACAGCTCGTCCGCGACGTCGAGCATGTCGGGCTGCACGTTGATCTGGACGAAGCTGGCTCCCTTGCCGTCGTCCACGACGGCGTACGCGTAGTCGTCGGCCTGGCCGCCCTGTTCCAGCACCTTCGCCTTCTTCGGGAGCAGGGACAGGAAGATCTCACGGACCGACCCGGACGCGGTGGCGGCGGATCCGCCCGTGCCCTTGCCGCCCGCCGCCTCCGAGGACTTGGAGGGGGTGGACGGCCGACCGGTTTCCTTCCCGGGCGGGGCCGTGGGCAGCGCGCGCAGTGGCCCGCTCCATTCCGCGGAGGTCACCAGGCCCCGCAACTGCTTTGCGTCGAGCGGCGGTTCGGGCCGGGAGACCTGGGCGCCCTTCTGGGCCGGCGCGTTGTACTCGGTGGCGTCGACCAGGAACCTGCCGTTCCGCCACGTCGCCTGCCACCGCTTGACGCCGTCCTTGAGGTCCGGGCCCTCGAACCCCTGGAAGATCCGGAGCGACGAACCGTCGGGGAGCTCGGTGCCGGAGCAGGACTCGTACGGTACGAACACCTGGTCCGGGCACTGCGTCTGCGGGATCGCGGGCTTGCCGCCCACGTGCGTGAGGACGACGGAGATCGCGGCCGGTCCCTTGCCGTCGTCGAAGACCCCGGACACGACGGCGCTGGGCATGGTCCCGGCCGCTCGGGCGCTCACCTCGCTCAGCTTTCCGTCGGGGAGCAGACCGGTCAGGATCCTGGCCAGCTCCGCGCCGGAGACCCCTGCCTCGGAGGCGGTCAGGGCCGGCACGGCGAGGGACGTGTCGCCGGTCCCCGTACCCCCCAGCAGCCCGCCCCCGTACGCGCCGCCGACGCCGACGACGGCCAGCGCGAGCACACCGCCGGTCACGGCGGCCGAACGGCGCCGGGCCACTGTGCGACGGCCGCGCGCCAGTCCGCCGTCGACCAGGGTGGACCGGTCGGCGGGCTCGAAGGCGTCGCCCGTGGCACGCAGCGCGTGACCGATCCTGTCTTCGAAAGGCTCTTCAAAGGGCATGGTTGATCCCACTCCTTACTCATGGTTCACGGGACAGGACAGCGCTGAACGGGAGTTCCGCCGGGATCAGTGATCGGCGAACTCCGCATACACGCCGCCCAGTTGGTCACGCAGCTTCGCCAACGCGCGTACGGATCTGGTCCGTACGGCGGCCGAGCTGCAATTCATCGCGAGCGCCGTCTCCTCGACGCTGCGGTCCTCCCAGTAGCGCAGCACCACCACCGCCCGGTCCTTCGGGGGCAGTTGGCCGAGCGCGGAGAGGAGCGCCACGTAGCGCGGGGTCGTCGCCCGCGTGGGGGGCCGTCTCGGGGATCTCCCCGACGGGCTGTTCGGTGGCCGAGCGCCGCCGCCGGTGGGTGAGGAACGTACGGACCAGGACGGTCTGCGCGTACCCCGCCGGGTTGTCGATCCGGGCGACGCGCCCCCACAGCGCGTACATCCGGCCGAGTGTCTCCTGCACCAGATCCTCGGCGAGATGGGTGTCGCCGCTGGTCAGCAGGCACGCGGAGCGGAAGAGATGGTTCGTACGGCCGACGGCGAAGTGTTTGAAATCGTCCGCGCGGGCCGTGCGCACGGCCTCGCGGCTCCAACGCCCCCTCACTCCCATGAGGCCCATGGTTTCCCCGTTCACCTGGACTGCCCCGGCTTCCCGCCCTTACCTCTCTCTGACGCGACGGCGGGGCCGGAATGTTTCAAAGGGATCCGGGGACCGGGGTCGGGCGGCATCCGGCCGACTCGATTAGGGTGAATAGAGGCACAAAAGGGACGGGTGGTGACAGGTGGTGGGTGGATGACGGTCCCCTGGAGCGGCGCCGGCCTGCCTCCGGCCGCCGAGCTGCGCATCACCGAGGCCCAACGAAGCGGAACGTGGTCGTCCGCTCTCTCCACGAGCGCCTTCGCGGCGATCCGCTCGGTGGGCTTCGAGCCGGTGGGCCAGGCGATGGGATCGACGGTCTACCAGCTGGGACGCTCCAGCCGGAACTGGGGCTACTACGACTGCCTCTACCTCGGCGCGGGCTACACGATGTCGACCGCGCCAGGACAGGTGGCCCTGTCCGGGGACGGCGCGCCGGCGGCCGGACTCGTTCATGTGTTCGATGAGGCGCGCCGTACCGCTCTCGGCAGGCTGGCGGCGGAGTGCACGGCGCTCGGCGGCGACGGCGTCGTCGCGGCGGAATTCACCATGGCCCCCTTCCCGTCCCAGCCGAACTGCCTGGAGTTCAAGGTCATCGGTACGGCGGTCCGGGCCAGGGGCGACGTCCGCGCGCCCCGCCCCTTCACCTGCCACCTGGACGGCCAGGGCTTCGCCAAGCTCGTCGCGGCCGGCTGGGTGCCGGTGGAACTGCTCGTCGGCATGTCGATCGGCGTCCGCCACGACGACTTCGGCACCCGCTCGCAGGCGTTCTCCTGGAGCAACACCGAGGTCGGCGCGTGGAGCGCGCTGGTCGGGGAGGTACGGGCCGACGCCCGGCACCAGCTGGAGCTGCAAGGGACCCACGCCGGCGGCGACGGCGTCATCCTCGCCAGCGGTGACCTGCGGATCTGGCGGGAGTCCTGCGTACGGGCGTCCCGCTACGGCACCGAGGCGGAGGACCACGTGGCCGAGTCGACGATGGTGGCCACGACCATCGCCCGCTTCCAGGCGCGGGCGGAGCGCCCGCCGACGCTCGCCGTGATGCCGCTGGACCGGCGGGGCGAGCGGCTGCGCCGACGGCTCGCGGAGACGGAGGGCAGTCCGTACGCGGATCCGGCCGAGCGGCGCCGGCTCGCCGAGGAGCTGGAGGAGCTGGGCGACCAGGGATGACGGCGGAGACAGCGACGGACGGCCGGTGCCACGGCACGGCGCGAGCAGCCCGGAGGAAGAGGTGGAGACGTGAGCGGTGACTACGCGGACGAGGGTACGAACGAGGGGGGCGCCATGGAGGGGGCGCCGAACTCCGACGCCGGACCCAACGAGCAGGGCGTCCCGGCCGACGCCATGCGCAGGCTGGCGGCCCTGGAGCCGGGGAAGGCCGGTTCGATCTTCACCAGCGACCTCTCGGTGAACGAGTTCCTGCTCGTACGGGAGGTGGGCTTCCGCCCCATCGGTCTGGTCCTCGGCAGCTCGATCTACCACGTGGGCATCCAGCTCGGCCGCTGGAACAAGAACCAGGAGCTGGAGACCCTCAGCCAAGCGATGTACCACGCACGCGAGTTGGCCATGACCCGGATGGAGGCGGAGGCCGCGCAACTGGGCGCGGACGGCATCGTCGGGGTCCGGCTGAGCGTCGAGGCACGGGAGTTCGGCAACGACATCGCCGAGTTCATCGCCATCGGCACGGCGGTGAAGTCCGACCATCCGGCGCCGGGCGGCACGGCCTGGCGCAACAACAAGGGCCAGCCCTTCACCTCGGACCTCTCCGGCCAGGACTTCTGGACCCTGATCCGGGCGGGCTACGCGCCGCTCGGCATGGTGATGGGCACCTGCGTCTACCACATCGCGCATCAGCGGATGGGGTCCACGTTCTCCAACTTCGGCAAGAACGTGGAGATCGAGAAGTTCACCCAGGCCCTCTACGACGCCCGCGAACTGGCCATGGCCCGGATGCAGGCGGAGGCGGAGGAGCTGGACGCGGAGGGCGTGGTCGGCGTCCAGCTCAACGCGCACAACCACCGCTGGGGCGGGCACACCACGGAGTTCTTCTCGATCGGTACGGCGGTACGGCCGCTGCGCTCCGACCACGAGATCCAACGTCCGACGATGGTGCTGAGCCTGGACGGGTGACACCGTGACGGAGAGCGAGCCCCACGAGAGCGAGCCGGCGGCGAACGAGCCGCGAGAGAACCAGCCGGGAGAAAGCCGGCCGGAGGACAACCTGCCCGCCGAGAACGCCCCTCACCTCCCCGCCCCCGCCCCCACCGAGTCGGTCGACACGCTGGCGGCGGCGCTGCGCAGGGACGCGGCGGACCTGGAGATCTACGGCCAGGTCCTGAGCGGCTCCCTGGCGGCGGCCCTCCCGCCCGGCTCCATCACCCTGGACCGCAGGCGCACGCTGTCGGACCGCCTCGCCGGCCGCGAGGGCCGGGTCGAACGGGTGGAGATCGCCCTGGAGGACGCACGCCTCATCCTCACCCTGACCCACGGCCACCCGGTGGCGGAGGTCGCCAAGGTGGTCCGCGGCGTGGTCCTGTCCCGCACCCCGGTGGCCTTTGACGAGTGGACCCGCCGCCTGGCCGCGGCCATGGCCGCCCGCTCCCGCTCCGACGCCGAGGCCCGCGCGGCCCTGGAGAAACTGATCCTGGAGGGCTGACCGCGCTCGGGCTCGGGCGCCGGAGCAGTGCAACGTACAGGCGGTGAATCCTCCCTGACGGTACGTCAGGCCCCGATCAGGACCTCCGCGGCTGCCACCCCCGAGGCCGCCGTCGCGCCGTGGGTGAAGATCTGGACCGCGCCGGGGGCGGTGGAGCCGGGGAGGCCCATCTCCACCACGATCGCGTCGGGGCGCGCGGCGGTGAGGTCCGCGAGGGCGCGTCCGATCCACTTGTTCCGGGAGGCGTCCCGTACGACCACCACGATCGGACGGCCCGACGCGGGGGCCAGCGCGTGCTTCTCCAGGACCGTGGAGTCGGCCTCCAACTGCTGGTGGTGCACGCGTACGAAGGTGGTTCCGGGCAGCCGCTCGCGCAGTGGTACGGCGACGCCCCACGGCGTCTCCTTGCCGATGGCCAGGTTGTTGGAGGGCACCAGCTCCACCACGTGGGGAGCGGCGGTGAGCGGGAGAACACCCTGGGTCGGGCCGCTCGTACGGATCGCGCGCCGGGCGGCGATGAAGCCGATGTCGCCGCTGACGGGGTCGACCGGGACCCCCTGGCCCAACCGCGTGGACCATTCGGCGAATTCGGCGACCCGGCGGGACGCCTCCGCCAGGCGGTCCTCGGCCAGGTCGCCGGCGGACACCGCGCGGACGAGGGCGTCGGCGAGGAGGCCGACGGTGGACTCCTCGGCGTTCTCCCCGCCGACGCAGATGGCGTCGGCGCCGGCCGCGACGGCCATGACCGTGGCGCCCTCGATCCCGTAACGGTTCGTCACGGCGCCCATCTCGATGGCGTCGGTGACGATCAGTCCGTCGAATCCGAGTTCCTTGCGGAGCAGGTCGTTGAGGACGCGGCTGCTGAGGGTGGCCGGCAGGTCGGGGTCGTACGCCGGTACGAGGAGGTGGGCGCTCATGACCGCCCGTACCCCGGCCTCCAGGGCGGCCCGGAACGGGGGCAGCGCCTGCGCGGCGATCTCGTCCAGGTCCGCGTCGTACGTGGGCAGGCCGTGGTGGGAGTCGACGGCGACGTCCCCGTGGCCCGGGAAGTGCTTGGCGCAGGCGGCGACTCCGCCCGCCTGGAGTCCCTGGATCCACGCGGCGGCGTGCCGGGAGACCAGTCCGGCGTCGACGCCGAAGGACCTCACGCCGATGATCGGGTTGTCGGGGTTGGAGTTGACGTCCACGCTGGGCGCGTAGTTGAGGCTCACGCCGGCCGCGTGCAGCTGGCGGCCCAGGTCGCGCGCGACGGACTCGGTCAGCTCGGGGTCGTCGACGGCGCCGAGGGCGAAGTTGCCGGGACGGGTGGAGCCGGTCGAGGACTCGATGCGGGTGACGTCCCCCGCCTCCTCGTCGATCGCGATGATCAACGAGGGGTTCTCGGCGCGGAGTTGGGCCGTCAGGTTGGCGACCTGTTCGGGCGACACGATGTTCCGGGCGAAGAGCACGACGGAGGCCAGGCCGTCACGGATGTCGCGCAGGACCCAGTCCGGCGCTTCGGTACCCACGAAGCCCGGCTGGAGGACGGAGAGCGCGAGTCGCCGCAGCTCTTTGCTGTGCTTGCTGGAGGACATCGGCTGGGCCTTCCGGTAGTGCCGGACGACCCGGCCCCTTGGTACAGACCAACGGATATTCGCCTAGCTCAATCGGCAGTGTCAAGACACCCCCTCGGCGCCGGTCACCGAACTCACGCCGCCCGTACGCCCGTTCTCGTCACCCCACCGACACCAACCGTGACCACCGAATAACGAGGCCATTCTCGTAACCTCATCGGCACTATCCGTGACCGCCAAACCGGAATCCCATCACCTTGTTAGCGCACCCGGAATCCTTGCCCATTTCTACAGTTGACACGGAGCCGCTGGTCTAGTCCAATTTGTGTGGCGCGAGTTCGCCAGGGGACACGGGGGTCGCAAGGGGCTTGTGAGGCGTACCACCTCTGACGGGACTGTGCGCCGGACTCACCGCTGTGCGTATCAACTCCCGTACTGACAGCGACAACTGACCGACGATGTGTCCCGGCGCGGGTTCGGCCCGGGAGCGATCCGCTCAAGGAAATTCGAGCATTGGAGCGACTGTATGTCGGAGCCTGACAACTATCTCTATCGAGCGCCTTCGGACGTCCCGTATTTCAGCTCGGACGGCGAAACCTATCTCGCGCAGACGCAGTTGCGGGATCTCCGGAAAACACAGAAGCTCCGCGTGCTGTCCGAGGAGGACTTCGCCTTCTGGCAGACGTACGGCTACATCATCGTGAAGGAGGCGATCCCGGCGGTTTCGGCGAAACGGCTGCTCGATTTCGCCTGGGACTTCCAGGGACTTGAGCCCGGCCGGCCCGAAACCTGGTACGAGGAAAAGGAGTTCCGCTCCGACCTCGACCGGGAACTGCACATCTACGGCTTCGTGGAGGCGTACCACCACCAGCTCATGTGGGACAACCGCCAGACGCAGCGCGTGTACGACGCGTTCGCCGACGTGTGGGACTGCGAGGAGCTGTGGGTGAGCCTGGACCGGCTCAACCTCAACCCGCCCAACGTCAGGAACCGCGACCGCGCGCACATCGCCCCCACGGAGCGCGGCTTCGACATCGACCTCCACTGGGACGTCGACACCACGCTCGGGGTGCTGCCGCAGCGGGTGCAGGGCATCATCGCGCTGAACGACACCAGGCCGGACCACGGCGGTTTCCAGTGCAACCCCGAGCTGTTCCGGCGCTTCGACCCGTGGCGGGTGGCCCAGCCCGCCGACCGCGACCCGATCAGGCCCGCCGTCGACCGTACGGAATTCCCGGTGGTCCGGCCCGAGTTGGAGGCCGGCGACCTGCTCATCTGGAACGGTCTGCTGGCGCACGGCGTCGCGCCCAACACCTCGCAGAACGGGGTCAGGGCGGTCCAGTACCTGACGATGATGCCCGCCCTGGAATCGCATCAGGAACTGCGCCGTTCGCGCGTCGACTCCTGGCGCCATCTCCGTACCCCGGAGTGGAACAAGACGCTGGTCGGGGACGCAACCAAGCACGAATCCCTCCGGTACGGAGCCGCCGAGCTGACCGACCTGGGTGCCAAACTGCTGGGTCTTGAATCCTGGGGCAAGCAGGACCGCGAACTGTCGACCGGGGACCGGGCATGCGCAGAATCTGTCTGACCCTTCCGACCAACAGAGCCTGCGCCGAGACGATTTCGGCCATCGGCGAAGAAGCGGCTTACGCGGCACGGCAGTTCGACGTCGAGGTCCACCTGCTCGTCCTCGACTCCTCGGACGCGGCCACGTTCGCCGAACACGCCCGGGTCGTACGCGGGATCCCCGCCGTACCACGGGTGATCACCCATCATCTGGACGAGGCGGAACAGCGGGAGTTTCTCCGGCGGGTCATCGGCCGGGCGGGCACCGTCAAGCCCGAGCTGCTGCTCGACCTCATGCTGCCCGCCCGTCTTTCGTACGGCGCGTGCACCAATCGCGCGTTCCTCATCGCCACCGCTCTCGGCTGCGAATCCGTCCACCGCCGGGACTCGGACAGCCGATATCAGGCCGTGGACGGGGTGCCGGTCTTTCCCGTCCACCACGAACTCATGTCGCTCGGAAAGCGCGCGGCGGACGCGGCCGACGGCGTGGACGAGACCACGCTCGATCCCCGGCACGCGTCCAAACCCGTGACGATGGTGGGCAGTTCGTTCGTCGGCGAGATGTCCGTCGACATCGACGAGATGTACCGGCTCGACCGGGACGTCTACTACGACGTGGTCAGCCTGTGGGCGCCCGGCCGGTGGTCGGCCGAGGAGAAGAGGAAGCTCGCCGACGAGTCCTTCCGGGGAGCCGGCACCGAGGCCTTCACCCAGGACCACGCGACACTGACCGTGGTCGACCCCATGCACGTCGACATGTGCAACATCGCTTTCCACCAGGTGCACGAATCGGTGCCGCTGCCCCCTGCGACCGACACCATCGGCAGCGACTACTTCCTCCTGCACCTGGTCCACGATTCCACGCTGCCCGGCGTGCTGCACAACCGCAACATAGTGAACTACTACACCGGTGAGCGGCGGACGGACGCCGGATTCATCGCGTACCAGACGAGGTTCGCGAAGTTCTTCCTGTCGATGCTCTACTTCAATTCCATCTATGCCGAGATGGCGGCGGCCGGCGAGACGCTGCTGGACGAACACCACCGCGTACGCGTCCCCGCGATCGTCGAATTCGTCAGGGAGAGCGCCGGGCTCGACCGTACGGAGAACGTGGAGCGGCTGGACACCCTCGACCGGTCCTACCGCAAACTCGGCGGCAGATACGCCGAGTTCGCCGACATTCTTCTCGCGGACCGCGAGCGGCTCCTGGACGAGGCCCGACAAGACATCAATGATTTCGCGCTGCTGATCGAGGCATGGGCCCCGCTGACGCACGCGAGCCGAGCCACGAGCCTTTACCGGCTCGAACGGCAGTCTGGCTGAACCTGTCGATGACGCACGAGAACATATCCATGCTCACCGCCCTGGCCGCCGCCACCGATGACCGGATCATCTTCGATCTCGCGGGAATAGAGGCGAGTTACGACGTCCTCACCCGCGAACTGCCCGAAGTCGCCGTCCGCTTCGCGATGAAAGCCTGTCCCGTGGACGAGGTGATCTCCTGCCTCGCGGAAAGAGGAGCGGGAGTCGACGCGGCGAACCCGAACGAGATCGCGCAGGCGATCGGTTCGGGTGTGCCGGTCGAACTCATTCATTACGGCAACACCATCAAGTCCGACCGGAACATCCTCGACGCGTACCGTCTCGGAATCCGGGATTTCGCGACCGACAGCCTGGAAGACGTCACGGCGATCGCGGAAAACGCCCCCGGCGCACGCGTGTTCTGCCGCCTGGCGACGGACGGGCAGGGCGCTCTCTGGGGCCTCACCAACAAATTCGGCTGCTCGGCCGCCGACGCGGTGCTCGTACTGGAAAGGGCCCGGGAGACGGGCCTGACCCCGTCCGGGCTCTCCGTACACGTCGGTTCGCAGCAGATGACCGCGGAAGCCTGGCGCAGCGCCTTCGACAAGCTGGTCGACGTCCTCGAAGTCCTGCACGGGCGGGGCATCTTCCTCGACCACGTCAACCTCGGCGGGGGGCTGCCGGCGCTCGGCTACCTCAACAAGCGGGGCGAACGGCTCGACCCGCCGCTGGACAAGATCTTCGCCGTCATCCGCGAGGGCATGCGACGGTGCCGCGAAGTGCCGGGACACGAGCTGGGGTTCATCGTGGAGCCGGGGCGGTACCTCGTCGCCGACCACGGGGCGATCCGGGCGCACGTCTCCCGGCTGTCCACGCGGCAGACGCCGGGCGGGGAGCACGAGCACTGGCTGTACCTGAGCTGCGGGAAGTTCAACGGCCTCTACGAGATGGACGAGTTGCAGTACCGGCTCACCTTCCCGACGCACCCGGACGCCGTCCACGTACCGGCCGTGGTCGCGGGACCCACCTGCGACAGCGACGACGCCTACTCGCGCGAGCACGGGCTGGTGCGCGTCCCCCGTACGGTGGCGTCCGGCGACCCGGTCTGGGTGCTCTCCAGCGGTGCGTACGCCATCAGCTACATGACGCAGGGGTTCAACGGCTTCAGTCCGCTGCCCTACACGTGCATACGCGGCGACCACCGGCCGGCGGGAGCGGGCGGGGAGGGAAGGAAGTAGATGAGCCACGACGTGCACGTACGGCCGGTCTCCGAGGGTGACTGGGACGGGATCGTCGCGCTGGAATCCGGTGCGTACGCCGCCCTCGGGCTGTCCGAGGAGCGGAGTGCCCTGGAGTCCAGGGTGCGCGCGTCGCCGGGCACCTGCTTCGCCCTCGACGCCGAACAGCGGCTGGCGGGTTACGTGTTGGCGCTGCCGTACCCGGAGCACGGGTATCCGGACCTGACGCGCGCGGAGGAGACGGCGGCGGTACGCGAGTCCCGCACGAACCTGCATCTGCACGACCTCGTGATCGACGAGGGGCTCCGGGGCAGGGGGCTCGCGAAGACCCTCCTGCACCACCTCCTCGCGACGGCGCGGGCGGAGGGGTACGAGCGGATGTCGCTGATCGCCGTCAACGGCAGCGACAGCTTCTGGGCGGCGAACGGATTCACCGCCCGGCCCGGGGTCGCTCCCACGGAGGGGTACGGGCCGGGCGCGGTGTACATGTCCAGGGCCGTGCTCGGGGGAGCCGTACCAGCAGCAGCCGTACCACCAGCACAAGACGAAGTGGGCTGATCACACGATGTTCCGAATACACGACGATCCCTTCCGCCGGGCACAGTTGGCGATCGCCGCCCTGTTCAGCTCACTGGGGTTCCAGTACGCCACCTGGGCCGCGCGCCTCCCCGCCATCAAGACCCACCTCGACCTGACCGCGGCGGAGGTCGGCCTGCTGCTGATGGCCACCGGCATCGGCGCGGCGGCATCGTTCCCCCTGGTGGCGGTCCTCATGCGGCGGTTGGGCTCCCGGCGCCTCGCCCTGGTGGCGGCGCTCGGCCTGGCGCTGCTGCTCCTGGTGCTGGCCGAGGCGCCCAACTACCCCGTCGCCCTGCTGATCATGGCGGTCGACGGCGCGCTGGTGGCGTGTCTCAACGTCGCCATGAACGCGCAGGGGGCGGAGCTGGAGGTGACGTACGAGCGCAACGCGATGTCCAAGCTGCACGCGACGTTCAGCGGGGGCTCGCTGGCCGCCGCGCTGCTGGCGTCGGGCATGAACACGGTGACGTCCACGGTGATCGTGCACTTCGGGGTGGCGGCCGTCCTGCTCCTGCTGCTGGCCGCGTACGCGCGGCCGGGGCTGCTGGCGCAGGAACGGCCGGCGGACGCGGTGAAGACAGTGGACGCACCGGACGCACCGAAGAAGAAGACCCGCGCCAAGTGGACGCTGCCGGCCGCGATGACGCTGTGGATGGGCGCCGCGATGGCGTTCGGCACGGTCACCGAGGGCGCGATGAACGACTGGTCGGCCATCTACCTCAAGGACGTCGCCAAGGCGTCGGCGGAACTCGCGCCCCTGGGCATCGCCGTCGTCTCGGGAATGATGGTTCTGGCCCGCCTCTTCGCCGACGGCTGGCGCAGCCGCTGGGGCGACGCCCGCATCGTCCGTACCGGCAGCGCGCTGGCCGGCGCGGGCCTGGCCGTCGCCCTCCTCACCGGTGGCGTGGTCCCGGCCCTGATCGGCTTCGCCTGCGTCGGCCTGGGCATCGCGGCCGTGACGCCGTGCGTGTACGTGGCGGCGGCGTCACAGGGCTCGGACGCGCTGACCTTGGTGGCCACGATGGGTACGGTGGGCCTCCTGGCGGGCCCCCCGGTGATCGGCTTCATCGCGAACGGGAGCGGCCTGGTGTGGGGCATGGGCGCGGTGGCGGCCTCGGCGATCGTCGTGTCGCTGTGCAGTACGCAGATCAACTGGCCCGCACCACACGCGGCGACGGACCAGGATCCGTTGGACGACCCCCTGACGGCCTGACACTGTCCCGCCGGCGTCGGACGCTTACACCGATCTGACGATGTCCGACGCCGACGCGGCGTGCCACACGATGTAGGGCATGCACACAAGCGTCGCTCCCATGACGGCGACTATTGCCCAGCGGACCGTCTTGAACACGCGGGAACGCGGGTCTTTACTTCCGCCAAGTTTCACAGGCGCTGTTCCTTGATTTCTAAAGCTTTTACGGGCAGGCACGAGGGCGCGGCGAGATTTCCGGAAACGGTTGGGACGTCAACGCCGGATGATCAGGGTAGCCCCTGCGGGCGACTGCCCGAACACATGCGCCCCGCCCGCCGGACTCCCGCCGAAATGTCCGTCACCCACAGAACGCTCCCGGCCAGGCGCACACGGAGCGTCGGGCGACTACCCCGCGAAACCCCTCGCCCGCCGCAGCGACGACAGCGCCTCCAGGGCCCGCTCCTCCTCGCCGCGAGCGCCCGTCCGGCGGCAGATCGCGAGGGTCTCCTCCAAGTGCGCCTCGGCCTGCTCCAGCCTCCCCGTCTCCAACTCGGCCTGGCCCAGATCGAACAGCACTTCGGCCACCTCCCCAGTCGCCCCGATCCGCCTCAGCACCCCGAGCGAGGCGATGAACTGGGCCAACGCCGACTCACTGCGACCGGACGTCCGGTACGCCCTGCCGATCCCGGCCAGAGCGATGCCCTCCCCGCGAAGGTCTCCCACCCCGCGCAGCACGGGCAGCACGCGCGCGTAGAGGCCGAGCGCTTCGTCCGTTTTGTGGAGGGGGGTCAGCACACTCGCGAGGTTCATCCAGAGCGTCGCGCGGTCCCCCTTGCTCCCCAGGGTCGCCGCAACGTCGATCGCTTCTCGGTACGACCGCTCCGCGGCTTCCAGATCGCCCATCCGCTGCTGCAATTCCCCCAGATTGTTCAATGTGCGATATCGGCCCCGGTCATCGGTGCCCGTAAAACCGGCGATGGCCCGCAGGAAATATTCGAGCGCGATCTCATTCCGCCCGAGCTGAAGATGGGTGATGCCGAGTAAATTCAGGCTGCGCGCCACCTGTAATCGATCGTTCGATCGCAGTCGCAAATCAAGGGAGCGTTCCAGGAGCGGCTGAGCGAGCGCGTACTGCCCGGTGTGCCACAGAAGGATCGAGACCTGGTGCGCCGATTCACTTTCCAGATCTTCATCCTTCAACGACCTCGCGATGGACAGCGCCTCACGCGCCGTCGCGTCCCCCTCGTCGTACTGACCGCTGTGCGCGCACACCGCGCTCAGGTCCAGCAGAGACCGCGCCCGCGCGCTGTCGTCCCCGACCGCCCGCCAGTGGGCGACGGCCCGGCGCAGCAGGGGTTCGGCCGTCTCCAGATGGCCCTCCAGGTCCAGAAAACCCGCCAACACGTGGGTATGCAGTGCCAGTTCGGCCTCGGAGCCGTACCGCCGTGTCCAATCCAGCGCTCTCAGCAGATTGGCGCCCTCGGTGATCAGCCACTGCTCGGCCGCCTGCGCATCCGCGATCTCCGGCTCCCGCGCGGCGGAGTGATCATCGCCGCCGGCCTCGACCACCATGCGGCTCCGGTACGGATAAGCCAACCGGTCGGCCCGGTCCGCCACCCGTACGTAATGATCGACAAGACGCCGAAGCGCCTGCTCCGAGGCCCCTCGGACGTCGCCGCCAGAAGCGGAATCAGAATCAGAATCACCGGCATTTTCGATCAACGTACGCGCATATTCCCGCAGAAGATCGTGGACGGCGAACCGGTGCGGCGACGGCTCGGAAATCAGATGGTGGGCCTGGAGTTCCTCCAGCGCACGTTCCGTCTCCTCGAAGGAGAGGCCGGTGAGGGCCGCCACCGCATGGGCCCCGAACCGTACACCGAAGTGCAGTCCGACATGCCGGAAGACAAGCTGCTGCACCGGCGTGAGCGCCCGATACGACAATCCGAAAACATGGGACAACGTCCTCTCTCCGTCCCGCATTTCGGAGAGATGCTCCATCCCGCTCGTCAACTGCTTGAGCAGGTCGGACGTCGTCCACGACGGCCGGGAAAGCAGACGGCTGGCCACCAGTTCGACGGCCAGCGGAAGGTATCCACAAATGCGGACGATCTCCGCCGCGTCGGAGGGCAGGACGGTACGCCGGCCACCGAGCCGCTGTGCGAAGAGCGCGACGGCGTCCTCACGCGGCAGCACGTCGAGGGAGACCGGCCGTACCCCGGGCAGCCCGGACAGCCGCTGCCGGCTCGTCACGATGACCGCCGTCGGGGACGCCCCCGGAAGCAGGGGCCGTACCTGAGCCGGCCCGGCGGCGTCGTCCAGGATCACCAGCATGCGGCGGTCCCGCACCGTGGTGCGCCAGAGCGAGACCAACCCATCCAGATCCTTGGGCAGTTCGCCCGGCGGGGTGTCCAGCAGGCGCAGCAACTCCGTGAGCGCGCGGACGGCCGTCAGCGGCTCCCGGTCCGAGGCATGGCCGTGCAGATGCAGATAAATCCGTCCTTCCGGGAATTCCTCGCGCAGCTGATGCCCGAGATGGACTGCCATCGACGTCTTTCCGATGCCCCCCATGCCGTCGATGGCCTCGATGGTGACCACCGGGGCCGCTGTACGGCTCGTCTCGGAGAGCGCCGCCGTCAGCAGCCGCAGTTCGTCGTGCCGCCCCACCCAGGGGACGTCGCGCGGCAAGTTGTCGGGCACCCGGTTTGTCGTCCGGGAGGGGGTACGCCTGCCGATCCCGGACTGCTCCAGCAGCGCCGGCGCCGGTGTTCCGGAGAGGATTCCCTGGTGGACGCGGTGCAGGCGACGGCCCGCGTCGAGGCCGATGTCCCGGACGACACGCTGCCGCGTTCTCTGCACCAGCTTGGTCGCCTCGGCGGAACGGCTGCTGCCGTACAGGGCGAGGGCCAGCCGTTCGACCAGGGCCTCGTCGACCGGATGCTCCTCGACCAGAGGCAGCAGTACGGGTACGGCCTCCGCGAACTTCCCCGCCCCCATGAGGATTTCGGCTCGCACCATGGCGGCGGTGAGGCTGCTCTCGGCGACCGTGGCCCGCAGGTGGCCTGCCCAGTACGCGGAGATCCCGGCCAGGGCCTCCCCACGCCAGAGGCCCGCCGCCAGGTCGAGCAGGCGGATGGCCTCGCTCTCGTCGTCGCTGTCCTTCAGCGAGCGGGCCTGGTCGACATAACTGGTGTAGCGCCGCAGGTCGACGCGGTCCGGATCGACCTGCATGACATACGAATTGGTCCGGCTGTTGATCGCGGGCGCGTCACCCCCGGCGATCCGAAAGGCTTTTCGGATACGCGACACGTGCGCGTGCAGCGCCTCTCTGGCTTTGGCCGGCGGGTTGTCGTCCCAGATCCGGTGGATCAGCGTATCCACACTCACCGTACGACTGGCATCCCAGGCCAGAGCGGCGAGCGCCAGGCGGGTCTTGGTGGAACCGAGATCATTGCGTCGGCCGAAGGCCCGTACTTCGACCGATCCTGAAAGTCGAATCTCGAACTCCACCAGCGTCCTTCCGCCGGTCCGGCCTCTCCTGGCCGGGTATCCGAGGATGTCACGCGGTAGTCATCCGTGGCCATCCAGGAGCTGTTTAAGTCCGAAATTGACTCATCTCAGAACGATTCCGTTCAGCCACCCCCGAGGCAGGGGAAGGACTCTACGACGGTGACCGACGAAGCACTTCACGTGCATATGCTGTTGGCATGAGCCGGGCAGTGCCTATGGGGGTACGGACGTGCCATTTCCTGAATCCGGCAGACCGGAAGCATTGTTATCGGCCATGGCCGTATACGCCATGGACCGGGAATCCCTCGCGTGGCGGGAATTGGCCCACGTTCTCGGCGCGACGGCTCGGGTGGATCAGGGGGTGGCCGAGTTGTGGTGCGAAGTGGAAACAGCCACGCCCGCTCCCGGAGTCACCCCGGCGATGGCACAACTGGCATGGGTCGTCGCCGCGTCGGCTTCGCGCGACCCGGGGAGGGACGCCGCGCTGACGGACTGGCTCCGGCGGCACACACCACCCTCGGTCGGCTCGGACCGTACGGAGTCGAGAGGTACGGATTCGAGGGGGACGGAGTCGAGGGCTACGGAGTCCGACCGTACGAACGCCATCGGCGGGTCCGCCGTCATCCACGGCCCGGCCGTCCAGGCGCGCGACATCCACGGCGGCATCCACGTGCACCACTCCGCCCCACAGGACAGACCCCGGCCCCCGGCGCCCCGCCAATTCCCGCCCGTACGACGGCAGCTGGTCGACCGGGAGAGCGACGTACGGGCTCTGGACGCCCTCCGCGCGCAACATCCTCCGCACTCCCACCAACTCCTGGTGGTCAGCGGGTTCGCGGGCGTCGGGAAAACGACGCTCGTCTCCCGCTGGCTGCGTGATCAGGCGGACAGCTTTCCGGACGGCCAGCTGTACGCCGATCTGGGCGGTCACTCCACCGGCGAGGAGACCGGGGAGCCCGGGGAAAGCGGGCAGACCGGGGGGCCGGTTGTCCGGCCGGTTCGACCGGTTCGCCCCACCGCCGTGCTGGAGGGCTTTCTGCACGCCCTCGGAGCCGCCTCCGTACCGGCGGATCTGGCCCAACGGATGGCCCTCTGGCGGTCGTTGACCGCGGACCTGCGGCTCGGCGTCTTCCTGGACAACGCGTACACCGCGGCGCAGGTCCGCCCGCTCCTGTTCGGTTCACCGACGGGCCTCACCGTCGTGACGAGCAGAAACCATCTCACCGGCCTCCTGGCCGACGGCGCGGCCCTCCACCGGCTGGGCACCCTCACCACGGACTCGGCCGTCGAGCTGCTGGCCGCCGGCGGGGGCGGCAGCCGTGTCGCACAGGAGCCGTCCGCCGCGCGCGAAGTCGTCACCCTCTGCGCCTGCCTGCCCCTCGCGGTCTGTCTGGCGGCCGCCCAGCTCGCCGTCCGCCCGAACCGTTCCGTATCCGCCCTCGCCGCGAGCCTGTCCCAGGGACAGGGGTCGCTCGACGCCCTACGTATCGATGGAGAAGCCGTGGTGCGCACCGCACTTGACCTCTCGTACGAACTGCTACCGCACCACAGCGCGACGCTCTACCGGCGGATGGGCCTGCTGCCCACGGACCGCTACGACCTCTTCATGCTGACCGCAAGCGCGGCCGACAACGACACCACCACCACGGAGACCGTCGAACTCGCCCTCGACGCACTGCTGGAGGCGAATCTTCTGGAGGAGACGGGCTCGGGCGTCTACCGCTTCCACGACCTCGTACGCCCGCACGCGCGACAACTCGGCGCGGCGGAGGAATCCGTATCGCAGCACACGGTCACCCTGCGCCGCTACGTGGCCTGGTGCCTGGCCACGGCCAGCACGGCGGAAACGATCCTCACACCCAGCCACCGCATGACGCTCGCTGATGACGTATCAGATCCATTCGACGCAACGGCTGTCGTACCGACTCCCCTCCCGGGACCGGCCGAGGCGCTGGACTGGCTCGACACCCACCGTGACGGCCTGATGGGCGCCGTACGGCACTGCGCCGACGCCGGATGGCACACCGCCTGCTGGCGCCTGGTGGACGTGATGTGGCCGCTGTTCCTCCGCCTCCGCCCCACGGAGATGTGGATCGAGGCACACCGCGAGGGCCTCGCGGCGGCCCGCGCCTGCGGATCCAGAGCGGGCGAGGGACGCATGCTGACCTCGGGCGCGATCGGCCTGCGCACCGGCGGCCGGTACGCGGAGTCCGCCGACTGGTACACGCAGGCGCTGGAGCACGCCACGTACGACGGAGACGTACGACAGCAGGCACAGGCGCTCAACGGTCTCGGTCACCTCAGCCTGCTGACCTCCCAACTGGACGAGGCTCGGGCGTACTTCGAGAACGCCCTGCTGCTGCGCGAGTCCATCGGATATCTGCGCGGAGCCGCGCTCTCCCGAAGACGCTTAGGAGAAACCGCCTTGGCGGCGGGCGAACTGACAACCGCAGCAATGCACTTGGTACGGGCACATGCCGAACTCGAAGCGCAGGAAGAGCACTACGAGGCGGCCCGCGCGCTGGCCCTCCTCGGACACGTCCTGGCCTCCGACGGCGATCACGAGGGCGGCACGGCGCGGCTACGGGAGGCGCTGGGGATGTTCCGCGAGGCGGGCGCCCGGTCGGACCACTGGCAGGCGCGCTCCCTGGAATGGCTCGGGCAGGCCGCCGAACGGCGGGGCGACGGCGAGGAGGCCGGCCGCTGTTACGAGGCGGCTCGGGAGCTGTACGGACGGCAGGACCCGGCGGACGCGCAGCGCGTGGACGACCGGCTGCGGCACCTGTGAACGGCGCCACAGCCGGTGCTGTGTTTTCCTACGCCTTGTCCCCCTCAAGGGCGACGGACCGCAGGTCCCCCAACGACCCCCCGGCGACGAGCCAGGCATGCGCCACAGACGCAACAACCAGCGCGGGAGCGGGAGCTGCCCACGCGGGCAGGACAACACCCGCGCCACCCCGTGCCCCCAGCGCACACCCGCCGCCCCCCTCGGGTACGGCGGCGACGAGACAGCCCGGCCACCGCGCGACCAGCTCCTCCGCGCGGGCGCGAGCCGCCACCGGCGGCAGAGGCACCTGCGCGACGAGCACATCGGCGTACTCCGCGCGGCAGGCTCCCCCTGGAGCGTCGGGGTTCACCAACAGGTGGACGTCACACACCCGTTCACGGGAAAACGTCGGCCACCCCGCACCCGACGGGACGGCCGCATCAACCCGTACGCGCACTACACCGCTCCCCCTAACCGACCTCGACCTCGACCTCGACCTCGAGCTGGACCTCCACCCGACATGGGCGCCCACGGAAACCGTCCCCCCGAGGACAACACCCCTCCAGGCATCGTCCCCACCGAAGAAGCGAACCCACCCCCACCGCGCACCAGGCAGGTCCCGCTCGGAGGAGGCTTCCTCACTCCCCGTCGTCTCCCTTCCGATCCCGGCAGGCCGGCCCCTCACTGCGCCATCCCCAGAGAACCGGCCTCCCACTGCTCCAGCGGAGCGGGCAGCGGCAGGGGCGGGACGAGCGCCGCGTTGGCGGGCTCGCCCAGCTCCAGCATGGAGTAGATGAGCGTACGCATCCGCTGATGGAACTCCCCGGGCACCGACGAGAGCAGGGCCGCGACCTGGGCGTACTGCCCCGGACGATGCTGTCGCGCCGCGTACCGCAACTGCTCGTCCAGCGGATGCCCGGGGGTGACCACCGGAGCGACGGTGGCAAGAAGGGCCGCCGGGGAGTATGCGGCGATCTCACGCCTCGGTCCCGGCGTGAGCAGTACGGCGGCATCGGTCAACGTACTGTACGCCGTAAGGGAACCATGGTCCCCGATCACCCAGTCGGCCGCGATCAGCAGAGACTGCCAGTCCGCCTCCGGTGGCACCACCGAGATCCCACGCCCCCGGCAGCCGGCCAGCCAGCTCCGCACCTGCCAACTCCCGTGCCCGGAGAAGATGTTCGGGTGGAAGAGGAACGCCACCCGGTAGTCGTCGCCGGGGAGTTGGCTCAGCAGCTGCGGCAGCAGGGCGTCGATCCGCCCGAACGTGGAGGTGGGCCCCCAGGTCGAGGTGACCACCACGAACGGCTGCCCCTCATCGAGCCCCAACGCCCGCCGGTACTCCTCGCGCCGGGGCATGCCCGCGACGATGCGATCGACACAGGGGTCGCCCACCACGTGGGCCACCCCCAGCGCCTCGGGGCACGAGAGCGCCAGTTCCTCCAGATCACGCTCATGCGCGTACACGATCGCGGCAGGCCCCACGCGCCCCTCGTGCAGCAGATGCTGACGACTCAACATCCCCGGCGCCCGAGTCTCCCCCGGCGCCAGCAACGAGGTGTCGGTCAACAGTTTGATGTGCCCGGCCCCGTGCGACATGCGCAGAACCGGCGCGTTCAACTCATGCACCCCCCGGGACCCGGCCGCGAGCACCAGATCGAACTCGGCCCGCAACGCCTCTTCCCAGGGCACGGTGGCGATCCCCAGACTCTCCAGGTACCGCGCGACACCCCCACCGAACGCGTGCGGCGCGACGGTGAAGACCACCTGAATCCGTAAGTCCGCCTCCAACAGGCAGTAGGCCTCGCGCAGACGCTGAGCGAAGGCCACGGTGTGGACGACGACCAACACCCGCTCGCAGTCCGGCATGGTCAGCCACCGGCCCTGCTCGATCAACGCCGATTGAGTGGTTTTGACAGACACAACGCTCCCCCATGGTTCGTCGGCTGCGTACAGCAGTCGACGGGGGAATGCCCGACACCTACGACACTTTCCTTGCAACCCCCTTGCAGCCACCTTGCCGCCCGCAATTCACCGAGGCAGCAGTGGTCGGGGCCACTCCCGGGCTATCGGGCCAAGGCGCTCGCTGTCTTCTTGTACGGCATGCAGACGGCCGTCGCCACCGCGGCGTTCCCCACCACAAGAAGCATCGACAGCGCGAACCCGCCCACAACGACCCTCGTACGTATCACTCAGCCACGCTCCCGCTGCAAGATCGAACATCCTCAGCGGGGACAGTACTGACCTCAACGCGACCATACAAACTGACAAACCATCACGCGCACCACCCCGGCCCCCACGACGGCGACCCCGATCCGAATCCAGCCCCGGACGACCCCCTGACCAGCAAGGAATCTACCCGGGTAGCGTCACGGACGGCCGGACGATCAAGCGATCCACCACTACCGATGATCTAGACCAATCCGGCCGGCAGTACCCCCTCACCGCAGTACCCCCCTCACCGGCCGAGCGGCTCGCAACCTGCGCCGCCGCGTCCCGGGGAATAGCAAAAGCCCCAGGTCATGGCGAGATGTCCTGGGGCTTCCACAGAGCCGCCTTCGGGATTCGAACCCGAGACCTACGCATTACGAGTGCGTTGCTCTGGCCAACTGAGCTAAGGCGGCTTGCCATCCGGACCATAGTGCGGTCAGCGGCGGGGCCAAGTCTACACAGTTTCCGGGGGTGCTCCTCACCCCCTGGTTGCTGGGGACTTTTTGCAGGTCAGGAGCACTTTGTGGCGGGTTTGGGGGGTGTGCCCTCCAGGAGGTAGGTGTTGATCGCCGTGTCGATGCAGTCGCTGCCCCGGCCGTACGCCGTGTGGCCGTCGCCGTCGTACGTGAGCAGGGTGCCCGAGGAGAGCTGGTCGGCCAGGGAGACCGCCCATTTGTACGGGGTCGCCGGGTCGCGGGTGGTGCCGACCACCACGATCGGGGCCGCGCCCTTCGCCTCGATGCGGTGTGCGGTGCCTGTGGCCTTCGTGGGCCAGTACGCGCAGTTCAGGGACGCCCACGCGAGGCCTTCGCCGAAGACCGGGGAGGCCTGTTCGAAGGAGGGCAGGGCCTTGGTGACCTCGGCGGGGCCCGAGAAGGCTGGCGGGAGGTCCAGGCAGTTGACGGCGGAGTTGGCGAACATCAGGTTCGCGTACGAGCCGCCGCTGTCGCGTTCGTAGTACGAATCGGCGAGGGTGAGGAGCGCCGAGCCGTCGCCCGCCATCGCCGTCGTGAGGGCCTCCCGGAGCTGCGGCCAGGCGGACTCGTCGTACATCGCGGCGATCACCCCCGTCGTCGCCAGCGACTCGGTCAAGGGGCGGCTCTCGCCCGTGGCCACCGGCTTGGCGTCCAGGGTGGTGAAGAACGTCTTCATCCGGACGCCGACGTCCGCGACGGACTTCGTGCCGAGCGGGCAGTCGGTCTGCTTGACGCAGTCGGCCGCGAAGGACGTGAAGGCCGTCTCGAAGCCGGCGGTCTGGTCGCGGTTCAGCTCGCGGGCCGGGAGGGACGGGTCCATCGCGCCGTCGAGGACGAGCCGGCCGGTGTTCTTCGGGAACAGCTCGGCGTACGTCGCCCCGAGGAAGGTGCCGTACGACGCCCCCACGTACGTCAGCTTCTTGTCGCCGAGCGCCGCGCGGAAGATGTCCATGTCGCGGGCCGCGTCGACCGTCGAGACGTGCGGCAGGATCGTGGCCGACCGCTTCTCGCAGCCCGCCGCGAACTTCTTGAACGACGCCGTCAGCAGCGTCTCCTCGCCCTGGTCGTCCGGGGTCTGGTCCACCTGCGTGTACGCGTCCATCTCCTTGCCCGTCAGGCATTCGACCGGCTCGCTGCCGGCCACCCCGCGCGGGTCGACGGCCACCATGTCGTACCGCGCGCGGACCGGGGCCGGGTAACCGATGCCCGCGTACGCCTGGAGGTAGCCGACCGCCGAGCCGCCCGGGCCTCCGGGGTTGACCTGGAGGGAACCGAGGCGTTTGCCGGGGCCTGTGGCCTTCTTACGGGCCACCGCCAGGCTGACCTCCGTCCCGTCCGGCTTCGCGTAGTCCAGGGGCGCCTTCATCTTGGCGCATTCAAATCCGGTCACCCCGCACGAACGCCAGGCGAGCTTCTGCCCGTAGAACTTCTTCAGCGCGGCCGGATCCGCCGTCGAGCCCGCTCCCGTACCCGCCCCCGACGCCGAGTCGGAGCTGCAACCCGAGAGCAGGAGACCGGCCGCCACGAGGGCGGTGGCGGAGATGCGGAAGAGGCGCCTGGTGTCCATTCCGCGAGCCTAGCCGCCGTGTGACGCGTCCCGCGTTTCCACGCACGAACGGGTGAATCGGGGTGAATCGCCGGCCGTACGGCTCGCGGTCAGCCCGCCCGAAGCGACACCGCCATCGCCTCGACCGCCAGCAGCGGCGCCACATTGCGGTCCAGCGCCTGGCGGCAGGCGCTGATCGACTCGATGCGGCGCAGCGTCCGCTCCGGGGTGGAGGCCCTGGCGATCCGGTCCAGCGCGTCCCGTACGTCCACGTTGGCGAGCTGGACGCGAGAACCCAGCTGGAGCGCCAGCACATCGCGGTAGAAGCCGGTGAGCTCGGTCAGCGCCAGATCGAGGCTGTCCCGCTGCGTACGGGTCGAACGGCGCTTCTGGCGGTCGGCCAGCTCCTTCATCACACCCGCCGTACCGCGCGGCATCCGGCCGCCGGCCGACGCGCCGAGCGCCGCCTTCATGTCCTCCGTCTCCTTGACGTCGACGTCCTCGGCCACCTGCTTGGCGTCCTCCGTCGCGGCGTCGATCAGCTCCTGGGCCGCCCGGAGGCAGCCGCCGATGTCGTCGACGCGCAGCGGCATCTTCAGGACCGTGGCGCGGCGGGCACGCGCCCGTTCGTCCGTGGCCAGCCGGCGGGCCCGGCCGATGTGCCCCTGGGTCGCGCGCGCGGCGGCGTGCGCGGCCTCGGGGTCGATGCCGTCACGCCGGATCAGCACGTCCGCCACGGCCTCCACGGACGGCGTACGCAGGACGAGGTGACGACAGCGGGAACGGATCGTGGGCAGGACGTCCTCCAGCGAGGGGGCGCAGAGCAGCCATACGGTGCGCTGCGCCGGCTCCTCCACGGCTTTCAGCAGGACGTTGCCCGCGCCCTCGGTGAGGCGGTCGGCGTCCTCCAGCACGTTGACCTGCCAACGGCCGCCGGCCGGGGAGAGCTGCGAGCGGCGGACCAGCTCACGCGTCTCCTTCACCCCGATGGAGAGCAGGTCCGTACGGATCACGTCCACGTCCGCGTGCGTCCCGATCAGGCTCGTATGGCATCCGTCGCAGAACCCGCAGCCAGGCTCTCCGCCCAGCGCGCGGTCGGGGCTGGTGCACTGGAGGGCGGCGGCGAAGGCGCGGGCGGCGGTGGAGCGGCCGGAGCCGGGAGGTCCCGTGAAGAGCCAGGCGTGCGTCATCCTCGTCGCCTCGGGGGGCGCGAGGCCCGCGGCCTCGGCCGTGACGCGC
>NZ_WWJY01000357.1 GCF_009865405.1 Streptomyces sp. SID3212 | reverse complement strand
CCTGCGCCGCCCGTGACGCCCCCTGCGCCCTCCGGGCAGCCCGAGCCACGCGTGATCCCCCCTGCGCCCTCTGACTCGCCCACGCAGCCTGTGATCCAACCTGCGCCCACGGGGTCGCCCGCCCCACCCGTGGCCGATCGTGGGCCCTCGGGGCCGACCGCGGCGCCCGTGGTCCAACCTGCGTCCTCGGAGCGGCCCACGCCGCCTGTGATCCAACCTGGACCCACGGGGCCGCCTGCGCCGCCCGTGGCCGATCGTGGGCCCTCGGGGCGGGCTGCGGCGCCCGTAATCCGACCTGCGCCCTCGGAGCCGCCTGCGCCGCCCTTGGTCGAACGTAGGCCTCCGGGGCCGTCCGTGCCGCCGGTGGTTCACACCGCGCCCTCTGGACCTGCCGCGCCGTCGGCGCCGCCTGTGATCCAACCTGGGCCCACGGAGCCGCCTGTCCCGCCCGTCATCGACCCCGCCCCCACGGGGCCGTCCACGGCGCCCGTGGTCCGACCTGCGCCCTCGGAGCCGCCTGCGCCGCCCTTGGTCGAACGTAGGCCTCCGGGGCCAGCCGTGCCGCCGGTGGTTCACACCGCGCCCTCTGGACCTGCCGCGCCGTCCGCGCCGCCTGTGATCCAGCCTGCGCCCACGGGGCCGCCTGCGCCGCCCGTGGCTGATCGTGGGTCCTCGGGGCCGGCCGCGGCGCCCGTGGTCCACCCTGCGCCCTCGGAGCCGCCCGCTCCGCCCGTGGCCGGTAGGCCTCCAGGGCCGCCCGGGCGGCCTGTGATCCAACCTGCGCCCTCAGCGCCGCCCACGCCGCCTGTGGTCGAACGCAGG
>NZ_WWJY01000356.1 GCF_009865405.1 Streptomyces sp. SID3212 | reverse complement strand
GCCCCGCCGCGCGGGCCGCGCGCTGTCCGCGCAGCCCTTCCCAGATCTGGAGCGGATCGACGGCGGCGGGCGCCGTGGCGGGCCCGGCCGCCGGGGCCGCCGCGTAGAGGAGCTGCCCCGCCGCCGTCTCCAGGAAGACCGGATTGGCCGCGAAGTCGGCGAGGATCCGCAGCACCTGCGGCACCCCGCCGCCGCCGAGCAGCGCCTCCGTGCAGCGCCGGTGGACCTCCTCGGCCCGGCGCAGCAGCGCGTAGTGGCCGTTGACGATCTCGGTGTGGACCTCTTCGGTCACCGTCACGAACGGCACCTCGCGATGGAGCTGCACGAGCGGCAGCCCGGCCGCCCCGGCCGTCTCCACGAGCGTGGCGGGCAGCCGGTCGAACCTCGGCCCCAGCTCGACCACGAGCGCGGCGATCCCCCGCTCGGCGAGGGTGCGGACGAAGGCCCGCTGCTCGGCGGGCCGGGTGCCGAGGCCCAACCCGGTGGTGAGGAGCAGCTCGCCGCCCTTGAGGAGCGAGGCGATGTTCGGGACCTCCCCGGCGTGCACCCAGCGCACCGTACGGTTCAGCCGGTCCGCGCCCGCGACGACCTCGGGCAGCCCGGCACGCAGTCCCGGCAGCTCCAGCGCGCGCTGCACGGTGATCCCGTCCTGGCTCTCCATAGGGCGGAGGCTACCCGTACCGGTACGTTCCGGTCGCCGGGTCACCCACGTGCACGGGGCCCCGCCCGGAAGGACGGGGCCCCGCACACGATGCCGCTCTCAGCCTCCGTACGCGCCGGACGCCGTCAGCCGCAGTGCCGTGTCGATCAGGGGCACGTGGCTGAACGCCTGCGGGAAGTTGCCGACCTGGCGCTTGAGGCGCGGGTCCCACTCCTCCGCCAGCAGGCCCAGGTCGTTGCGCAGGTCCAGCAGCTTCTCGAAGAGCTTGCGGGCCTCGTCGACCCGGCCGATCATCGCGAGGTCGTCGGCGAGCCAGAACGAGCACGCCAGGAAGGCACCTTCGTCGCCCTCCAGGCCGTCCACGCCCGCCTCGGAGCCGGTGGTCGGGTAGCGCATGATGAAGCCGTCCTCCGTGGACAGCTCCCGCTGGATCGCCTCGATCGTGCCGATGACGCGCTTGTCGTCCGGCGGCAGGAAGCCCATCTGCGGGATCAGCAGCAGCGACGCGTCCAGCTCCTTGGAGCCGTACGACTGCGTGAAGGTGTTCCGCTCCTTGTCGTACCCCTTCTCGCAGACGTCGTGGTGGATGTCGTCCCGCAGCTCGCGCCAGCGCTCCAGCGGCCCGTCCGCGTCCCCGGACTCGATGAGCTTGATCGTGCGGTCGACCGCGACCCACGCCATCACCTTCGAGTGCACGAAGTGCCGGCG
>NZ_WWJY01000355.1 GCF_009865405.1 Streptomyces sp. SID3212 | reverse complement strand
CCCCGGACGACGCCCCGCCCGAGCCGGCCCCCGGGCCGGGCGCGGGGCACACGCAGGACCCACGAGACGCACGGGACGCGTCCAGCGCCCCGGACCGCCGGGACCCAAGCGACGCGCACCGCGCGAAGGCTCCCGCCGACGCCGACGCCGACGCCGAGGGTCACGGTCACGGGCCGTCGGCCGACCCGTCCGGGGCCGATCCGGCCGCCCCG
>NZ_WWJY01000354.1 GCF_009865405.1 Streptomyces sp. SID3212 | reverse complement strand
GGGGGCGAAGGGGCCGGGGGCGGCGAGGGAACGGGCGCGGGGCCCGGGCCCGGCAGCGGTCCCGGTCCTGGTGCCGGCGGTCCTGGCGTGGGGACGGGCGACGGCGGTACGGGATCGGGATACGGGCTGGTCATGACTGACCTCCTGTGGTGCGTGGTCGTACGTTCCCAATGTCTCCCGGTGCGCGTGCCCACGCGCGCCGGGTCCACGCGTCAGGATCCGC
>NZ_WWJY01000353.1 GCF_009865405.1 Streptomyces sp. SID3212 | reverse complement strand
GTCGTGGTGGACGCGGGCCTGGCGCGTGAGCCCCGTACCGACCACGCGCGCGGGCTCAGCGCCCTGACGACCGTACGGGTGTCGCAGGCGGGTGCCCGGCAGCGGGCGGGCCGGGCGGGGCGCGAGGCGCCGGGGGCCGTCTACCGCTGCTGGACGGAGGCGGAGGACGTACGGCTGGCGCGTTTCCCGTCCCCCGAGATCAAGGTCGCGGACCTGGCGGCGTTCGCGCTCCAGGCGGCGTGCTGGGGCGATCCGGACGCGAGCGGTCTCGCGCTGCTCGACGCGCCGCCCGCCGGGGCGCTCGCGGCGG
>NZ_WWJY01000352.1 GCF_009865405.1 Streptomyces sp. SID3212 | reverse complement strand
GGCGCCACCCCCGGCGGTGGTACGTCCGGCACCCCGCGACCCCGACCGTGCGGGGCGTGCGGTGCGCGGCTTCGGCTTCTGCTGGACCACCGGCTGCGGCACCTCTATGACGACGGCCACCCCGGAGGGCTCCCGCGCGCCGGTGAGCTGTGCCAGCTCCTCGTCGGTGGACTTGATCCTGGCCGACTTGGGGTCGATGCCCGCGTCGGACATCAGCCGGGTCATCTCCCGCCGCTGCTCGGGCAGGACGAGCGTCACGACGCTGCCGGACTCCCCGGCGCGGGCGGTGCGTCCGCCGCGGTGCAGGTAGTCCTTGTGGTCGACGGGCGGGTCGACGTTCACGACGAGGTCGAGGTCGTCGACGTGGATGCCGCGGGCCGCCACGTTGGTCGCCACGAGGGCGGTGACCTGGCCGGTCTTGAACTGGTCGAGGGTGCGGTTGCGCTGCGGCTGCGAACGGCCGCCGTGCAGCCCGGCCGCCCTTACGCCGCTGGCCAGCAGGCGCTTGACCAGCCGGTCCACGGAGCGCTTGGTGTCCAGGAAGAGCAGCACCCGGCCGTCGCGGGCCGCGATCCTGGTCGTGACGGCCTTCTTGTCCGTCTCGTCCAGGACGTACAGCACGTGGTGCTCCATCGTGGTGACCGCGCCCTGCGAGGGGTCGACGGAGTGCACGACGGGATCGGTCAGGTACTGCCGTACGAGCCGGTCGATGTTCTTGTCCAGCGTCGCGGAGAACAGCATCCGTTGGCCGTCGGGCCGCACCTGCTTGAGCAGGGCGGTGACCTGCGGCATGAAGCCCATGTCGGCCATCTGGTCGGCCTCGTCGAGGACGGTGATGTCCACCTGGTCGAGCCGGCAGTCGCCGCGCTCGATGAGGTCCTTGAGCCGGCCGGGGGTGGCGACGAGCACCTCGGCGCCGCGCCGCAGCTGTCCGGACTGCTTGGTGATCGACATGCCGCCGACGACGGTGGCCATTTTCAGGTTCACGGCGGTGGCGTACGGGGTGAGCGCGTCGGTCACCTGCTGGGCCAGCTCACGCGTGGGTACGAGGACCATCGCGAGGGGGGCCTTGGGCTCGGCGTGGCGGCCCGCGAGGCGGGCGAGGAGCGCGAGTCCGAAGGCGAGGGTCTTGCCCGATCCGGTCCGGCCGCGGCCGAGGATGTCACGGCCCGCGAGGGAATTGGGCAGGGTCGCGCCCTGGATGGGGAACGGTTCCGTCACGCCCTGGGCGGTGAGGGTCTTGAGCAGCCCGGCGGGCATGTCGAGCTCGTCGAACGCCTCGACGGCAGGCAGTGCGGGGGTGAGGGTCTCCGGCAGAGTGAATTCCTGGGGGCGGGCGGGGGCACGGCGGGCCGGGGCCTTCGCCGTACCGCGCGCGGAGCCTTGTCCACGTGAATTCACCGGGCGTTTGCCGGCAGGTCTGGCAGCACGGTCCTGCCGCTCGGGGCGAGTCATTCAGTAAAGCCTTCCTGGGCCTGAGAACAGCGGCCTGAGAACAGCGCGAGCCGGGGCCCGCACCTGCACGGTGCGAGCCCCGGCTGCGAGGTACACGTCCGGGAACTAGGCCGGGACGATGTTCTCCGCCTGCGGGCCCTTCTGGCCCTGCGTGACGTCGAA
>NZ_WWJY01000351.1 GCF_009865405.1 Streptomyces sp. SID3212 | reverse complement strand
CCACGTGGACGACGCGGGCGCCCATCCCCTGTGCGACGGCCTGTACGGCGGGCGGGAGCGGCGTGGCGGTCAGGACGACACACGAGGTTCCGAGCATGTCGTCCAGGCGGACGCGCCCGCCCTGGTACCGGATCCACGGCTGGGGGCAGTGGGTGCCCGCCAACTCGCGCCGGCGCCCCGGCATCCGCGTACGCCGGTGGATCAGCGGCCCCGAGGGGAGCGCCGGGCTGAGGTCGCGGCCCGCGGCCTTGGTCAGGCCGGG
>NZ_WWJY01000350.1 GCF_009865405.1 Streptomyces sp. SID3212 | reverse complement strand
GCGGGCGCGGGGGCGACGAAGGGGGTGGTGAGGGTGGCGGGGTCGGGCTGCTGCGCGGGGACGGTCGGCAGGAGGGGGGCGAGCGGGGCGAGGGGCGGCTGGAGGGTCTGTGCCTGTGCCTGTGCCTGAGCTTCCAGGAGCTGCTGCGCCTGCTGGGCCTCCTGGGCCTCCATGCGGGCCTGTGCGTCCAGTTGGGCCTGTGCCTGTGCCTGTGCCTGTGCCTGTGCCTGCGCCGCCCGTGCCTGAGCCTCGGCTTCCGCCTGGGCCTGCTCCTCCAACTGCTGGGCCAGCTGCGCCTGTGCCTGCTGTTCCTCGCGGAGACGTACCGCCTCCTCCTGGGCCCGTACGTCCGCCAGGCGCCGCGTCTCCTCGTCCTGCGCGCGCTCCAGCGCGGCCAGCCGCGCCGTCTCCTCCTGGACCAGCCGCGACAGCAGCGTCCGGGCCGTGACCAGCTTCTCCTGGACGGTCTGCTTGTTGAGGCGCAGCGCCGCCTGGGGCCCGGCCCCCTGCGCGCGGGCCGGTGTCCGGACCGCTGCCGGGGCGGGT
>NZ_WWJY01000349.1 GCF_009865405.1 Streptomyces sp. SID3212 | reverse complement strand
CTGCGCCTGCCGGGCGGGGCCGTCGGGTGCGCGGGGGTGTCGGGTCTCGCGGCGATCGCGGCTGTCGGCGGGGTGCTGCGCCCGGGGGTGCCGGACAGCTGGGCGGTGCCCGCGTACGTGCTGGGCGCGGTGGGGGTGGTCGCGGTGACGGTCCTGGTGCCTGGTGTACGGATGCGGCTGCCGCGCCCGGTGGTTCGGGGACTGGTCGGTGTCGCGGGGGGTGTGGGGGCGTTCTCGGTGGTGTGGACGCTGCCGCTGGTGGCGGTGGCCCTGGGCGGTGGGGTGCGGGGGCTTGCCGACGTGTGGTCGGGCGCGCCGGGGCGGGCGCGGGTGGTGGCCGGGGCGGACTTCCCGTGGTCCGGCCTGACGACCGCTCCCCTGGTGCTGCTGATGGTGGCCGGGGCGCTGGGGGTGGCGTACGGGCGGACGCGAGGGGCGGTGTCGGAGACGGCCGGGGCCTCGGGTGCCGATGCGACCACCGGTCCGGCCGGCGGTGAGGCCGACGGTGCGGCGACCGGCCCGGACCGGGCGCGGGCCGCCCTGCTGTCCGGGGTCGTGGCGCTGGTCTGGGCCGCGCTGCTCGTCCTGCCGCTGACGCTGGACCTCGGGTTCGGCGCGGCGCTGGTGGTGCCGGTGGTCCTGACGGCCCTCGCGCTGACACTCGTTGTCCTCCCCGGCCGTACCAGGGTTACCCCGCACGGTTCGGTGACGATCACGGCCCTGTGCTGTGCCCTGGCCGCGGGGGCCGGAGCCGCGCTGCTGTCCCTCGCGACGCGGCCCGCGACGGTGACGGTGCTCGCGACCCTGACGCTTCTTCACGCGGGCACGGCGGTGGCGGTGGAGTACGCGGGGCGGCGGGAAGGGTCCACGGAGACGCCGCTCGTCCCTCTCCGGGTGCTCGTCCAGGCGGTGCTCGGCTGTGTGGCCGTCGTGTACGCGACCGGGCTGCTCGTGGCGGCCGGCGCGGCGGCGGGGCTGTCGGCCGGGGGCGTGGCGGTGCCGGTGCTCGTCGTCCCGGCCCTGGTGGCGCTGCTCGGCGCGCGGCT
>NZ_WWJY01000348.1 GCF_009865405.1 Streptomyces sp. SID3212 | reverse complement strand
GGGAGGCCCTGCCCCCGCACCTGGCGGCGGCGCGCGTCGGCCGGGCGGCGCAGGGCCCGCTGGCCGGGCTGACGGTGTACGAGGGCCTGCACGACCCGCGGGTCGCGGAGCTGCTGCTGGAACGATTGCGCAACCCAGGGTCATGGGGACCGCTACGGTTCGAGCGCGCGCGGCCGATCCCGGCGGCCCTGAGCGGGAAACTGCTGGACGCGGAGCAGTCCAATTCGTCCCTCGTCTACGGCGACGCCCGCGGCGAGGCCGTCCACGGGGACGCGTACATCCTCAAGATCCTCCGCCGGGTCTTCCCCGGCCCGCACCCGGATCTGGAGCTGCCGCTGGCGCTCGCCGCGGAGGGCTGCGACCGGGTGCCGGCGCCGGTGGCGTGGTTCGAGGCGGACGATCCGACGGGCAGCGACGACACACTCACCCTCGGTGTGCTCCAGCCGTATCTGCGCGGGTCGCGGGACGGCTGGCAGCTCGCGCTGGCGGCGCTGGGCGCGGACCGGGAGTTCACGTCGGAGGCGCGCGCGCTCGGGCGGGCCACCGCCGAGGTGCATCTGGCGCTGGCGGCGGCGCTGCCGACCGTGACGCTGGGCCGCGCGCAGACGGCGCAGTTCGCGGACGCGATGACGGCCCGCCTGGACGTGGCGGCGCAGGCGGTCCCCGCCCTGATGCCGTACGTCCCCGGCCTGCGGACGGCCTTCGACGCGCTGGCCGGCCTGGACGAGGCGGCACGGGGACCTCGCTCCGCAGCGGGAACGCCCCGCCCACCGCCGTACCGTCGCCGCTGCTTCTCACGCCGACCTCCGTCCTTGACCTGCCCTCAACGACGGTAGGGAGTCACTCGGGGTGCGTCAACGATCGCCGCACTCGCCACGCCGAGTGATAATCACCTTGAGAGTGGTTTCGCGTGTCCCGGTCCCGGGAAGGGCTGACCGAATGTGCTGACCGTGCGGTCCGGAGGCGGGTCCGCCTCCGGCCGTCAGGCACTCACCGACCACTCACTGGCTGTTGGTCCCGAAGTCCTCGGGAGAGATCTGGTCGAGGAATTCACGGAACTTCTCCACCTCGTCCTCCTGCTCGTCCGGGATGGCGATCCCCGCGTCGTCCAGGACGCCGTCACTGCCGTAGATCGGCGTACCGGTGCGCAGCGCGAGCGCTATGGCGTCGGACGGCCTGGCGCTCACCTCCACCCCGCTGGCGAAGACCAGCTCCGCGTAGAAGACACCTTCCCTGAGGTCCGTGATGCGGACCTCGGTCAGCTCCTGGCCCACGGCCTCAAGGACATCCTTGAAAAGGTCATGGGTCAGCGGCCTGGCAGGCGTCATGCCCTGCTGGGCGAAGGCGATGGCGGTGGCTTCCCCCGGCCCGATCCAGATGGGAAGGTACCGGTCGCCTCCCACTTCACGCAGGAGCACGATCGGTTGGTTCGAGGGCATTTCCACCCGGACACCCACAACGTCGAGCTCGTTCACACAGCAACCCTAGGACGCGACCGACCGGTTTGGGTAGTCGGACTCCCCCATGATCAGTACGGATGTGCTCCGAGAGCCGTCCGGAACAGTGCCGCGTGCAGCTTCACGGAGAGGGTCGCCAGCTCCCTCGTGGTGGCCTCCGCATGGGCTCTGGTCTGCGGGTTACGGTGCCGGCGCAGCGGTGCGACCACCTGCTCGACCATCCCCGCCTCGCGCTGGGCGGCCGCTCTCATGATCCGCAGATGACGTGGTTCCAGGCCGAATCTTCCCAGATCCGTGACCAGTTTCGCCACGGTCACGGACTCGGCGTCGTACCCGCCGTCCGGCATCGGAGTGATGAGACCGTACGACTCCCACTCGTCCAGCGCGCTCGCGTCGGCCCCCGAGGCGGCCAGCAGCTCCTCACGCCCGATCCTGGCGGCCGTCCGCGGCGCGGGCCCCGTCTCCGCCCCGGCCCGCCGCTGGCG
>NZ_WWJY01000347.1 GCF_009865405.1 Streptomyces sp. SID3212 | reverse complement strand
GCCCGGGTGGGTTGGGGCCACCAGCGCCGGGGGACGAGCGGGACGGGGGCCTGCCGACTCGGCGGAGTTTGCCCGCTCGGCGGGGCGGGTGTGCCCGGTGGGGCGGGTGTACCCGATGGGGACTGTGGGTCCCAGGGGGTTTGCCGGTCCGGCGGGGTCTGCCCACCGGGCGGGGTCTGCCCACCGGGCCGGGTCTGCCGGTCCGGCGGGGATTGCTGCCCCCACGGAGTTGGCGCACCCCACGGGTCCTGCTCACCCGCAGGGGTGTGGCCGTTGGTTGGAGGTTGCCCACCCGCCGGGGACTGCTGGCCCCACGGGTCCTGCTCACCTGCCGGGGTCTGCCCGCTGGGTGGAGGTTGCCCGCCGGGCGGCGCCGGGGTGGGCCGGTTCGGTGAAGGGTGTCCACCTGTCGGGGTTCGCCGGTCCGGCGGGGTCTGTCGGATCGGTGAGGGTTGCTGGGGCCACCGAGCCGGCCTATTCGGTGGGGTCTGTTCGGGTTGGGGGGACTTCGGGTCCCGCGTGGCCTGGCTGCCTGGTGGCGGCTGCGGGGCCCGCCCGACGGCTCCGCCCGGGTAGCCGTACGGGATCGGTGGCTCCGGGTGGTCGGGATGAACCGGCGGGGGGTGCTCGCCCGGTGGGAACGGGGGTGGGAACGGAGGCGGGGACGGGATCCCCCCCGCCCCGGGCAGGGGCGGCGCTTGCCGGGCCGGTGGCGGGGCGGGGCGTGACTGGGTCGCGAGCCAGAGCAGTTCGGCCAGCTCGCGGCCGGTCGGCGGGTCGTCGCCCGCCGCCGTCAGCACGTCCCGTAACCGGGCCAGATCAGAATTCATCGGGTTCCGGTGTCCGGCTCAGATAGCGCATCAGATGGTCCGCCAGCTCCGTCCTGGACTCGCCGGCCAGTCCGGAAGTCCTGGTGAGATAGATCGCGTTGAGCAGTTGGTCGGTCGCCAGCTCACCGTTCCTGCCCCGCGTCAGGAACGTTCGTACCAACTCCCGTGCCGGTTCGTCGAGAGGGCCCAGATGCGCCCGGACGATCGCGGCCAGGTGGTCGGCGGCCGGCTGCTTCAGTTCCAGGGTCACACAGCGCCGCAGAAAAGCGGGCGGGAAGTCCCGTTCGCCGTTGCTCGTGAGGACCGTGAAGGGGAACGCCCGGCAGCGCACCCGGCCGCGTTCCACCCGTACCAGCCGGTCGGAGTCCGCCATCAGGACCTCGGCCGAGGCGCGGGTCCTGGCGGCCCGGACCAGTTCGGGGATCTCGTACTGCCCCTCCTCCATCACGTTCAGCAGGTCGTTCGGCAGATCCAGGTCGCTCTTGTCGATCTCGTCGATCAGCAGGACGCGCGGGCGTTCGTACGGGAGCAGCGCCGTCCCCAGCGGGCCGAGCCGGAGGTGGTCCTCGATGGTGCCGTTCGTGCCGTTCCCCGGGGCCTGGCCCGCCGCGTAGAGCCGGGAGAGCGGGTCGTACTGGTAGAGCCCGTCGCCCAGCGCCGTCCTGCTGGTGATGTTCCACCGCAGGACGGGCCCGAGCCGTAACTCCCGGGCCACGGCGTACGCCAGGCTGGACTTGCCGCTCCCCGGCGGCCCCGTCACCAGCAGCGGCCGGCGCAAGTACAGCGCCGCGTTCACGAGTTGCACGCTCTCGGTGGTCGCCCGGTACGCCTGGGCCCGGTGCACCCGGTCGGGTGACGGCGACGGGTCGTCCCCGGGCGGTTCGACCACGGGTCCGCCGTTGAAGGCACGCCAGGGCGGCGGCTCGGGCAACAGCCCGATACCGTCGTGCGGTTGGTCGGTTCCGGTGTACACCGGCCACAGGGACGACATGTCGGACCTCCAGGTCAGTCGACGGGCGACCGGGTCAGCCGCGGGACGTCGGGGAACCACCGTGGATCGTCCCAGACGAAGGACAGGCCGGTGGCCCAGTGCGGCTCGGGCCCCTCATGGCCGAAGGCGTGCTTGCGCAGGGTGAAGACGTGCTCGGGCAGTTCGCCCGGCGCGAGCAGGGACAGCCGCTCGGCCAGGGAGTCCAGGAACACCGTGCCGCGGCACCCGGCCCCGCACGCCTCCCCGCCACCCCCGGGGCAGCCGGTACGCGGCCACAGCACGATCGGGACCGGCGCGTCCAGGACGGCGCGGTGCGTCGCACGGTCGTCGGGCGCCGTCGGCGGCCTGGTCAGCGCCACCGGGCCCGCCACGTCCTGGAGTTGGACGGCGAGCAGCCCGGGCGCCGGGGCGCCCTCGCAGGTGATCCGGTGGAACCGCGACTCAGGCTGCTCGTCCAGGAGGTCCCACATCTTCTTCAGCCGGAACTGGAGACGGGGATTGGTCCTGCGGTCGTGGTCCATCACCACCACCGGCGCCATACAACCGAGCGGCGTCCGGGTGCCCTTGCGGGCCGACCACTGGTCCACGGGGTAGTTGAGCCAGTCCCTGGGGAGGGCGAACGCGATCAACTCGCGGCCCGCCGTGTCGAGTTCGGCGAAGGCGTCGTCGATCCGGTCCAGCACCCAGGCGGGTACGTCCCGTTTGGCGAGCCGCTGCTCGCCGACCAGCCGCCGGTGGCCGTGCCGGTACGCGGACACCTCGACCAGCCGCGCGTTCCTGTCGGCGCCGCTGCGGCGGATCTCGACCAGGATCGGTGACCAGTGGCGGGTGGGGGCGG
>NZ_WWJY01000346.1 GCF_009865405.1 Streptomyces sp. SID3212 | reverse complement strand
GCCGCGGTCACGCCGGTCGTGAGGCCCGCCGTGAGCAGGGCGGCGACCATGGCCGCGCCCGCTCTCGTTCTCCTGCTTCTGAGCAAGTCTCCCCCAACGCTGAAGTGAGTTCGGACCACAACTGCACTTGTTCGAGCGTCAGTTGAGGTCCACACGATCAATTGAGAGCGCGTTTGAACAGAAGAGGCGATTTCCGCACGACGGGTTCCGCCGGGTCGACATTCGCCGGGCGTACGTCAGGAACACGCCGGAACACGTCCGAGAATCGCACCACACCTTGATGTGGACATGGCATACTTGCCGCCGACGCCGGTCAGGTCACTCGCACAAGATCCGCTCCATCACGTTCCGACACCTCCGAACGAGAGAGATGCGCGCATGCGTCACAGACGAGAGCGACTCCGCTGGGTGACCGGGCTCCTGTCGGTACTCGCCCTTCTGGGTCCTGCGGTGACCACGTCACCGGCCGTGGCGGCCGACACCCAAAAATCCACGCGCGTAGCGCGGGGTCCGGTCTCCTGGTCCGCCGACCTGTCGCGGGTCGACGCCGACGACGTCAACGTCCGTTTCGTACAGGGCGCGTTGGGCCTGCGCCGTACGGACACCACCGTGACCGCCACCACGGCCGGCGAGCGGGGGTACGGCACGCAGGTCCTCGCGCCGAGGACGCTCGACCGTCCCGTCGACCGGGTCAGGGCCGAGCTGTCCGCCCGTACCCCCTCCGGCGCCCGGGTCGCCGTCGAGGTCCGGGGACGGTCCGCCGACGGAGCCTGGACCGAGTGGCGCGAGGTGGAAGGCGCGGCGGCGGCGGCCCTGCCCCGTACGGTCGCCACCGTCCAGGCCCGCCTCACGCTGTGGGACACGGACGGGCGGG
>NZ_WWJY01000345.1 GCF_009865405.1 Streptomyces sp. SID3212 | reverse complement strand
GGGCGTCCCCGCGGTCCTGCGGCGCCGCCTTGCGGGCCGCGAGGGAGGGCGCCGCGGTGGCGGCGGCGGTCTCGCCGGTGATCGCGCCCCGGACCCTGGCCAGCGGGCCGAGTCCCAGCACCGGGCTGTTGCCGGTCGCGGTGAGCCCGCCCCGGACGATCGTGTTGTCCAGCACGGTCGCCGCCGTGTTGTCGGTGACCGTCAGGTTCCCGCCGAGGTAGGTGGCGCCGGCGCAGGAGCCGAGCGTCCCCTCGCCGCCGAGCTGGAGGGTGTCGGCGTTGTTCCGGTACGTGGTGTTGCCCTCGACCTCGCTGGCGCACAGGACCCCGCCGAGGGTGTTGCCGCCGACGGTGAGGGCGCCCTTGACCGTGCTGTCGTAGACGTCGGTGTACAGGTTCCCCTCCCCGGTCAGCGCGCCGGAGAGGGTGCTCCCCGAGACGTACAGCTCGCCCGCCGAGGATCTGACCGTGCCGCCCAGCGTCGCGTCGACGGCGTACACGAATCCCTTGTCGGAGGTGATCCCCGTCTTGACGCTGCTGTCCTGGACGTGGGTGCCGAAGGCGGCCTGCGCGGTCACGGAGCCCTTGACCGTGGTGTCGGTGAGGTCCAGGTAACCGTTCTGACGGACCGTCACGTTCTGGTTGAACGTCGCGCCGGACGCGACGAGGTCGGCTCCCGCCTCCACCGTCACGGTGCCCTTGACCTTGGTGCCGGTCAGCGTGCACGACTGCCCGGCCGGTACGACCAGGTCCCCGCCGACCGTCACGGCGCCCCCGTCACCGACACAGGTGGTGTACAGCGCGGCCTGGGCGGATCCGGCGAGTCCCACGAGCCCGGCGGAGGCGGCCAGCGAGGCGGTGGCCACAAAAATGCGGATCTTCATGTCGCTTCCCTTTTCTGCTGCGGTCACGGCCGCGACGGTCGCGCGGCCGGGTGCCCCGCACGGGACGTCCGGTGGCGCCGGGCGGTCCGGTGACGGGGGTGCTGGGGGGGCGTGTGCGGGTGGCGCGGAGCCTCGGTGCGGGGGAGTGGTCCGACCGTGGGAGGGAGGCGTGGTGAGTGGGGTGCTGTCCGGTACCTGAAGGAGCGTGGAGACGCGTCGTTGTTACGGGGACGAAACACTTGCCTGGTGGCCCGAGACATTAAGGCGCCCTCAAGGGGCTGTCCAGAGGTTCGGAACGAATCGCTGAAACTTTCTCATGATCCGTCAAAAGCCTGTCCGGAAAGTGTCCTGGGCGCGGCGGTCGGCCACGGGCCGCGCAAGGAATTTCCGCTTCCGACGTTTGGAGACGGCGCGCAGGGTCACACGGCAGGCCGTAAGCAACGGACGAGCCCGGCTCGTTCACGGACCAAAGGGAAGGTTGCGCGTCATGGGCATCATCGCCTGGATCATCATCGGACTGCTCGCTGGCCTCATCGCCAAGGCCCTCGTGCCCGGCAAGGACCCGGGCGGCCTCATCGTCACCATGCTGGTCGGTGTGGTCGGCGGTCTGCTCGGCGGCTGGCTCGGCAAGGTGATATTCGGCGTCGACTCCATCGACGGGTTCTTCGACCTGTCGACGTGGATCGCCGCGATCGTCGGCTCCATCATCGTGCTGCTGATCTATCGCGCCGTCACGGGCCGTACCCGCGCCCACGCCTGACCGCCCACCCGGCACCGCGCACGACCGTCCGCCACGGACGGCCGGGCCGAAGCCGGAGCGCGGAGCCGATGACGCCGCGGTCGCTCGTCCCCTTTCGGGGAGGAGCGGGCCGCGGCGCGGCTGTGTCACCACGCGACACGCCGACGATCCGGCCGCCGTCCACCGCGCGACACGCCGTGGATCCCGGCGCTCCCACTCCGTGACACGCCCGGCGGGGTCAGGCCGGCGGCTCGTCCTCCCCCTGGGGAGTGATCACCGTCATACCCGCCCCGGACCTCTCGCCCAGGGCGGCGAGCGCCGCCGGGGCCGCGTCGAGCCCGATGACCTCACCGACCAGCAGATCCGGGCGCAACCGGCCGGACCGCACCTGAGCCATCATCACCGGATACGCGTGCGCGGCCATGCCATGGCTGCCCAGAAGGTCCAGTTCGAACGCGATGACCCGGTTCATCGACACGCCGAAGCCGCCTGCCGGGGCCAGTCCGACCTGCACATGCCGCCCCCGGCGCCGCAGGCACTCCACGGACGCGCGGCACGTGGCCTCCGCGCCGAGGGCGTCGAGCGACACCTGCGCCCCGCCGCCCGTCACCTCCCGGACCGCCGCCGCCGTGGCCTCGACACCACCCGAGGCGTCCACACACGCCTCCGCGC
>NZ_WWJY01000344.1 GCF_009865405.1 Streptomyces sp. SID3212 | reverse complement strand
CCCGCGGTGTCGCCGTTCTTGCCGCCGTCCCCCGCGCCGGCGTCCGTACCGCCGTCGCCGCCACCGCCGCCCGTGCCGCCCGACTCGTCGCGCCCGCCCGGCTGTTCGCTGATGGCGGGCCCGGATCCCGAGGGTCCCGGGGTGATCGACGTGGCCGGGTTGGCTCCGTCCGACCGGTCGTCGTTCTTCTTGCCGCCGTCCTCACCGGAGGTGACGATCCACACGACCAGCAACGCGAGCAGCGCGATCAGCGTCGCCGCTACTGCCCTCCGTCGCCAGTAGATGGGAGAGGGGAGCGGCCCGACCGGATTACGCAAAGATCCCACGTCGCAAACTGTACGAGAGATCTCCGCCAACTCCCGCCCCCATGCCGTCCGTCTTCGCAAGTTTTACGGATCATCAGCCTGCGAGCGTCCTGACGGAGGCCGGTCAGGTGGCGAAGCCACCCCGCCGCACGTCGAAGGCACCCCGCCGCACACGCGTCCGATGCGCCGTCCGCGCGTCGGAGCATGCCAGGATCGGAGGTGCCATGACTGCTACCTCTCCGACTCCCGAGACCTCCGCGACGCCGCCGGCCCCGGCCACGGTGTCCGCCGCCGCCCTCCACGCCCCTGTCATCGAGTGGTTCGACACCCACGCTCGCGATCTGCCCTGGCGCCGCCCGGAAGCGGGTGCCTGGGGGGTGATGGTCAGCGAGTTCATGCTCCAGCAGACCCCGGTCAGCCGGGTGCTCCCGGTCTACGAGGCGTGGCTCGCGCGCTGGCCGCGCCCCGCCGACCTGGCGAAGGAGCCGCCCGGCGAGGCGGTCCGGGCGTGGGGGCGGCTCGGCTATCCCCGCCGCGCGCTGCGCCTGCACGGGGCCGCGCAGGCGATAACGGAGCGGTACGGCGGGGATGTGCCCAGCGAGCACGCCCAGTTGATCTCGCTGCCCGGGATCGGCGAGTACACGGCGGCGGCCGTCGCGTCGTTCGCGTACGGACAGCGCCACGCGGTCCTCGACACGAACGTGCGCCGGGTCTTCGCGCGGGCGGTCACCGGCGTGCAGTTCCCGCCGAACGCGACCACGGCCGCCGAGCGCAAGCTGGCCCGCTCCCTGCTGCCCCCGGACGAGCCGACCGCCGCCCGGTGGGCCGCCGCGTCCATGGAGTTGGGCGCGCTGGTGTGCACGGCGAAGGGCGAGGAGTGCGTACGGTGCCCGATCGCGGACCGGTGCGCGTGGCGGCTGGCGGGCAAGCCGGCGCACGAAGGGCCCGCCCGGCGCGGGCAGACGTACGCGGGCACGGACCGCCAGGTGCGCGGCAAGCTGCTGGCCGTCCTGCGCGAGGCGGTCACGCCCGTACCGCAGGAAGTGCTGGACGCGGTGTGGGAGGAGCCGGTGCAGCGGGCCCGGGCGCTGGACGGGCTGGTGGCGGACGGCCTGGTGGAGCCGATGGAGAACGGGGTGTACCGCCTGCCCCTGAGCTGACGCACCGGCCGGTCCGTGGAATGCGGAACTCCGCGGACCGGCCCCGCCCTCCGTTACACAACCGATGGACAGCCGTGCGTTTGCCGACGGCTGCCCCGCACAGCCCCGTGACAACCGCTCCGTAATTTCGGTGGCGCAAAGAAGAACGCGGGAACGGTCACGGGGTCGGAGGCGGTCGGCATGGCGCAGGGCGAAGTGCTCGGAGAGGTGCTCGGGTTCGAGGAGTACGTACGGACCCGGCAGGAGGCCCTGCTGCGCAGCGCCCGCCGGCTCGTGCCCGACCCGGTGGACGCCCAGGACCTGCTCCAGACCGCGCTGGCCCGTACGTACGGCCGCTGGGACGGCATCGCCGACAAGTCCCTCGCCGACGCCTACCTGCGCCGCGTCATGATCAACACCCGTACGGAGTGGTGGCGCGCGCGCCGGCTCGAAGAGGTCCCCACCGAGGAGCTGCCCGACGCGAGCGTCGAGGACGGCACCGAGCAGCGCGCCGACCGCGCCCTGCTGATGGACATCCTCTCCGTCCTGGCTCCCAAGCAACGCAGTGTGGTGGTGCTGCGACACTGGGAGCAGATGAGTACGGAAGAGACGGCCGCGGCGCTGGGAATGTCGGCCGGTACGGTCAAGAGCACGCTGCACCGGGCGCTGGCCCGGCTCCGCGAGGAGCTGGAGAGCCGGTCCGCCGACGAGGCGGAGGCGCGCGTGCTGGAACGGGCGGAGCACGGCGGCGGCCTCATCGGCCGCCAGGATCGGGGGCGGGAGCGGTGCGTGGCCTGAGGGGGCCGGTCCGGCGGGTGACGGCGGGACGGCTCGCGGGGGGTACGGCGGGCGTGGTCGGCGTCGCCGCGCTGTGCCTGCTGGCCGCCGGGTGTTCGACCGGTGGTACGGGTACGCGCGACGAGGGCGCGGCCGTGACCGCGCCCGTCGAGCGGGGGGTGCACACGCCGGGGGCGTCCGCGGTCCCGCCGGTGAGGACGGTGGACGCGGCCTCGCTGCTGCGCGAGGACCCCAAGGTCAGCAGGCGGATCAAGGCCGATCTCAAACCGTGCTCGGAGGGCGCCTACCCGGTGGACACCTCGTACGGGAATCTGACCGGCGGACCCGTCCCCGACGTGGTCGTGAACGTGATGACCTGCGGGGACGCGGTGGGCATCGGCACGTACGTGTACCGCGAGAAGGACGAGACGTACGAGAACGTCTTCGCCGTCGAGGAACCGGCCGTCTATGCCACCATCGACCGGGGGGAGCTGGTCCTCACCCAGCAGGTGTACGCGAAGGGCGATCCGGTGGCGTATCCCTCCGGGGAGGACGTGGTCACGTACAGCTGGAGCGACACCAAGTTCACCGAGCGCTACCGCGTGCGCAACAACTACAGCAGCGCGGTCGGCGACGGGGCGGTGGAGGCGCCGGACGTGGTGGACCCGACGGTGCCGCGCCAGAACTGAGACCTCCGTCCCTCACCGACCGAGAGCAGAGAGAGCCACCCGATGGCAGAGACCCATGTGCTGTTCGTCGAGGACGACGACGTCATCCGCGAAGCCACGCAGCTCGCGCTGGAGCGGGACGGCTTCGTGGTGACCGCGATGCCCGACGGGCTCGCCGGTCTTGAGGCGTTCCGCGCCGACCGCCCGGACATCGCGCTCCTCGACGTGATGGTCCCGGGCCTGGACGGCGTCAGCCTGTGCCGCCGGATCCGTGACGAGTCAACCGTGCCCGTGATCATGCTGTCGGCGCGCGCCGACGCGATCGACGTGGTGCTGGGCCTGGAGGCCGGCGCGGACGACTACGTCACCAAGCCGTTCGACGGGGCGGTGCTGGTGGCCCGGATCAGGGCCGTACTGCGCCGCTTCGGGCACGCGGGCCGGGCGGCCGGGGATCCGGCGGGGCGGGAGGGGCCGGACGAGCGGGGGGTGCTGACGTTCGGCGAGCTGGAGATCGACACGGAGGGTATGGAGGTGCGCAGGGGCGGGGTGCCGGTCGCGCTGACGCCGACGGAGATGCGGCTGCTGCTGGAGTTCTCGACGGCGCCGGGCACGGTCCTGTCCCGCGACCGGCTGCTGGAGCGGGTCTGGGACTACGGCTGGGGCGGGGACACCCGGGTGGTGGACGTGCACGTCCAGCGGTTGCGTACCAAGATCGGGCAGGACCGGATCGACACGGTCCGCGGCTTCGGCTACAAGCTCAAGGCATGACGCATGAGGCCGCGCGTATGAAGCGTATGACGCGCACGACGCGCATGACGCGCATGACGCGCATGGACGGCATGAGGCCCCGCTCGTGAGGCGCCTGGCGTTGCGGACCGGGGTCCGCTGGAAGATCAGCATCGCGATCGCGGCGGTCGGCGCGCTGGTCGCGGTGGCGCTGAGCCTGGTGGTGCACAACGCGGCCCAGGTCTCGATGCTCGACAACGCGCGCGAGGTGCAGCTGGAGCGGCTGCTGTTCGCGCAGCGGATGTACGACACGACCAAGGAGCCCAAGTTCGGCACGAAGGTCAACGACCCGGCGCTGCCGCACGATCTGCGGGAGAAGATGGCACAGGGGCGGCGGGCGACGTACGTGCAGGACGTCAGCGAGGGGGTGCCGGACGTCTGGGCGGCCGTCCCGCTGGGGAACGGCACGGTGCTCTCCCTCCACAACAAGTTCGCCGACCGCAGTACGACGATCATGAAGGACCTGGACCGGGCGCTGATCATCGGCTCGGTGTCGGTGGTCTTCGGCGGCTGCGCGCTGGGGGTGCTGATCGGCGGCCAGCTGTCCCGCAGGCTGCGCAGGGCGGCCGCCGCGGCGGGCCGGGTCGCGCAGGGCAACACGGAGGTACGGGTCGGGGACGCGGTCGGCGGGGTCGTACGCGACGAGACCGACGAACTGGCGCGCGCGGTGGACGCGCTGACCGACGCGCTGAACGAACGGATCGAGGCGGAGCGCCGGGTGACGGCGGACATCGCCCACGAACTGCGCACGCCGGTGACGGGTCTGCTGACGGCGGCGGAACTGCTCCCGCCGGGCCGCCCGACGGAGCTGGTGAGGGACAGAGCACAAGCACTGCGTACCCTGGTCGAAGACGTCCTGGAGGTAGCCCGCCTGGACAGCGCCTCGGAACGGGCGGAACTCCAGGAGATCGAGCTGGGCGAGTTCGTGCGACGGCGGGTCACCGCACTGGACCGGACGATCACCGTGCACGTGACGAACGACTCCTGGGTGAACACCGATCCCCGCCGCCTGGAACGCATCCTGGGCAATCTGCTGGCCAACGCGGCGAAGCACGGCCGGACGCCGGTGGAGGTCACGGTCGAGGGCCGGGTGGTACGGGTACGGGACCACGGCCCCGGCTTCCCCGACGCGCTCCTGCGCGAGGGCCCGAGCCGCTTCCGCACGGGCGCGAGCGACCGCGCGGGCCACGGCCACGGCCTGGGCCTGACCATCGCGGCGGGCCAGGCCCGCGTCCTGGGCGCCCGCCTGACCTTCCGCAACGCGTCCCAGGACCCCACCCCCACCCCGGAAACACCCCCCGGAGCGATAGCGGTCCTCTGGCTCCCGGAACACGCCCCCACCACCACAGGCAGCTTCCCGATCCTCCACCTCCCGGACCCGAGGTGATTCGGCCCGCAGGACAACTTCGCCCAGAAGGCAGCCATGACCGAACGCGACGTCATACTCAACGAACTCGCCCAGGGGCTGCGCCCCATGTCACAAGGCATCGAGTGGTTCGAGGCCCTGGGGCCCGGCAGAGCAGTCCGAGACACTCCAGCATCTGTGCCATCACTGCGTCCAGGCGCGCGCCGTCACCGAGGACGGACCGGAAAGCATCCGCCGAGCGGGGCTGCGCCCCACCCACACCCCCTCAGTGCTGATCACCCGCGACCGGATCGACGAACAACTGGGCAAGATCGCCTCGCTCACCCCACCCGACGAACGCCGCAAGGCATTCCGACTGCTGATCGCGCTACTCACGATCGCCGACGAACGACGCCGCGAACGCCACGTCCCCCGGTGCGCGTGCGCCGGGGGACGTCCTTGGTGTGGTGCTTGTGTGCCGCGTCGGCGTCAGGCCGACTGGGGGATCCTGCCGTCCGCCGGGGACGGGTCTTCCGCCGGCTTCGGGCCCGCGCCCCGCAGCGGGACCTCCTTGACGAAGAACGCCGCCACGAAGCCGATCACCGCGATCGCCGCACCCAGGGTGAAGGCGCCGTGGATGCCGGTGGACACCGCGTGCTGGTACGCCTCGCGTGCCGCGTCCGGGAGCTTCGCCAGGCTGGCCGCGTCCAGTTGCGCGGACGCGAGGCCGCCGCCGGTGCTGCCGCCCCTGGCCGCCATCTCGTCCTGTACGCGGGAGTTGAAGAGCGCGCCCATGATGGCGACTCCGAACGAGCTGCCCAGCGTACGGAAGAGCGTGGCGGAGGAGGACGCGACGCCCATGTCCTTCGCCTCGACGCTGTTCTGCGCGACCAGCATCGTGATCTGCATGAGGAAGCCCATGCCCGCGCCGAGCACGGCCATGTAGACGCCGGACGTCAGCCGCGACGTCTCGGTGTCCATCTGCGCGAGCAGGAACAGGCCGACCGTCATCAGGGCGCCGCCCAGGATCGGGAAGATCCGGTACTTGCCGGTGCTGGTGGTGACCCGGCCCGCGATCAGCGAGACGACCATCATCGACAGCAGCATCGGCAGGAGCAGCAGGCCGGAGTTGGTGGCCGAGGCGCCCTGCACGGACTGCTGGTACAGCGGCAGGAAGAGCACCGCGCCGAACATCACGAAGCCGGTGAGGAAGCCGATCACCGACATGAGGGTGAAGTTACGGCTGCGGAAGATGTGCAGCGGGAGCAGCGGCTCGGCGGTCCTCTTCTGGACGACGACGAAGCCGATGAGCGCGACCACACCGAGCGCGATCAGCTCCATGATGATCGCGGAGCTCCAGTCGTACTCCGTACCGCCCCACGTCGTGACCAGCACGATCGAGGTGATGCCGACGGTCAGCAGCCCGGCGCCCAGGAAGTCGATCCTGACCTTCGAGCGGTCCTTCTTGGGCAGGTGCAGGACGGCCGTGACCATCGCCAGCGCCACCGCGCCCAGCGGCAGGTTGATGTAGAAGCTCCAGCGCCAGCCGAGGTGGTCGGTGATGGCGCCGCCGACCAGCGGTCCGCCGATCATGGCGAGGGCCATGACGCCGGCCATCATGCCCTGGTACTTGCCCCGCTCACGGGGCGGGATCAGGTCGCCGATGATCGCCATCACGCCGACCATCAGACCGCCCGCGCCCAGGCCCTGTATCGCGCGGAAGCCGATCAGCTGGTTCATGTCCTGGGCCATCCCGCTCAGCACGGAACCGATCAGGAAGATCACGATGGAGGTGAGGAAGACGCCCTTGCGGCCGTACAGATCGCCGAGCTTGCCCCAGATCGGGGTCGAGGCGGCGGTGGCGAGGGTGTACGCGGTGACCACCCACGACAGGTGCTCCAGACCGCCCAGCTCACCGACGATCGTCGGCATGGCCGTACCGACGATCATGTTGTCCAGCATCGCCAGCAGCATCGCGATCATGAGCGCGAGCAGCACGATCCGTACGCTGCGCGGCTGTGGCTCCGGCTTGCCGGGCGCCAACGTCCCGGCTGACGGGTCCCCGGGTGCCGCGGCCTGTTCGGCCTTCCCCGTCTGACGGCTCGTCTGACTCATCGTCCCCTACTCCCCTGACTTACTTGCCGCCCGGCAAGCTAGCATTACACTCAGAAGGTAGACGGCTAACTTGCCGGGCGTCAAGTAAGTTTTTTCCCAAGGAGAGCACCGTGGGCAGCACTCAGCACCCCCGACGGGGCAACACCCGTCAGCGCATCCAGGATGTCGCCCTGGAGCTCTTCGCCGAACAGGGATACGAGAAGACCTCGCTGCGGGAGATCGCCGAGCACCTGGACGTCACCAAGGCCGCGCTCTACTACCACTTCAAGACCAAGGAAGACATCCTGATCAGCGTCTTCGACGACGCGACACGGCCGATCGACACGCTGATCGAGTGGGGCAAGTCGCAGCCCGCCACGCTGGAGACGAAGCGGGAGATCCTGCGCCGCTACAGCACCGCCCTGCTCGGCGCCTCCCCCCTCTTCCGCTTCATGCAGGAGAACCAGGCGACGATCCGGGACCTGAGCATCGGCGAGACCTTCAAGGTCCGCATGATGGCCCTGATGGAGCTGCTGCTGGACCCGGACGCGACCATGGTCAACCGGGTGCGCTGCACCAGCGCGCTCTTCACCATGCACGCGGGACAGTTCGCCCTCAAGGACATCGAGGGGGACCCCGAGGAGAAGCGCCTGGCGATCCTGGAGGTCTCCACCGACCTGATCACCCAGGCCCACCACGTCGACCTCTGAGACGGCCCCGGGCCCCCCACGCCCGGACCGGGACGACACTCAGACCGTGACACCCGCGTGGCGCAGGAAGGTGAGCGGGTTGACCGCCGAGCCGTAGTTCGGGGTCGTACGGATCTCGAAGTGCAGGTGGGGGCCGCTGGAGTTGCCGGTGTTGCCGGAGTACGCGATCCGCTGGTCGGCCTTCACGTGCTGGCCGGCCCACACCTTGATCTTGGACAAGTGCGCGTACTGCGAGTACGTCCCGTCGCCGTGCCGGATCACGATCGCGTTGCCGTACGCGGATCCGTCACCGGCGCCGTTCGGTCCGGCCTTGACCACCGTGCCGCTGTGGGCGGCCTTGACCGTGGTGCCGGTCGGTACGGCGAAGTCCTGGCCGGAGTGCTTGTGGGACCACATGGTGCCGCCCCGGCCGAACTTCGCGCTCAGCTTGTAGTGGTCGACCGGGTCCGTCCAGCCATGCGCCTTCTTGATCCTGTCGGCCTTCGCCTTGGCCCTGGCCCGGTCCGCCTTCACCTTCGCGGCCTTCTTCTCCGCCTCGGACTCGGCCTTCTTCGCCGCCGCCTCCGCACGCTCGGCCTGGACCTGCTTGGCGTGCGCCGCGGCCGCGGCCTGGGCGTCGGCCTGCTTCGCCACCGCGCCGGCCGCCACGGAGGCGGTCGCGGCGGTCGCCGTACGGCTCACCGCGGCATCGGCGCCGTCGCCACCGGTCGCGGCGACCGCGGCCCCCGCCCCGCACGCCATGGACACCCCGAGGCCGGCGGCCACCAGGCCGGTACGGGTACGCAGGGCGGACGGGAGACGGGAGAGACGGAACTGGTCGCGCTGGAACATGCGGGGAAAACCTCCGGGCATGAGGAGACCCGACACGGATGCCGGGCGGTCCCCACCTTGGTAACCCAACCACGCATCTCCGCCCAAACCACCCATCTACGACAGCGTGTCGTAGGAGTCGGAACGGCATAAAGTCCCTTGACGCGGACCCCGCCCCACCCGGCCCC
>NZ_WWJY01000343.1 GCF_009865405.1 Streptomyces sp. SID3212 | reverse complement strand
CTGTTCCTCGGCCTCGTCGGCGGTGGTGCGGGTGGCGGCGGACTCGTCCAGGCCGAGGGCCTCGCGCAGGCCGGGCAGGGACGACGTACCGCCCCAGATCTGGCGCGCGCGGAGGATGGCCAGGACCAGGTTGACGCGCGCGTCTCCGGCGGGCGCCCCGCCGAGGACGTGCAGGCCGTCGCGGATCTGCGCGTCCTTGATCTCGCAGAGCCAGCCGTCGAGATGGAGGATGAACTCGTCAAAGCCCTCGTCCTCCGGGCGGTCCGCCACCCCCAGGTCGTGGTCGAGCTTGGCCGCCTGGATCAGCGTCCAGATCTGGGCGCGGATCGCGGGCAGCTTCGCCGGGTCCATGGAGGCGATCGCCGCGTGCTCGTCCAGGAGCTGTTCCAGCCGGGCGATGTCGCCGTACGACTCGGCACGCGCCATCGGCGGCACGAGGTGGTCCACCAGCGTGGCGTGGACGCGCCGCTTGGCCTGCGTGCCCTCGCCCGGGTCGTTGACGAGGAACGGGTAGATCAGCGGCAGGTCGCCGAGGGCGGCGTCGGGCGCGCAGGAGGCGGACAGGCCCGCGTTCTTGCCCGGCAGCCACTCCAGGTTGCCGTGCTTGCCGAGGTGGATCATGGCGTCGGCGCCGAAGCCGCCGTCCTCCTGGGACGCCTGGATCCAGCGGTACGCGGCCAGGTAGTGGTGCGAGGGCGGCAGGTCGGGGTCGTGGTAGATCGCGATGGGGTTCTCGCCGAAGCCGCGCGGCGGCTGGATGAGGATCAGCAGGTTCCCGCGCCGCAGGGCGGCGAGGACGATGTCGCCGTCCGGGTCGCCGCCGTTGCCGACGCGGCTCCTGTCGAGGAACATCTCGCCGGGCGCCGGGCCCCAGTGCCGCTCGACCGCTTCCCGCAGGTCGGCGGGGAGCTGTGCGAACCAGCGCCGGTAGTCGGCGGCGGGTATCCGGACCGGGTTGCGGGCCAACTGCTCGTCGGTGAGCCACTCCTGGTCGTGGCCGCCGGCCTCGATCAGGGCGTAGATCAACTCGTCGCCGTCGCCGGACTCCAGGCCGGGGACGTCTTCGTCGCCGAAGTCGTACCCCTCCTCCCGCAGACGGCGCAGCAGGGCGACGGCGCTCGCGGGGGTGTCGAGCCCCACCGCGTTCCCGATCCGGGAGTGCTTCGTCGGGTACGCGGAGAGCACCAGGGCGAGGCGCTTGTCCTGGCTCGTGATGTGGCGCAGACGCCCGTGCCGTACGGCGATCCCCGCGACGCGCGCCGACCGCTCGGGGTCCGCGACGTACGACGGGAGGCCGTCCTCGTCGATCTCCTTGAAGGAGAACGGGACGGTGATGAGCCGCCCGTCGAACTCCGGCACCGCGACCTGCGACGCGGCGTCCAGCGGCGACAGCCCCTCGTCGCTCTCCTCCCAGGCTGCGCGGCTGCTGGTGAGGCAGAGGGCCTGGAGGATCGGCACGTCCAGCGCGGCGAGCGCGCCCGCGTCCCACGACTCGTCGTCCCCGCCGGCCGAGGCCTCGGCGGGCCGGGTGCCGCCGGCGGCCAGCACGGTGGTGACGATCACGTCGACCCCGCTCAGGGCCTTGAGCAACTCCGGCTCGGGGGCGCGCAGGGAGGCGACGAAGATCGGCACGGCCCGCCCGCCCGCGTCCTCGACGGCCTCGCTGAGGGCGTCGATGAACGCGGTGTTGCCGCTCAGGTGGTGGGCGCGGTAGTAGAGCACGGCGACGACCGGTCGGCGGCCGAGGGCGTCCAGCGTCTCCACCCGGCGGTGGACCCGGCCCCAGGTCGGCGCGGGCTCGGGCGGCTCGAAGCCGTGCCCGGTCAGCAGGACCGTGTCGGAGAGGAACCGCGCCAGCTGGTCGAGGTTGGCGGGCCCGCCGTGCGCCAGGTAGGCGTGCGCCTCGGCGGCGATGCCGATGGGGACGGTGGAGGCTTCCATCAGCTGCGCGTCGGGGGCCTGTTCGCCGGTGAGGACGACGAGGGGCCGGTCGTGGGCGAGGAGGAGGTCGATCCCCTCCTGCCAGGCGCGCAGCCCTCCGAGGAGCCGTACGACGACGAGGTCGGCGCCGTCCAGCAGTGCGGGCAGGTCGTCCAGCGCGAGCCGGGCCGGGTTCGCGTACCGGAACGGGACCGGACCGCCCGCCCCGTTGGCCGCGCGGGCGCTGAGCAGGTCGGTGTCGGAGGTCGACAGGAGCAGGATCATGCGGCGTCTGGCCTTCCTCGGGGTCCGCGCCCCGGGCGGTGGGAGGACGGCGGGAGTTCCTGACTCACCCGGCTGCTGCCGGGCTCACAGTGGCGGGACCGCGCCGGATTCGCACCGGGCTTCCTCCCCTGACGCCGTCGCTGACGGTGGCGGACCTGGCGGCCCGCCGTCTGCATACGTCTGCATAGTAGGTGGTGCAGGTCACGGGCCGGGAGGGCGCCTGAACGAGCACGTCGGCGGCCGGAGGTCGGCGGCCCCCGCGGGCGGGGCCGGACGGCGGACACGTGGGTATGCTCGCCGCCATGCCGCCCACCTCGCCAACACCCGTGAACCGGGACGAAGCTCCCGTGCGGGAGCGCGGTGACGCCTGCCCCGGCGCGCTCCGGCTGCACGCCGCCGACGACGGTCGGCTGGCGCGACTTCGCCTGCCCGCAGGGGTGTTGACGCACCACCAGGCGGAGGTGCTGGAGTCCGTGGCGGAGCGCCTGGGCGACGGACACCTGGACATCACCTCGCGGGGCAACATCCAGCTGCGGGGGCTGGGCGAGAGCTGTGGCGGGCAGCTCTCGCGGGTGCTGTACGACGCCGGACTGCTGCCGTCCGAGGCGCACGAGCGAATACGGAACATCGTCGCCTCACCGCTGGCCGGACTGGACGGCCAGGGGTCGGCGGGGGGCCAGGACCGGGGCCGATCCTCTTCGCACTCTGTGCAGTTGTGGTCGAAGGAACTGGACGAGCTGCTGTGCGCGAGCGGGGCCGCGACAGCCCTCTCCGGACGTTTTCTCTTCGCGCTGGACGACGGCCGGGGCGATGTGGCCGCCTTGGGCGCTGATGTGACCTTGCTCGCACAACGCTACGGCACCGCCACCCTGCACATCCAGACAAATCCGTCAGGCTGGCGAGTGTCCGCCACCGACGCGGCCCGGGCGGCGCTCGTGGCGGCGGAGACCTTCCTCACGGTGGCGGCGGCGGGCGGCTCGGGCGCCTGGCGCGTACGGGAACTGCCCGCCGGCCACGGCCTGGAGGCGGCGGTGACCGCGCGGCTCGCGGAGGCGGGGATCCCCGCCGAGCGCGAACCGGCGCCGGACCGTGACCCCGGGCCGGCGGCCGGCCCCCCGGCCCCGGGAACGGTCCGCTCCCCCGACGGGACGGTGGCGCTCTCCGTCCACGCCCCGCTCGGCCGGCTGAGCGTGGCCCAGTGGCGGATGCTCCGGACGGCGGCTGCGATTGCGGCTGGCGCGGCTGCTGTTGCCGCTGGGGGGACGGCGAATGCGGAGACGGCGGCTACGGCAAAGGCGGCTGCGGGCGGGGCCGGAACCACGCCGTCCGCACCGTACGGCACCCTCCGCGTGACCCCCTGGCGCGGCGTGATCGTCCCCGGCCTCGCCCCGGACACCGCTCACGACCTGCTCGACCGCCTCCGTACCGCCGGACTGGTCACCGACCCCGGCTCCCCCTGGCACGGCGTCGGCGCCTGCACCGGCCGCCCCGGATGCGCCAAGGCGCTCTCCGACGTACGGGCGGACGCGGCCCGCGCCCCGCGCCCGCCCGGAGGACAACTGCCGCCCCCCGACCTGCCCGTCCACTGGTCCGGCTGCGCCCGCCGCTGCGGCCACCCCCAGGGCACCTCCTGGGTGGACGTCGTCGCGACGGGCGAGGGTACCTACGACGTCTCCGTCGACGGAGGCGCCCGTACGACCGCGACGGGACAGGAACTCGCCGACGCGGTCGCGGCGGCACGGACGACGACCCCCACCATGACGAGATGAGCGAGACCCCAGTGTCCACAGCGTTCGACTACGAGAAGGACGGCCCGGCGATATACCGCCAGTCCTTCGCCATGATCCGCGCCGAGGCGGACCTCACCGGGCTGCCCGCCGACGTCTCCCAGGTCGCGGTCCGGATGATCCACGCCTGCGGGATGGTCGACCTCGTGCGCGACCTCGCCTTCACCCCCGGGGTGGTGGCCCGCGCCCGGGAGGCGCTGCGCGCGGGCGCGCCGATCCTGTGCGACGTCGCCATGGTCGCCAGCGGCGTGACCAGGAAGCGGCTGCCCGCGGGCAACGAGGTCGTCTGCACCCTGTCCGACCCGTCCGTGCCCGGCCTGGCCGCCGCGTTGGGGACCACCCGCAGCGCGGCGGCGCTGGAGCTGTGGCGGGACCGCATGGAAGGCGCGGTGGTGGCCGTCGGCAACGCCCCGACCGCGCTGTTCCGGCTGCTGGAGATGATCGAGGAGGGCGCGCCGCGCCCGGCCGCAATCATCGGCGTCCCGGTCGGTTTTGTCGGCGCGGCCGAGTCCAAGGACGCGCTGGCCGCCCATCCCTCCGGGCTGGAGCACCTGGTCGTACGGGGCCGGCGCGGCGGCAGCGCGATAGCGGCGGCGGCCGTCAACGCGATCGCGAGCGAGGAAGAGTAGTGAGCGAGAACAGCGTCCCCGGCACGCCCCCCACCGACAACAAGACCGGCCCCACGGCCGACACCGCCGCCACCGGCCGCCTCTACGGAGTCGGCCTGGGCCCCGGCGACCCGTCCCTCATGACCGTACGCGCCGTGCGGATCATCGCCGAGGCCGACGTGATCGCCTATCACAGCGCCCGCCACGGCCGGTCCATCGCGCGGTCCATCGCGGCCGAGTACCTGCGCCCCGACCACATCGAAGAGCCGCTGGTCTACCCGGTCACCACCGGCACCACCGACCATCCCGGCGGCTACCAGGGCGCCATGGACGACTTCTACGCCGAGTCCGCCGCCCGCCTCGCCGTCCACCTGGACGCGGGACGTACGGTCGCCGTCCTCGCCGAGGGCGACCCGCTCTTCTACGGCTCGTACATGCACATGCACAAGCGGCTGGCCGACCGGTATCCCACGGAGGTCGTCCCCGGCGTCACCTCGGTCAGCGCCGCCGCGGCCCGCCTCGGCACCCCGCTGGTCGAGGGCGAGGAAGTCCTGACGATCCTGCCGGGCACCCTCCCGGAGGAGGAGCTGACCGCCCGGCTGGCCTCGGCCGACTCCGCCGTCGTCATGAAGCTGGGCCGTACGTTCCCCACGGTGCGGCGGGCGATCGAACGCTCGGGCCGGCTGGCGGACGCGCGATACGTCGAGCGCGCCACGATGGCCGGTGAACGCACCGGCGCGCTCGCCGACATCGACCCGGAGTCCGTGCCGTACTTCTCGGTGGCCGTGCTGCCGAGCCGTGTCGACGCCGTTCCCGCACCCGGGGCCCGGGGTGAGGTCGTGGTGGTCGGGACGGGCCCGGCGGGGCCGCTGTGGCTGACGCCCGAGGCGCGCGGCGAACTGGCCGCCGCCCAGGACCTCGTGGGGTACACCACGTACCTGGACCGGGTTCCGGTACGGCCCGGGCAGCGCCGCCACCCCTCCGACAACAAGGTCGAGTCCGAACGGGCCGAGTTCGCCCTCGACCTGGCGCGGCGCGGACGCCGCGTGGCGGTGGTGTCGTCCGGCGACCCCGGGGTCTTCGCGATGGCCACGGCCGTACTGGAAGTGGCGTCCGAGGACCCGTACCGGGAGGTGCCCGTACGGGTGCTGCCCGGCCTGACGGCCGCCAACGCCGCCGCGTCACGCGCGGGCGCTCCGCTGGGCCACGACTATGCCGTGATCTCCCTCTCCGACCGGCTGAAGCCGTGGGAGGTGATCGCCGAACGACTGCACGCGGCGGCGGCGGCCGATCTGGTGCTGGCGCTCTACAACCCCGGCTCACGCAGCCGCACCTGGCAGGTCGGCAAGGCGCGCGAACTGCTGCTGGAACACCGCGCCCCGGACACGCCTGTCGTCCTAGGACGCGATGTCGGTGGCCCTGAGGAGAGCGTACGGATCGTACGTCTCGCCGAACTCGACCCGGCGCAGGTCGACATGCGGACGATCCTGCTGGTCGGCTCGACACAGACGGTGACGGTACGGCGGGGCGAGGATGACGGCGAGCAGATCGTGTGGACGCCGAGGCGATACCCGGAGGCGTGAGGGGCCTCGGCGGCAGCCGGAGGGGTGAGGACGCGGCTGGACGGCCGCGTAGGCGCTGTCTCGGTGACCGGTCGCGAGGCGCGCAGGGGAGGCGGGTCGCCGGGCAGGGTGACAGGTCACCGCGTGCGGGCAGCGGGTCACCGCGTGTGGATGGCGGGCCACCAAGTGCGGTGGCCGGTCACCGGACGCGGCAACAAGTCGCCAGCTGAGGGAGGCGGGTCACCGCGCGGTGACGGCTCACCGTGGGCGGAGCCAGGCCACCGGCCAAGGTGCCGCGCCGTTGCGCGCGAGACCGGCCGCCGGCCGAGGTGACGACTCTGCGTACGCGGGGCGGGGCCACAGGGCCGAAGCGACGCACCGTTGTACCCCACCCAGGCCGGCCGACCGCCGGACGACAGCTCTGCGTACGCGAGGCGGGCCACCGGGCCGAAGCGACACCCCGCCATAAACGGCGCCAGCCACCCGCCTAGGTGACCCGCCGCCGTGCACGGGCCGGGCCACCGGACGCAGGATCCGTCACTCCGGCGCCGGACGGGCCGCCCGCCGGCCGCGCCGATGGACCGCTACGTGCGCCGGTCCAGCCACGCCAGGGCCTCCGCCGGGGTCGCCACCTCGGTGACCCCCTCCGGGACCGGTGGGCGCCGGACGACCACCACCGGGAGGCCGGCCTCCCGGGCGGCGGTGAGCTTGGGCGCGGTGGCCTCGCCGCCGCTCTCCTTCGTCACGACGACGTCGATCGTGTAGCGCCGGAGCACCTCGCGCTCGCCGTCGAGGGTGAACGGGCCACGGTCCAGCAGGTTTTCCATGCGTGCGGGGTACGGCGGCTCCGGCGCGTCCACGGACCTCACGAGGAACCACATCCCCTCCCCCCGGCCCGCGAACGCCGACAGCCCCGTCCGCCCCGTCGTGAGGAAGACCCGGCGCGCGCGCAGGCCCGTGAGCGCGTCGGCCGCCTCCTCCAGCGAACCGACCCCGTGCCAGTTGTCGCCGTCGGCAGGCGTCCAGGAGGGCCTGCGGAGGGCCAGCAAGGGTACGTGCGCGGAGGCGGCGGCGCGGGCCGCGTTGAAGCTGATCGTGGCGGCGAAGGGGTGCGTCGCGTCGATCAGCGCGGTCACCCGGTGGGCGCGCAGCCAGTCGGCCAGCCCCTCGGGACCGCCGAATCCGCCGACCCGTACCTCTCCGGGCGGCAGTGCCGGCCGCGCGACCCGGCCCGCGAGGGACGTGGTGACACGCGGGCCGCCGTGGGGCCGGGCGTCGAGCGCCTCGGCGAGGCGGCGCGCCTCGGTGGTCCCGCCGAGGATCAGGAGGTGGGGCGACCGTGGCGCTTCCGTGGACGGCGTCATGCTTCGGCGTGCAGCGGGGCGTGGTTGGCCTTGAAGAGGCGCTCGCCCGCGAGCCGGAGGGTGAGGTTCCGCACGGGGGTGGGCAGGTTGCGGGCCTTGTCCCGGCGCCGGTTCTGGCCGAGGACCCAGCGCACGCGGTCGGCCCGCCGCGCCTGATAGGCGGACAGTACGGCCCCGATGTCCGTCCCGGCGGCCGTCCCCGCCTTCACCGCCCCGCCCAGCAACTCCGCCAGCACAAGCACGTCTTCGAGCGCCATCGCGCCGCCCTGGGCCATGCTCGGCGAGCAGGCGTGTGCCGCGTCGCCGACCAGCACCGCGTGGGGCCGCGCCCAGTCCGTGTCGTCGATCTCCGACAGAGGCGCGAAGTACGCGTCAACCCCCTGCTCCAGCAGGTACGGAACGGGCCCGGCGAAATCGGCGAACAGCGCGCGCCAGTCACCCGCAGGGGCCACGGGCTCCGCGCTGTTGACGTCCGCGTAGCAGTACAGGCGCCCGTCGCCCAGCGGGACGGTCAGGAACGTACGGCCCCCACTGCCCAGCCGCGCCGTCCAGTCGGTGACCGGCGGGGCGGCGGGGTCCTCGTGGGCGAGGAACCGCCAGCAGATCTGGCCCAGGAAGCGCGGCTCGGCGCCCCGGAACGCGCTGCGGCGGACGGCGGAACCGGCCCCGTCGGCGCCCACGACGACGTCGTACGTCTCCGACGAGCCGTCGGCGAAGGTGACCGTACCGGCGTCGTCCACGGACGCGACGCCCGTGCCCAGCCGCACCGCGGAGTCGCCGACCGCCGAGCGGAGGAGGTCGTGCAGGTCGGCGCGGCTGATCGCGAGGCAGTCGCCGACACCGCCCCAGACCGCGCGGACGGGGAAGTCCGCCAGGGCGCGGCCCCGGTGGTCGAGCATCCGCTGGCGGGTCACCGGGTGGGCGCGCCGGGCCAGTTCCGTACCGAGGCCCAGGCGCTCCAGGGCGCGTACGGCGTTGGCGGGGAGGTACAGGCCGGCGCCGGTCGTCCGCCAGTCGGGGTCGCGTTCGACCACCTCGGCGTCGAGGCCCTGGTCGCGCAGGGCGCGCACGAGGGCCAGGCCGGCTATCCCGGCGCCGACGACGAGTGTGCGGGGCTGCTTCATGACCACATCCTCAGGAGGAGCTGTTCGGCACGATCGGCACACCCGCGTGTCCGTCGTCGTCCCGGTCCCGCGCGGCCGAGTACAGGTGACTGTCGCGGAAGGTCTCCGCCGCCAGCGTCCGGCCCACCAGGATCACGGCGGTTCTGACGATGCCCGCCGCCTTCACCTGGCCGGCGATGTCGGCGAGCGTGCCGCGCAGGACCAGTTCGTCCGGCCGGCTGGCCATCGCCACCACGGCCGCCGGGCAGTCGGCACCGTAGTGCGGCAGCAGTTCCGCCACGACACGGTCGGCGTACCGGGTGGCCAGGTGCAGCACCAGGAGCGCCCCGCTGCGCCCCAGCGTGGCCAGATCCTCGCCGTCCGGCATCGGGGTGGCGCGCTGGGCGACGCGCGTCAGGATCACCGTCTGGCCGACCGTCGGGACGGTCAGCTCGCGCTTGAGCGCGGCGGCGGCGGCCGCGAAGGCCGGGACGCCGGGCACCACGTCGTACGGCACCCCTGCCGCGTCCAGGCGCCGCATCTGTTCGGCGACCGCGCTGAAGACGGACGGGTCGCCGGAGTGCAGCCGGGCGACGTCGTGGCCCTCCGCGTGTGCGCGCACCAGTTCGGCCGTGATGCCGTCGAGGTCCATGCGGGCCGTGTCGACCAGGCGCGCGTCCGGCGGGCAGGAGGCGAGCAGTTCGCGCGGGACGAGGCTGCCCGCGTACAGGCACACGCGGCACTCCGCGAGGCGGCGGGCGCCGCGCACCGTGATCAGGTCGGCGGCGCCGGGCCCGGCGCCGATGAAGTACACGGTCAACGTTCTTCTCCAGACTCGGCGGGCGCAACGGACGCACGAGACCCAACAGACCCAGCGGGCTCGGCAGACTCAGCGGGCTCAGCGGACTCAGCCGTCTCCACGGCCCCGGCAGGAGCGGCCGACCGTACGGACTCCCCGCGCCCGTCCTTGGTGACGGCCCACTGCGTGACCGGCATCGCCTGCCGCCACCCCGTGAACCCGCCCACCGGCACGGCGTGCGTCACCGCCAGCCGTACCAGCTCGCCGCCGAATCGCCCGTACCACCGCGCCAGCAGCGCCTCGGACTCCAGCGTCACGGTGTTCGCGACCAGCCGCCCGCCCACGGGGAGGGCGGCCCAGCAGGCGTCGAGCAGCCCCGGGGCGGTGAGGCCGCCGCCGACGAACACCGCGTCGGGCACCGGCAGTCCCGCCAGGGCGGCGGGCGCGGCGCCGGTCACGACGGTCAGGTCCGGCACCCCGAGGGTGTGCGCGTTGCGGCCGATGCGTTCGGCCCGTACGGGGTCGCGTTCCACGGACACGGCGCGGCAGGAGCGGTGCGTCCGCATCCACTCGACGGCGATCGACCCGGACCCGCCGCCGATGTCCCACAGCACTTCGCCGGGCGCGGGCGCCAGCGCGCCGAGGGTGGCCGCGCGTACATGCCGTTTGGTCAGCTGGCCGTCGTGTTCGTACAGATGATCAGGAAGGCCTGGTACGGCTCCGATACGCGGCGCGTCCGCGTCCCGCCGGCACTCCACCGCGACGACGTTGAGCGGGTCGCCCGCCGGTTCCGCCCAGTCGTGCGCGGTGCCCACGGTGTGGCGTTCGCGGCCGGCGCCGAGCTGTTCCAGGACGTGGAGCCGACTGCGCCCGTACCCCCGGTCGC
>NZ_WWJY01000342.1 GCF_009865405.1 Streptomyces sp. SID3212 | reverse complement strand
CGATGGTCCGCTCGCGCTCGACGGCCACGGCCCGCCGCTCGTAGGTGGCCCGGTCCGCCTCCTGCTGGATCAACTCCCGGGCGGGCGTGCGCAGGGCGCGCTCCACCTCCGCCTCCGGGCGGACGGCGACCACCCGCGCGGCCACCACCTCGATGCCGGTGGCCGGCAGCCGGGGCTCGGCCGCGAGGCCTTCGGAGATCCGCTGCCGTACGGACGCGACCCCGTCGGCCAGCGCCGCCGCCAGCGGGGTACGGGCCAGCACGTCGAGCGCGTGCTGCTGGGCCGTCTCGGTGAGCAGCGTCGCGATCTGCTCCAGCGGCGCGCTCCGCCAGGCGCCGGTGTCCGGATCGACGGAGAAGTCGATCCGGCCGGCGGCCGTGGCCGGGTCGCTGATCCGGTAGGTGACGGTCGCCTGCACGGTGACGTCCTGGAAGTCGGCCGTACGGGCGTGGAAGGCCATGGCCAACTCCCGGTCGTCGACCGGCACTTCGGAGAGGGCCGCGCTCAGCGCCCGGAACCAGAAGCTCAGCCCGGTGCCGTCGTGGGCGAGCTGTCCGCGCCGGTGGTGCCGTACGTACGCGGTGGGCGCGGAGCGCAGATGGCGCCAGCCGAGGCGCCGGGTGATGTCGGCCATGGAGGCCCCCCTTGTTGTCGTCATGGCGACGATATCGAAGGCGGCTCCTTGTCGTCAAGATGACGATATGAAGAGGGGGTGGGGGGCGCGGTCAGGCGATGGACGCCGAGATGATCGCGGCCACCGCGAGGTTGCAGGACGCGGTCACCCACACCGCCGGATGCGGCTCCGCCTCGACCAGCGTGGCACCCAGCTTCCCCGGGGTGACCAGGTCGACCACCAGGAAGGCCACGGCCATCATCACCAGCCCGAGGACCCCGAACGCGGCGGTCGACGCGAGTCCCTTGCCGAAGTCGTCGTACGTCGTCCAGATCGAGGTGAACACGATGCCGCCGATGCCCAGCAGCGCCGAGCTGAGGAGGACCGCCGCGTTGCGGTTGCGCTCCTCCCATATCTGCTTCCCGAGCTTGCCCGGGGTCAGCAGGTCCACCAGGACGATGCCGAGGATCAGCAGGACCACACCGAGCGCCCCGTAGACGCCGGCCCGGCCAAGTCCGTTGAGAATGTCGCTCATTGAGAAGCTCGTCTCCGCCGCAGAAGTGGATCGTGGTAAAAGCGACGCAAAATGTATCGCACGGCTGTCCGGGGTCCCCGTGCGCGGCGGCCCAAACCGGCGGCGGCGCGGGCGGGTTGCGTACGCTGGAACGGTCACGTGAGTGTGGCTCTCCCCTCCGCGGAGCACTCCACCGACCACCCCACCGAACCCCAGGGAGTCCGTCACCATGGCCGACATCGAGATCCGCGACAACCGCGCGCAGGGCCGTCTGGAGGCGTACGAGGACGGCGAGGCCGTCGGCGTCGTCGCCTACTTCACCCTCGACGCCACCCCCGCCGCGCTGGTCGCGGTGCACACCGTGGTGGAGCAGGGGCACGAGGGCAAGGGCATCGCGGGCAAGCTCGTACGCGAGTTCTACGCGACGGCCGCGCGCGAGGGGGTGCCCGTCGTCCCCCTCTGCCCGTACGCGGCCTCCTGGGCCGAGCGGCACCCCGACGAGGCGCCCCCGGCGCCGGCGGACGCGGTGGCCGCCGCCGAGGAGCAGCTGAAGGCGAGCACGAAGGTCTGGTGACCCCGGCCGGGGTCCGGTGAGCCGGCGTCCGGAGAACCGGGGCCGGGTGCGCCCGGGTCCTGCCGCCGGCGCGACGCCTCCGCCGGTGACGCCTAGCATCGTGATCATGCTCGCGCTGCTGCACACCTCCGCTGCCCACGTCCCGGTCTTCGACGCCCTGCGCGACTCCGAGCACCCGGGCCTCGTCCTGCGGCACGTGGTGGCGGAGGAGCTGCTCGACCGGGCCAGGATCGAGGGCCCCGAGGCCGTGTCCGACGCGGTGGAGGCGGCGCTGGAGGACGTGGTCGCCGAGGGCGCGGCGGCCGTGCTCTGCACCTGCTCGACGCTCGGGGAGGTCGCGGAGAAGGCGGGCCGCGTCCTCGGCGTACCGGTGCTCAGGGTCGACCGGCCGATGGCCGCCGCGGCGGCCGAGGCGGGCCGGGTGGTGGTGGTCGCCACGGTCGAGAGCACGCTGGAAACGACGCTCACACTGATCCGCGAGGAAGCGGCGGGCCGGCCCGTCGACCTGCGGACGGTGCTGGTCGACGGCGCCTGGGAGCGGTTCGAGGCCGGTGACCTCGACGGTTACCTGGACGCGGTGGCGGCCGTCGTCGACGGGGTCGCCGCGGCGGACGTGATCGTACTGGCGCAGGCGTCGATGGCCGGCGCGGCGGACCGCGCCACGACCACCGTCCCGGTGCTCTCCAGCCCCCGGGCCGG
>NZ_WWJY01000341.1 GCF_009865405.1 Streptomyces sp. SID3212 | reverse complement strand
GCGCCGGGGGTGGGCACGGGCGCGGAGGCCGTGGGGGTGGGCGTGGCCGTGGCGGACGGGTCCGGGGCGGCGGCGTTCGGCGCCGGTACGGGCACGGTGGAGCCGGGGGGCGGGGTCGCGGGCGCGGGCTGTTCCAGCACGGGGGGCGGTACGGGAGGCAGCGCCTCGGCCCGCTCGGGGACGCCGCGGACGGTCCCGTCCGGGTCGAGGAAGGCGGGGCTGCCGCCGGGGACCATGCCCAGCTCGCGGGCCCGGCGGCCGAGGGCGTCGGGCGCGGAGTGGTCGTCGACGTCCCGTTGCAGCGCCTGCTGCTCGTCGGTGAGGTCGGTGGTCTGTTTCTTCAGCTCGCTGAGCCGGAACGAGCCCTCGTTGAGGGAGGAGTTGAGGAGCAGCAGGGCGATCAGGCCGCCGCCGAGGAGCAGGACGACCAGCAGGACGAAGGGGGTACGGGCCGCCGAGGTGGCCCCGGCGGGCATCATCCGGGCGAGCCGTGCGGCGCGCCCCTTCAACTGCTTGGTCGGTCCGCTCACGACACGTCCTCCCGGATCCTCTCCGCCCCCCGCAGCCGGGCGGAGGCGGAGCGCCGGTTGTCGGCGATCTCTTCCTCCGTGGGAAGTTCGGCGCCGCGGGTGAGGAGCTTGAGGCGGGGCTGGTAGCGCTCGGGGACGACGGGCAGTCCCGGGGGCGCGGTGGTGGCGGCGCCCGCCGCGAAGACCTGTTTGACGACCCGGTCCTCCAGCGACTGGTAGGAGAGGACGGCGATACGGCCGCCGACGTCGAGGGCCTTGACGGCGGCGGGCAGTGAGGACTCCAGTGCGGAGAGCTCGCCGTTGACCTCGATGCGCAGGGCCTGGAAGGTGCGCTTGGCCGGATTGCCTCCGGTACGCATGGCCGCCTGGGGCAGTGCGTCGCGGATCAGGGCGACGAGCCGGGCGCTCTTGGTGAAGGGTTCCTTCTCGCGTTCCTTGACGACGGCGGAGACGATGCGCCTGGCCTGCTTCTCCTCGCCGTACGCGCGCAGGATCCGTACCAGCTCACCGGGCGGATAGGTGTTGAGGACCTCGGCGGCGCTGATGCCGCTGGACTGGTCCATCCGCATGTCGAGCGGGGCGTCGTGGGCGTACGCGAAGCCGCGTTCGGCCTCGTCCAGTTGCATGGAGGAGACGCCGAGGTCGAAGAGGACGCCCTGGACCTTGGGGATGCCCAGCCGGTCGAGGACCTCGGGGAGTTCGTGGGAGACGGCGTGGACGAGCGTGGCGCGGTCGCCGTACGGGGCGAGCCGCTCGCCGGAGAGCCGGAGGGCTTCCTTGTCGCGGTCGAGCGCGACCAGCCGGACCTCCGGGAACGCCGTGAGCAGTGCCTCGCTGTGGCCGCCGAGGCCCAGGGTGCCGTCGACGACGACGGCGCCGGGGCGGCCGAGGGCGGGGGCCAGCAGGTCCAGGCACCGCTGGAGCATCACCGGTACGTGTCGGGCCTGGTTCATGCGCCCCTCTCAGATCCGGCGCGGCCGGTACGTACGGCCGGGTCCCGCCCGCCCGGGAGGGGGAGGTCCGCCGGCGCCGGAAGGGCGTCGGCGGCCCCGGCCGAACCGGCGGGAGGAGGCCGAGCCGCACGTACGCCGCACACGCGGGGGAAATCGGGATGTCTTCGGAAGGTGTGTCCGTGGACTTCGCGTCACTTTAGTCCACGCGCCCTCGCGGTCAATCAACCGGCTGGCGCGTCGCGCGGGCCGGTCACCACAGCACCACAAACACCGCGGATCACCCCTTCGGACGACCGCGTCTGACCCATGTGGGGTAGCTCACATCCAGCCACGTTGACGCTCTTTGTTCTGTCTTGGGGCGAGCTTCGACGGGCTGTGACCATTACCGTCTTACGTATGTCGACTTCCGCACACCTCCCCGCAGAGCCCTCCGTGGCTCCCACCGGCGCGGCCCGCACCGGCGGGACGGTCACCGACCGGCTCATCGACGCCAACCACCGCTACGCCGACGCGTTCACCGACCCCGGCATGGACGCCCGCCCCGTGCTGCGCGTCGCCGTGGTCGCCTGCATGGACGCCCGGCTCGACCTGCACGGCGCGCTGGGCCTCGCGCTCGGCGACTGCCATACCATCCGCAACGCGGGAGGCGTGGTCACCGACGACGTCATCCGTTCCCTGACCATCAGCCAGCGGGCGCTCGGTACGCGTAGCGTCGTCCTCATCCATCACACCGGCTGCGGTCTGGAGAGCCTCACCGAGGAGTTCCGGCACGACCTGGAGATCGAGGTCGGCCAGCGGCCGTCCTGGGCGGTCGAGTCGTTCCGCGATGTCGACCAGGATGTACGGCAGTCGATGCGGCGGGTCCGTACCTCACCGTTCCTGGTGCACACGGACGACATCCGCGGCTTTGTCTTCGACGTGAAGACGGGTCTCCTGCGGGAGATCGAGACCTCCGACTAGCACTGGCCGACACCGGCCGATCCTCCAACTGTCGTCACCCGGCCCTCAATCACGGCAAAGCCGACGTATCCCACCCACTTATCCACAGGCGAGTGACACGAAGCGGTAACGGCAACAAGAATGCGTGTGTGACGGCGCACCGGAACCTTCCGGGGGCGGCGTCCGTATTTCGAGGTGGGCCGGGCCGTCTGATGAGCGCCGGCCCGTATGAACGGGCCGAGGAGGGCCGGGTGACGACCTATGACGATCGAGCGAGCCTCACTGATCTGACCACCACAGCGGAGCGTGTGCGCGCATCGGTGGAAGGTGTGATCGAGGGCAAGCCTGAGGTCGTACGGCTTTCGCTGACCGTGCTCCTCGCCGAGGGGCATCTTCTGATCGAAGATGTCCCCGGCGTGGGCAAGACGATGCTCGCGAAGGCACTGGCGCGCTCCATCGACTGTTCGGTGCGGCGTATCCAGTTCACTCCCGACCTGCTGCCGTCGGACATCACCGGGGTGTCCATCTACGACCAGCAGCGGCGGGAATTCGAGTTCAAGCCGGGGGCGATCTTCGCGCAGATCGTGATCGGCGACGAGATCAACCGCGCCTCCCCCAAGACCCAGTCGGCGCTGCTGGAGTCGATGGAGGAGCGCCAGGTCACCATCGACGGGCATTCCTACGAACTGCCCAGCCCGTTCATGGTGGTGGCCACCCAGAACCCGGTGGAGATGGAGGGCACGTATCCGCTCCCCGAGGCGCAGCGCGACCGCTTCATGGCCCGGGTGTCGATCGGCTACCCCAGCGCGGAGGCCGAGTTGCAGATGCTGGACGTGCACGGCGGGGTCTCGCCGCTGGACGACCTCCAGCCGGTGGCGCACGCGCACGACATCGTGAAGCTGATCGACGCGGTGCGCGGCGTGCATGTCGCCGAGTCCGTGCGGCGGTACGCGGTGGAGCTGGTCGGCGCGACCCGTAACCACCCGGACCTCAGACTCGGCGCCTCGCCGCGCGCCACGCTCCACCTGCTGCGGGCGGCGAAGGCCTCGGCCGCCCTGAGCGGCCGGGACTACGCGCTGCCGGACGACGTGCAGGCCCTGGCGGTGGCGGTGCTGGCGCACCGTCTGCTGCCCACGGCCCAGGCGCAGTTGAACCGCCGTACCGCCGAGCAGGTCGTGCTGGAGATCCTCCAGCGCACGCCCGTGCCCACGGCGGACGGCGGCCTGGCCGCGGGAGCGCGTCCGGTGCCGGGCGGCCCGCTCTACGGCCAGCAGCCCGGCGTACGGCGGCTGTGATGGGACCCGGGGGGACCGAC
>NZ_WWJY01000340.1 GCF_009865405.1 Streptomyces sp. SID3212 | reverse complement strand
AGACCGCCCGCCCCCACGGCTTCCCGACCCCGGACCACTTCGCATTCGTGAAGAGTCCCGTCCCGTCACCGGCCCCCGGCACCGCGCTCGTGGAGAACCTCTACCTCTCCGTGGATCCGTACCACCGGGAGATGATGGACGGCGACTTCGCGCTGGACGCCCCGCTGGAGGGCCGCGCCCTCGGCCGTGTCCTCGTCTCCAGGGACCCGGGTCTCGCCGAGGGCGACCTGGTCCTCCACCGCCAGGGCTGGCGCACCCACGCACGGGTCACCCTGGGCGGCGCGGGCACCAGGAAGCTGCCGCCGCACGAGGGCGTCCCGCACGTCGCGTACCTGAGCATCCTCGGCGGCACCGGCCTCACCGCCTACGTCGCGCTCACCCGTACCCTGCGCCTCGCGGAGGGCGAGGACCTGTTCGTCTCGGCCGCCGCCGGAGGCGTCGGCACCGCGGCCGGCCGCATCGCACGCCTGCTCGGCGCCGGCCGGATCATCGGCAGTACGGGCTCGGCGGCCAAGGCCGCGTACCTCACCGGCCAGGTCGGGTACGACGCGGCCTTCGACCACCACGACGGCCCGGTGGGGGAGTCCCTCGCCAAGGCGGCGCCCGACGGGATCGACGCCTACCTCGACAACGTCGGCGGGACGCACCTGGAGGGCGCGATCTCCGCGCTGCGCGAGTACGGGCGGATCGCCCGGGTGGGCACGGTGGCCCAGTACAACGCCACCGAGCCTCCCGCAGCCCCGCGCAATCTCCCGGACATGGTGGAGAAGAGCCTGCGGATGGAAGGCATGCATGTCCGCAACCACACCGCCGTGCAGGGCGAGTTGGAGGACTTCCTGGTCCCGCACCTGCGCAGCGGGCGGATCAGCCCCGACGTGACGGTCACCGAGGGCTTCGGCGAGACCGTGCACGCCTTCCTCGGCATGCTGCGCGGCGCCAACACCGGCAAGGCGGTCGTCCACGTCGCCTGACCCCCTGGTGCCCGGTGATCATCACGGGACCACCGTCAGCACGATCTTGCCCTGGAGGTGGCCCTGCGCGGCCCGCGTGTGTGCCGTGCCCGCTTCGGACAGCGGGTACGTGCTGTCCAGCCCGACCCGGAGCCTGCCCTCGTCGAACAGGCGCCCGATCTCGGCGAGTTGCGGGCCGCTGGAACGCACCTGGATGTTCGAGACGGTGACGCCCAGACGCGCCGTCTCCTCCGGGTCGTACTGCGCGAAGAACACCGGAAGCATCGTGCCGCCGCGCTTGAGCACGGTCAGAAAGCGTGAGCTGTCCGGGCCACCGACGCAGTCGATCACCAGGTCCACACCGCTGACCACGTCGGTGGCCCGGGTCCTGGTGTAGTCGATGAACTCGTCGGCGCCGAGCTCGCGCAGGAACCGCTCGTGCCGGCCCGAGGCCACCGCGACGACGTGGGCCCCCTTCCACTTCGCCAACTGGACCGCGAAGTGGCCCACTCCACCGGCGGCCCCGTTGACCAGCACGGTCGTCCCCGGCGTGATCGGCACCGGCCGGTGCACCCGGCCGGTGAAGGGAGACGGCACGTCGTGGCCGAGGTCGACCAGGTACTGCCAGGCCGTGAGCACAGCCATCGGCGCCCCGGCCGCCCGTACGTGGTCGACGCCGGCCGGCTTGTGAGCCAGGTCCGAGGCCGGCGCGGCCACGTACTCGGCGTACGTACGGCCGTCGAATCCGGGGAACCGCAGCATGCCGAAGACCTCGTCGCCCACGGCGAACCCCCGCACGTCCGGGGCGACCGCCCGGACCACGCCCGACATGTCCGTTCCGGGGATCAGGGGGAACCGGAGCACCGGCCTCATCGCGGCCGGCATCACCTTCATCCCCTCACGCAGGTACCAGTCCGGCGGGTTGACGCCCGCCGCGTGCACCCGGACGAGCACCTCGCCCGGGCCGATCGCGGGAACCGGCACCTCGTCGTACCGCAGAACTTCCGGCCCGCCCGCCTCGTGGAACTGGATCGCCTTCATCGCGCCTGTCGCTTTCCTCGGGAAACGTTGCTCCCTCAGTCAAGGTCCAGGACGGCGGGGCCGTCCAAGACCGGTCCGGCAACCGGATCATTCTGAAACGGCATGACGTGACGCGTACGCTGCCAGGGTGAACGATTCCGGACAGGACCTGGACCTGCGGCTGGTGCGCTACTTCACCGTCGTGGCGGCGCACCAGCACTTCGGCCGGGCCGCCGCCGCCCTGCACGTGGCCCAGCCGGCGCTGAGCCGCCAGATCCAACGGCTGGAGAAGTATCTCGGCGTACGGCTGCTTGACCGCGTCCCCCAGGGCGCCCGGCTCACTCCGGCCGGCCGGAGCTTCCTCCCCCGGGCCCAGTCCCTGCTGCGGGCCGCCCGCCAGGCCGAACTGGCCGTGCGGGACCAGGCCGGGACCGGACGCATCGCCATCGGCTACGTCGAGGACCTGGTGATCACCGACGCCGTACGGGAGTTGCGCCGTCGTTGTCCGGACGCCGAGATCGCCACCCGGTACCTGAGCTGCCGCGACGTCGGGGCGCTGTCCGACCGGCGGGTGGACGCCCTGATCGCGCGGGCCCCGCTGCCGTTCGCCGCCGACGCCGTGACCACCACGCGGCTGTACGAGGAGCCCCGGATGCTCGCGGTCCCGCGCGGCCACCCCCTCGCCGGCCGCGCGTCGGTGACCGCGGGGGAACTGGCCGGCGAGGAGGCGGCGCCGTGCCCGTTCGAGACCGCCGACTGGCCCTCCTTCCGGGTCCTCGGGGCCGGTGTGCCGCCGGTCGAGAGCTACGAGGACAAGCTCGAACTCGTCGCGAGCGGCAGGGCGATCGCTGTCCTGCCGGCCGGTGACCGGCGCGGCTCACTGCGTCCGGACCTCGTCACCGTCCCGATCGAGGACGCTCCACCCAGCCAGGTCGTCCTGGTCAGCCGCAAGGGTGACCCGAATCCGATGATCAGGAGTCTACGGCTGAGTGCCGAGGCCGTCCTGACCGCCCCGGCGGCGTACACCGCCTGAGTCACCGTCCGTCACCCGATCGTATACAAGGAGAGCGCTGTCCCACGCCCGGCCGCCTTCGCGCGACCGGTGTCACGGCCATATAGTTTTAACCGTGAACTAAAGCGGCCCCATGATGGTCGCCGAGGGGAGCCGAGCCCCGGGGCCCGGTGCGCGCACGTCGTGCACCGGGCCCTTTCTGTACGGACGTTGCCGTCACCTCCGACGACTTCCGGCCTTTCGGACGACTGTCGCGGCAATTTGACCACGCCCTTGACAAATTAACTCCCCGTTGCCAGCATGCAAAAACTCGCGCGAGTCTCCGCACAACCTTGATGCCGCATCGAAAGCTCTCCCCAGCTTCCCCCTAGATCGGTACGGCTGTTGCCCAGGTGACGGGACATCACCCGGGCGCAGGCTCCTCCCGCAGTGAAACGGCAGCGTGCCGGTCGCGCACGCATGCCCGCATCACTCCCCCCGCAAGGTCAGGAAGGACGCTCCATGTCAGGACTGTCAGGACGGTCACGCCCGAGACGTGCGTGGTTGAGGTGGCTCACCGTGTTGGGCCTCGTGGTGAGCGGAGGTGCGCTCGCCGTCCCCACGGCCTCCGCGCACCCCGGCCACCCCGAGCACGAGGCCGCCGCCGCGGTCATCCCCACCGGTGACTACCAGCAGGTACAACTTGCCCTAGGAAACGCCGAGTTGGGCGAGGCGATGTCACTCGCCGTACTGCCCGACCGCGCGGTGGTCCACACGGCCAGGGACGGCACGGTCCGCTACACCGACGCCGCGGGCAACACCAAGACGGCCGGCAAGCTGGACGTCTACACGCACGACGAGGAAGGCCTCCAGGGGATAGCGGCCGACCCGGGCTTCGCCACGAACCGCTACCTGTACCTGTACTACTCGCCGAAGCTCAACACGCCCGGCGGCGACGCCCCCACCACCGGCTCGGCGGCCACCTTCGAAGCGTGGAAGGGACACCTCAACCTCTCCCGCTTCACCCTCAAAGCCGACAACACCCTCGACCTCGCCAGCGAGAAGGTCGTCCTCGAAGTCGCCAACGACCGGGGCCAGTGCTGCCACGTCGGCGGTGACATCGACTTCGACGCCGCCGGGAACCTCTACCTGACCACCGGCGACGACACCAACCCGTTCGAGTCGAGCGGCTACGCGCCGATCGACGAACGGACCGACCGCAACCCGCAGTTCGACGCCCAGCG
>NZ_WWJY01000339.1 GCF_009865405.1 Streptomyces sp. SID3212 | reverse complement strand
CGGGCCGGGCTCTCCGTGTCCTTCCCCCGGCGTCTCCGGTCCGCCGTCGCCGGGCCCGGCCGCCGCCCCCGCCGCCCCGTCCCCCGACGGCGACTCGGCCGTCAGATAGGCCCGTTGGGGTACGAGCTGCTCCCACTCGTGGATCTCGCAGAAGCCGCCTCGCGGTGACGACGGGCACTCGTCGGGGCTCACCGGGCAGCGGTAGCGGGTGGTCACGGTCGCCATGTGTTCTCCTGGAAGGTCACGCCGCGGGCGGCCAGATCCCGCTCCAGCACGCTGAGTTCACCGGGTCTCGGGACACCGACGATGTGTACGGCCCCGTCCGTCACCCGGACCTGGAGCTCGGGGCGGCCGGACTCGCGGCGCAGGTGGGGACCGTAGCGCCGGCGGCCGAGCGGGGTCCGCGGGATCAGCCGCTGGTTGGCCGAGCCGCGCCAGACCAGCCGGGTCGGCTCGCCCGCGCGGTACCGCCCGGTGATGACGGCGTCCGCACGGTCGAGGGCCGCCGTGGCCCCGTCAGACGCGGCGATCTCGGCGTCCTCCCAGCCCGTGTAGACGAGGAGGTCCGCGTCCGTCCGGCCCGCGGCACGGCGTACCCGGTCGGCCCCTTCCAGCAGCGCGGCCAGGGCGTCCGGCTGTTCCAGCGGTTCACCGCCGCTGACGGTCAGTCCGTCGTAGCCCTCGGCCAGACCCCGGCTCCACAGCCGTACCAGCCGCTCGACTCCGACGGACTGGCCGCCGTACGGATCCCAGGTGTGACGGGACATGCAGCCGGCGCAGGCGAGCGGACAGCCCTGCACCCACACGCCGAGGCGCCGCCCCGGGCCCAGAGCGGTGATGGGCCCGAGGACCTGGGACACGCGCAGCACCGCCCCCGCGGCGTCGGACACCGCCTCCACCGCGCCCGGCGTGTTCCCCGTCGGCCGCTCCGGCCGCTCCGCCCGCTCCGGCCGCCCCGTACCGTCCCTCACATCCATCGCCGTACCTTCAAGGCGTACGCCTCGCCGTCGCCGTCCACGGCCTCGACCTCGATGTGCTCCCCGGGCCGTGCCGGTTGGTGGAACAGCTCCCTGGAGAGCGGGTTGACCAGCGCGGACTCCACCGCGGTCACCACACCGCGCCCGCCGTGATCCAGGCGGCGGGTGGCCTCGACCCGCAGGACCTCCCAGGGATCGTCGGCCACCGTCAGCTCCGCGCCGTGCACTTCCCTGACGCGCCCGATCACCGAGGCCAGGGCCTTGTCGAGGATCGGCGGCACCGACTCCGGCTGGATGAAGTCCATCGGGACGAAGCTGTCGCCGAACCGGTTGCGCAGCTCCGGCCGCCCGATGTGGTCGTTGAAGAAGGAGTCGAAGGACGCCCGCAGCGCCTCGCGCACGACCTCGGGCTTGTCGTGCCGGCTGAGCCGCGACCGCCGTGTGGCGTCGGTCCCCTCGGCCGCCGCGTTCTCCTCGCCGCCGCCGCCGCGGCCGTCGTTGTTGTCGTTGTTGGTGTCGTCGTCCGGCTTGGGACCACGCCGGGTTTTCGGCCTGAGCACGTCCGCCGACACGCCCAGGTTCGAGGTGAAGATCAGCACGCACTCGGTGAAGTGGACTGTCGCACCCTGTCCGTCGGTGAGCCGGCCGTCCTCCAGGATCTGGAGGAACAGGTCGAACAACCGCGGGTGCGCCTTGTCGATCTCGTCGAAGAGAAGCACGCTCATCGGGTGCGCGCGGACCGCGTTGGTCAGTTCGCCGCCCGCGCTGTGCCCGACGAAGCCGGGAGGCGCGCCGATCAGCCGGTCCCGGGCGTGCTCCTCGGCGAACTCGCTCATGTCGAAGCGGATCGGGCGCGCGTCCTCGCCGAGGATCATCTTGGCGACGCCCTTGGCGAGTTCGGTCTTGCCGACGCCGGTGGGCCCGGACAGGAAGAGCGTGCCGCGCGGCCGGCTGGGCGAGCTGGACGACTGGGCGCCGGTCAGCCCCGCCGCCGAGCGCATGAAGATCTCGATGGTGCGCCGTACGGCGTGCGGCTGGCCGATGACCTCGGCGTTGAGGTACGCCTCGCCGTTGAGGATGTTCTCGCGCACGGACCGGGTGGCCCAGGGGTTGTCGAGCACGCCCACCCGGTAGAGGCGGGCCGCCTCGTCCAGGCGGCTCAGCGGCAGCCCCCGGTCGGCGGCCATCCGGCCGATCGCGAGGATCTCCCCGACCCCCATGCCGTACGAGGAACGGGCGAGCGCCTCGGTCGCCTGGAGCCGCTCCGCCTCCGACGCCGGTTCCTCCGCCGGTTCGTCCGCAGGTTCACCGGCCGGTGAACCGCCCCTGACCGGAGGGCGCCTGGCGAGCCGGTCGACCACCAGGCGGCTGGCCGTGCGGCGTTGGTCGTGCGGAGGCTCGGGCACCGTGATCACCCGTACGGCCCGGCTGCCGATGGCGAATTCGAGCGGCAGGTCCTCCTGTTTCTCGACCACCCAGAAGACGGTGTTGTACGGCGTCACGCCCCCGCTCCCGCGGACCGGGCGCGCGACGTGCCCCAACTCCTCGGCGGTGGCCAACAGCCGGGCCGCCTCACCCCCGACGGGCGCGCGCGGTGATCCGAGCCGGGCGGTGTAGGGGATGATCAGGCCGATCGCGGGACCCGTGTGCCGGACCATGCCGATCATGATGTCCCGCATGCGGGCGATGGCCGCGTCGATGTCCTGGGCGTCGTCGTCGGTGTCCGGGTCCGGGTCGGAGGCGGCGGCTCCGCCACTCTCCCGTTCGGCGCGCTCGCGCTCGGCGCGGGCGTCCTCCTCGGCCATCCGGCGCAAGGCGGGCGGAAAGGCGAACGGGTCGTCGGTGAGCCGCCAGGCGACCACCCGGTCGTGCACCGTGCTCTGCCGGGCCAGGGCGCCGTAACCGCGGGTACGGCAGAGCGATTCGATGACGCTCTCCAAGGTGTACGGCGTCGGCGGGCCGCCCGGTTCGGGCGACGCCACCCCACCCTCACCCTCCGCGGGCAGCAGGAACACGTCACGGACGTTGCCGGTGAGCAGGACCTGCGGGTACACCGTGAGCGCCAGGTCCAGCTCGCGGATCCAGGCGGGGGCCAGCAGGGGGACGGGTGCCGGAGGCGGGGTGTCCTCCTTGCCGAACGCCCCGCCGGTGTCAGCGCTCACGCTGGCGCTCCTGTCCGTACGACGTGGAGCGCGCGGGCTTGGCCTTCTTCTTGCGCCGCCGGTCCGCCGAACCGCCCTGGGCGGCCGTGCCCTCATCGGCCGTACGGTCATCGACCGTGCCCTCACCGGCCGTACCCTCACCGGTCATGCCTTCACCGGCCGTACGGTCCCCGGCCGTACCGTCATCGGCCGCGCCCTCCCCGGCGCCTGTACCCTCACCGCCCGTACGGTCGTGCGCGAGACCGGTGTCGGGCCACGAACCGTCGGGCACCACGGCTGTCGGCCGCACACCGGGCGGCAGCGCGGACGTACGGGCCAGATCGATGCCCTGGTCGCGTACCGCGTCCTCGATCATGGGCAACTGCTCGTCGCAGAACCACCGTTGGACCCGGCGGTCGGTCTCGGCCTCGTTCTCGGACTCGGCCACCAGCACGGTGGTGAGGCCCGGGCGGTCAGCCGCGAGCGCCACACGCAGCCCGTACCCGTCGGACTCCTCGGCCGCCTGGCCGAAGGGCACGACCACGCTGCCGTTCCCGGCCAGCAGGTCGGCGAAGTCGTCTCCCACGGCGTAGTCGCGCTCACGCAGCACCCGCATCAGGGTGTCCGCGACCGTGGACCGGTACCGGGCGGTGTCCGCGCGTTCGACGGCCCACTCCACCTCCCTCTCCAGGTGGGACGGGTCGGGCGCTTCGGCGACGGCCGCTGCCAGCCACTCACGGTCCTCCGGCGCGGCGTCCTCAAGACGGTCGAGCAGCCTGACCCGCAGCGCGGTCGCGCGGACGTCGTCGCGCTGCCGCTGGGTCGACTTGTGCACCAGGACGCCGAGGTCGTGGAACAGGGTCCGTGCCTCCCCCGCGCTGCGCGCCCGCCGTAACGCGTCCAGACGGCGGGCGAAGACGGGCAGGTCGTCCGGTTCGCACGACGGTCCGTCGCGGGTGAGGAGTGCCTCGGCCTCCACCAGGACCGACGCCCTGACCCGGGCGGTGCGTTCCTCCTCCGCCCGGCCGGCCGACGCCGGAGCCGGGTGCGCGGCGGTCCGGGCCGCCGGCCGCCCCTTGCCCG
>NZ_WWJY01000338.1 GCF_009865405.1 Streptomyces sp. SID3212 | reverse complement strand
CCCGTCCGGCGATTGAGGACATCAGTAAGCGCAACCGGCCACCGGGCACAGGTTGGCAGAAGCTACCGCGCCGCGTACGCCACCACCCGGTCCACCGCCTGCCAAGGCGAAGGCATCGCCGCGATCTCCGCAGCCACCCCCACCCCCCGCTCCCGAAACCCCTCCTCCCCCGCCACCGTGCGAAACGCGTGGCGCACCGCGTCCGCCGAAAGACCGCCCCCATTCGCCGCCTCCCCCGGATCCGCCAGGAGCCCGACCCGCGCGCGGACGACCTGCGCCGCGATGTCGTACTGGTCGGCCGCCAGCGGCGCCACCACCAGCGGCACCCCGTGCGCGAGCGCCCCGAGGACCGTCCCGGCACCCGCGTGGCAGACGACCATGTCCACGTACGGGAGTAGCTGCTTCTGCGGTACGTACCGCTCGACCCGCACGTACGGCGGCTGCGCCGCGAAGCGCGCCACGTCGCCGTTCGTGCCGAGCGTCACCACGACGTTGACCCGCTCGCCGTGCAGCGCCCGGATCATCGTCTCCAGGACGCCCGGCAGGTTGCCGTGGCCGGTGCCGAGGGTGACGTACACCGTCTTCTCGAACGGAAGTCCGTCGAGCAACGCGGGCCGGGGCCCCCGCGTCGGCTCGGGCGTGACGTGTTCCGCCCGCAGGGGCCAGCGCTCGGTGAACTCCCACTCGGCCGCGCCACCCGCCACCGTGTCGTCGGGGCGCATACTCGCAGGCCAGATCTCCAGGCAGGGCACACGGTCGAGGCGGCGGCCACGCCCCGGCCCCCCGTGGCCCACGACCTCCGCCACCGCACGCCAGCCCGGTTCCGCGAACGCGGCGGAGCGGGGCGGTCCGAAATCCTCCAGTACGTACGGGACGCCGGCCGACGCCGCGGCGATCACCCCGGCCCGCTCGGTGGGGCCCGCGACCACCAGGTCGGGGCGCCAGGTGCGGACCACCTCCGCCACGTCCCCGGCCATCTCGGCCGCCGCGATCTCGATCAGGCCGTGGACGAGGAGATGCCGTACCCGCTCCTCCGCCGACAGCCCGGCGAGCACGTCGGCGGGGTACGCGCGCCGGTAGCGCCCGGCCGACTCGGCGAAGGGCGGCCCCGCGGCGACGGCGGGCAGCCCGAGCGCCTCCGGATGCCACACCCCGTCGGGCCCGGTCACGAACAGCACCTCGTGCCCCCGGTCCCGCGCGGCCGTCACCAGGGGAAGCAGGGGTGCGAGGTGGCTCTGGACCGGTACGGAGGTGAAGAGCAGACGCATGGGCACCACCACCCTTCCCGGTGACGCGGCCCCCGTCCTCCTACCTACTCCCCCAACGCTAGCCCGCCCCTCACCAGGCGTCGCGCGGACAGCGGGGGCGCGCCTCAGGTGGTGACGCCGAAGGTCACGCGGTAGTCGCAGGCCCCCTTGCACGGCATGGTCGCGGAGTCGTCGAAGGCGTAGGAGTACGCGTACGGCTCCGCCCGCTTGAACACCTGCGTGTAGTCGACCGGCCAGCGGGACGGCACGCAGTTCTCGCGCCCCGCCCACTCGTCCTGGCAGCAGTACGTCTTGCCGCCGAAGGCCGTGCACGGGTTCGTGCAGCCGACCACCCGCCCGCCGGCCGTGAACCGCATCTTGTCCGGGCACGCGACCCGCTTCGTACAGCCGCCCGCCGAGCATCCGGAGGCGCTGACGGGGTCGGTGGTGTCGCCGCGGGTGATGTTGATGTACATCGGCAGGTTCGAGCCGTCCACCATGCTCACGTCGTAGAAGTCCATCGCCCCGGGCTTGGGCGCGCTGAGCGCGAACTCGGCCAGCGTGGCGGGGGTCGCGCCGCTCCCGGTGCACTGGAAGCCGCCCGCGCAGTCGCCGGTCTCGCAGTGACCGTTCCCGGCGGAGTCGAAGGAGCAGCCGGTACGCCCCCAGAACCGCCCGATCCAGCCACTCGGCACCTCGACCGCGACCCGCTGCCCGGGGGTGAGCTTCCAGCCGGTGGCGGCGAGGGGGTGCTCGGGGCTGCCGAGGGCGGCGACCCAGACGGTCTGGCTCTCGTTGTTGACGAAGGAGACGATCCGGGTGTCGGCGGTGCCCGCGCTCGCGCCACCTGTGGAGGGGGTGGACGCGGCGGCCTCGCTCTTACGGGTGGTCGGCTGCTTGTCCTTCTTCGCCGCGGCCGTCTTCTTCGGCTTCGGCTTGCTGGACGCGGACGGCGAAGGACTGGCCGAGGGGGTGGGCGCCGGGACGGAGGGCAGGACGACCGTCGCGCTCGCCTCGGGCACACCGGCGGTCCGTACGGAGTCCACGTCCGCCGCGGCCCCGAAGAGTGAGGGCCACATCAACGCCGCCACCGCGCCCCCCGCCGCGACAACCCCGGCCGCCCCCGCCCACCAGCCCCGCCCGCTCCGACTCCGCCTCGCCCGGTGCCGCGTTCTCGCCATCGCCGTACCTTCCACCACTCGCCGATACGAGGACCCCCGACGGAGCCCCCGTATCGGAGACGGCCCGGACCCCCACCCCGACAACAAGAACCGGAACACCGGTTTCCGGCGGTCAGGTGGCGATGTTCGTACGCGCGCTCTCCTCGGCCACGGTCGGAAGCGAGCCCGCGACGACCTTGCTGGTCGTACGGCGGTGGTGGCGCAGGGACACGACCGTGAGGGCGGCTGCCAGGGCGGTCATGGAGGCGCCCGCCCAGGCTGTCGCGGCGTAGCCCAGGTTCGCGTCGATCACTCGGCCGCCGAGCCAGGGGCCGCTGGTGTTGCCCAGGTTGAAGGCGGCCGTCGAGGTGGCGCCGGCCAGGGTGGGGGCCGCTGCCGCGAGGTTGAACATGCGGGCGCTGAGGGCCGGGGCCGTGATGAAGGCCGAGAAGCCGAGGAAGAAGGCCAGGGGGACGACGACGGCGGGGTGCGAGGCGGTGAGGGCCAGGGTGATGAGGAGGACGGTTGAGGTGCCTATGCCGCCCAGGAGGACACCGAAGGGGTGCGCGTCGGCCAGGCGGCCGCCGGACGTCGTACCGGCCAGGGCGCCGATGCCGAAGAGGGCCAGCACGGTCGGGACCCAGCCGCTGTCCAGGCCGGAGACATCGGTGAGGAGCGGGGCGAGGTACGAGAACGTACAGAAGATGCCCCCGCCCGCGAGCGCCGTCAGGACGATCGCCAGCCAGATCTGGCGGTCGGCGTACAGGGACAGTTCCCGCCGGACCAGCGGCTTCTCGGCGGGGAGGGGGATACGGGGGATCAGGGTCAGTACGCCGACGAGCGCGACGGCGGAGGCCGCGGCGACCGCCCAGAACGCCGAGCGCCAGCCCAGGTGTTCGCCGAGGAACGCGCCGGCGGGGACGCCGAGCACGTTGGCGATGGAGAGCCCGCCGATCATCACCGACATGGCGCGGGCGCGCGCCGTGACCGGGACCATCGCGATGGCCACCCCGGCGCCGACCGCCCAGAACCCGGCGCAGGCGAGAGCGCTCACGACACGTGACGCGAAGAGGATCTCGTACGTCGGGGCCACGGCGCCGGCGACCTGGCCGAGGCCGAAGACCGAGATCAGCGCGACGAGGGTGGCGCGGCGCGGCAGCCGGAGGGTCGCCACGGCGAGCAGGGGCGCGCCGACGACCATGCCGATCGCGAAGGCGGAGATGAGGAGTCCGGCCGTGGGGATGGACACGTCCATGTCGTCGGCGAGGTCCGGGAGGAGGCCGGAGAGCATGAACTCGCTCGTCCCGAGGGCGAATACGGACAGTCCCAGGGTGTGGACGGCTATCGGCATACGGGGCTTGGGCACGACAGGTGACAACGCGAAAACTTTCCGTCGCATTCCCGCGCCGCGGCCCTAGGGCGTGTCCGCGAAGTGGGGTCTGGCTCGCGGCGCCTGGCACGCGCGCTCGCGGCGTTGTCGGACCCACCCCGTACATCCAGTACGGGGTGGGTCCTCCGCCTTGCGATCGCACGCACCGGACACCGCGAGCCCCGCCCTCCGGGCGGACGACCCCACTTCGCGGACACGCCCTAGGCGGTGAGGGTGCGCAGCTCCGCCGCCAGGTTCCTGCGGGCGCGGGCCTCCCACTCCAGTTCGCCGTGCGGGGTACGGAACAGGCGTGGCAGGTCCAGGAGTTGCTCCAGGATCGCGGCCCGGCCCGCCCGGAAGTCGTCCTCGGGGACAAAGCCGTACTCCTCGCGCACCGCCGCGGCGTACGCGTCGTACGCCTCCGGGGCCGAGCCCAGGACGGCGAGGTCCGCGTCGCACAGGACGGCGCCGTTGCGGTCGTCGTCGGCGGCGGCGTGGGTGGTGGTGAGGCGGACGAGCCGGGCGACCTCGTCCGTATCCTCCTGGCTCAACCCGGCCTCGGGGAGGGCGAGTTCGGCGAGGCGGGCGGAGCGTTCCTCGTTCTCCGAGCGGTCGGGGCGGTAAACGGCGTCGTGGAACCAGGCGGCGAGGCGGACGAGGTCCGGATCGTCGGCGTACCGCACCAGCGTGTCGATGTGGTCGAGGACCGCGCGGAGGTGGTCGACGGTGTGGTAGCGCCGCTGGGGCTCGGACCAGCGGGTGAGGAGCTGGTCGGCGTACGGGTACGGGTCGCGGATCTCCGCCTCCCGCGCCGCGTCGCGCAGGGTGGTGGCGAAGCGGTCGCCGAGGGCGGGGCCCGGCGCGGGGTCCGGGCCGTGGTCGAGGTCGGGCATGGCGCCGACGATACGGGCCGAACGCGCCCCAGGGCGTGTCACAGGGGCTTGAAGTTGCGCAGCCGCAGGCTGTTGCCGACGACGAAGACCGAGGAGAACGCCATCGCCGCGCCCGCGATCATCGGGCTGAGGAGTCCGGCGGCGGCCAGCGGCAGTGCGGCGAGGTTGTAGGCGAAGGCCCAGAACAGGTTGCCCTTGATCGTGCCGAGGGTGCGGCGGGCGAGGCGGACGGCGTCGGCGGTGGCCCGCAGGTCGCCGCGTACGAGAGTCAGGTCGGCGGCCTCGATGGCCGCGTCCGTGCCCGTGCCCATGGCGAGGCCGAGGTCGGCCTGGGCGAGCGCGGCGGCGTCGTTGACCCCGTCGCCGGCCATGGCGACGGTCCTGCCCTCCGCCTGGAGCCGCTTGACGACGTCGACCTTGTCCTCGGGCATCACCTCGGCGATGACCTGGTCGATGCCGACCTGGGCGGCGACCGATTCCGCGACGGCCCGGTTGTCGCCGGTGAGCAGGATCGGTGTCAGGCCGAGGGCGCGGAGCTGCCGTACGGCTTCGGGGCTGGTCTCCTTGACCGCGTCGGCGATCTCCAGGAGGCCGCGCGCCTCGCCGTCCCAGGCCACCGCGATCGCCGTACGGCCCGTCGCCTCGGCCGCTTTCCTGGCCGCGTCGAGTGCCTCGGGGAGGTGGATCTCCCACTCGGCGAGGAGTTTCACCCGGCCCACGAGGACGGCGTGGCCCTCGACGACGCCCTGGACGCCGAGGCCGGGGAGGTTCGCGAAGTCCTCGGGGGTGGGCAGCGTACCGGCGCGTGCGGTGGCGGCCTCGGCGACGGCGCGGGCGAGGGGGTGCTCGGAGGCGTGCTCCAGCGCGCCCGCGAGGCGCAGGACGTCGCGCTCGTCCGTACCGTCCGCCGCGTGGGTGGCGAGGAGGGTCATCCGGCCGGTGGTGACCGTGCCCGTCTTGTCGAGCACGATCGTGTCGACGCGGCGCGTCGACTCCAGCACCTCGGGGCCCTTGATGAGGATGCCGAGCTGGGCGCCGCGTCCCGTACCGACCATGAGGGCGGTCGGGGTGGCCAGACCCAGCGCGCAGGGGCAGGCGATGATCAGCACGGCGACGGCGGCGGTGAAGGCGGCGGTCGCGCCGGCCCCGGCGCCGAGCCAGAAGCCGAGCGTGGCGAGCGCCAGGCCCATGACGACCGGGACGAACACGGCGGAGATCCTGTCGGCGAGGCGCTGGGCCGCGGCCTTGCCGTTCTGGGCGTCCTCCACCATCCGTGCCATACGGGCGAGTTGGGTGTCGGAGCCGACCTTCGTGGCCTCCACGACCAGCCGTCCCCCGGCGTTGAGGGTCGCGCCGGTGACGGGGTCGCCGGTGGAGACCTCCACCGGGACCGACTCGCCGGTCAGCATGGAGGCGTCCACGGCCGAGGAGCCCTCGACCACCGTGCCGTCGGTGGCGATCTTCTCGCCGGGCCGTACGAGGAAGCGGTCCCCGACCCTCAACTGCCTGGTGGGGACGACGCTTTCGCGGCCGTCGCGCAGGACGGTGACGTTCTTGGCGCCCAGTTCCAGCAGCGTACGGAGGGCCGCCCCGGCCTTGCGCTTGGCGCGGGCCTCGAAGTAGCGGCCGGCCAGGAGGAACGCGGTGACACCGGCGGCGGCTTCGAGATAGATGTTCCCGGCGCCGTCGGAGCGGGAGATGGTGAACTCGAAGGCGTGGGTCATCCCCGGCATGCCCGCCGTACCGAAGAACAGGGCCCACACCGACCAGAGGAACGCGGCCGACGTGCCGAGCGAGATGAGCGTGTCCATCGTGGCGGCGCCGTGCCGGGCGTTGGTCCACGCGGCGCGGTGGAAGGGCCAGGCGGCGTAGGTGACGACGGGGGCGGTGAGGGTGAGGGAGAGCCACTGCCAGTTGGTGAACTGGAGCGCGGGGATCATCGCCATGGCGATGACGGGGAGGGCGAGGAGGACGGCGGTGATCAGACGGGCGCGGAGGGGGCGGAGGGCGTGGTCCTCGGAGTCCCTGCTTTTTTCTGTGCCCGCCGGGCCGTGCTCCGGGCCGCGCTCCGGGCCTTCCGCCGGGCCGTCCTCCGGTCCGCCGGGGTCGGTCGACGGCTCGGGTGCGGGCTCCTGGGCGGTGTAGCCGGTGGCCTCGACGGTGGCGATGAGATCGCGTACGGAGAGGCCGTCGCCCTGGTAGCTGACCTTGGCCTTTTCGGTGGCGTAGTTCACCGTGGCCTCGACGCCGTCCATGCGGTTGAGCTTCTTCTCGACGCGGGCGGCGCAGGAGGCGCAGGTCATGCCGCCGATGAGGAGCTCGACGGAGGAGGCGGTGGCCGCGGGGTGGGCGGCGGTGTCCGTGTCGGTCGCCGTGTTGGTCGCCGTGTCCGTGTTCCTGCCCTGGGCGAGGTTCATGACGGGCGGCTCCTTGGTCGTCGGCAGACTCGGGTCCATCTCTTTCATCTCTTTTCATGTATACCCCCTACCCCTATCCACAGGATACCCCTGAGGGGTATTTTCTCGGTCATGGGCATCACGATGAGTACCAAGGTGAGGGTGGCCGCGTTCGTGCTGGCGCTGGTGGCGTCGTTCGGGGTGGCGTACGGGATCGGCGCGGCGGTGGGTCCGCTGGGGGGCGGGGCGCGGGAAACGCACGAGCCCGCGCCGCATGGGGGCCACGATGCGGGAGATACGGGTGCGGATGGCGTGATGCGGTGATGCGCGGAGGAGGGGGCGCCCCTTAGGCTGGCGATTGGACTAGACCTGTCCACCTACCTAGGAATGGGGCCCGATGAGCAAGCGTGCAGTCCTGGAGGTGATCGCTCTCGACGCGGAGGACGCGGTCGCCGCGCGGAGCGGGGGCGCGGACCGGCTCGAACTCGTCACCGACATGGCGGCCGACGGCCTGACCCCGCCCCGGGAGACCTTCGCGAAGATCCGGGACGCCGTCGACATCCCCCTCCGGGTGATGCTGCGGCTGTCCGACGGCTTCTCGGCGGGCGGCGCGGACGGGGTGGACGCGCTCGTGGACGCGGCGCGGGGGCTGCGGGCCGAGGGCGCGGACGAGTTCGTCTTCGGCTTCCTCGACGCGGACGGGACGCCGGACCTGGTGACCGTCGAACGGCTGGTGGCGGAGCTGGACGGGTGCCGGTGGACGTTCCACCGCGCGATCGACCGCGCGGCGGACCGTGACGCGCTCCGCAAGCAGCTCGCGGACCTGCCGGGCCTGGACACGTTCCTCACGGCGGGTTCGCCGGACGGCGTGGACAGCGGCCTGCCGACGCTCCTGGCGGAGTCCTCCGCTTCGGGGCGGGGGGAGCCGGGCTATGGGGCGTGTCTGTTGGTGGGGGGTGGGTTGCGGCTTGAGCATGTGCCGGCGCTGCGTGCGGGGGGCGTGGACGCGTTCCACATCGGGGGCGCGGCGAGGCCCTTCGGGTGGGCGGGGCCGGTTTCGCCTTCGGCGGTGAGGTCGTGGCGGGCGACGCTTGACGCGTAGCCTTTGGCCCGGTGTCCGTTGCGCTTCTGTTGTCCTCAATCGCCGGACGGGCTTGGTT
>NZ_WWJY01000337.1 GCF_009865405.1 Streptomyces sp. SID3212 | reverse complement strand
GGGCGGGCGGCGGGGTCGTACCGCGGCGGGGGCGGGGCTGGCCGCGATGGGCCTGGCGGAGGCGCTGTCCAACACGGTCGGCAAACAGCTGGTCGAGCGGCGCCGCCCGCCGAAGGAATGGATCCCGAACGAGGAAGTGGAGGAGCGGCCGAGCAGCTCCTCCTTCCCCTCGGGTCACACCGCGGCGGCCATAGCCTTCGCGGCGACCGTCACGGTCATCTGGCCGCGTGCCGGAGCTGTCTGCACGCCCCCGGCGCTGGCGGTGGCGCTGGGCCGGGTCCACAGCGGAGCCCACTACCCGACGGACATCGCCGCCGGAACCGCCATCGGCCTGGCGTCGACGGCCCTGACCCTCACCGCCAAGCACCGCGCCACGAAACGGTGGCGGTGACCTTCCTCTTCCCGGTTCAGCACGCTCTCTCCGCGATCGGCAGCCCCCCAACACCTGGGCGTGGTCGGTGAGCAGCTTCTCCCGGTCGTCCCGACGGCGACACGGGGCGGGCCGCCCGAGGTCGGCCTGGCGCTGGAGAACCGGCCGGGTCGCGTCGGCGGATCAGACCGCGTCCTTCGAGGTCGCCCGGTGGCCTGACCTCTTCCGCCGCTCGCCCCTGGGCCGGCGGCCCGCACCGGCGCGGCCGGTGGGCGTGACTACATGGCGGAATACATGGCCACCGAGGACGAGATCTTCGAAGACATCCCCGGCGAGTTCGCTGGGGTGTCGTCGTTATCCACGGACAAACTGTCCCTGAATACGGTGGCGGGAATCCGGCAGGCTGAGAGGGAACGCAAGATGTGTCCCAGCAGGCCGTGTGAAGGAGCCGATCGATATGGCCAGGACCACGTACGAGATCCCCGACCAGGCCGGGAAGCTGGCCGTGGTGACCGGCGCGAGTGACGGGCTGGGGTTGCAGATCGCCGTACGGCTCGCCTCGGCGGGGGCGGAGCTGGTGCTGCCGGTCCGTAACCGGGCCAAGGGCGCGGCTGCGGTCGAGCGCATCCGGAGTGCGGCCCCGCGGGCCAGGGTCAGAATCAGGGACCTCGACCTCGCGTCCCTGGAGTCGGTGCGCGCCCTGGGCGACACCCTGCTCGCGGAGGGGCGGCCGGTCGACATCCTGATCAACAACGCCGCGGTCATGACCCCGCCGACCCGGCACGAGACCCAGGACGGATTCGAGTTGCAGCTCGGAACGAACTTCCTGGGCCACTTCGCACTGACCGCCCGCGTCTTCCCGCTGCTGCGCGAGGCGTCCGCACGGGTGACGTCCCTGTCGGCGCTCGCGGCGCGTGTGGGGTCCTTCCAGTGGGACGACCTGCAGTACCGGGGCACGTACAAGGCGATGAAGGCGTACGGACAGTCCAAGCTGGCCCAGATGCTCTTCGCGCTCGAACTGGACCGGCGCAGCCGCGCCGCCGGCTGGGGCATCGTGTCCAACACCGCGCACCCGGGCCTGACGGTGACCAACTTGCAGACCTCGGGGTGGAACATGGGCACCAACAAGATCAGTATGCGTACGAAGAGCTTCCGGGCGGCGCCGAGGGTCCTCCCCTTCCTGGTCCAGTGGCCCGAGACCGGGGCCCTGCCCACGCTCTACGCGGCGACCAGCCCCGCCGCGCGCGGGGGCGCCTTCTACGGCCCCGACGGCTTCGGCCATCTCACCGGCGGGCCCGCCGAAGAACCCCTCTACAAGACCGCCGAGGATCCCGACGCGGCACGGCGGATCTGGGCCGAGGCCGAGCGGCTCACCCGGACCGGGTTCCCCGCGGCCTCCCCGGCCCAGTGACCATGGACCGCGACCAGCTCGCCGACTTCCTGCGCACCCGCCGGGAAGCACTGCAGCCCGAGGACGTGGGTCTGCCCCGGGGCAGACGGCGGCGCACCGGCGGACTGCGCCGCGAGGAGGTCGCGGCCCTGTGCGGCATGTCGGCCGACTACTACAGCCGCATGGAGCAGCGCCGCGGCAGCCGCCCCTCCGAACCCATGCTCGCCGCCATCGCCCGGGGCCTGCACCTGTCGCTGGACGAGCGCGACCACCTGTTCCGCCTGGCCGGGTACCCCACACCGGCCCGCGAGCTGCGCATGGAACACGTCGACACCGGCCTCATGCGCGTGCTCGACCGGCTCCAGGACACCCCGGCGCAGGTGGTCACCAGCCTCGGCGAGACCCTGCTCCAGACTCCGCCGGCCGTCGCGCTGCTCGGCGACGAGACCGGCTACACCGGCCTCGACCGCAGCATGTTCCACCGGTGGTTCACCCGCCCCGACGCCCGCCGGATCTATCCGCGCGAGGACCACGACGCGCACAGCCGCGCCTTCACGGCCGACCTGCGCTCCCTCGCCGCCCGCCAAGGCCCCGCCGGCCGGGCCGCCGACCTGGCCAAGAGGCTCCTCGACACCAGCCCCGAGTTCGCCCGGCTCTGGAGCGAGCACGAGATCACGGCCGAGCGCGGCCACCTCAAACGCGTCAGGACCGCCGAACTCGGCGTGATCGAGGTCTACTGCCAGATGCTCTTCGACCTCGACCAGGACCAGGCCCTCCTCATCTTCACCGCCACACCCGGCAGCGAGAGCCACGAAAAGCTCCAGCTGCTCTCCGTGATCGGCGCGCAGCACCTCCCCACACGCCCCTGAGGAGTGGCCGGGCGACGGGTGGGCGGGTCGTGACGCCCGCGACGATGAGGTCGATGGCGGCGACAGGTCGAGCAACGCGGTACGTACGGCCCAACCGGCCATATCACCACGACGTGCGGAGCATCGCCACCCGGGCCGTCGCGGCATTGGGCCGGGCGGCCCACCCGATGGGGCCGATCGGGTGAGAAAGGGCGTTTCCCGGGCGGGAACGGGCCGCACCGGGGCGCGCCCGTGCCATGAAGGTATCCAGCCGGGGACAGAGGCCCGGAGTTCATCGACAGCAAGAGGAAACCGTCATGAGCGCACCGACCATCGGGCACCGGGCCATCTCCGTGCTCGCCGGGGTTCTGCTGGCGGGGACGGCCCTGGCCGCCCCCGCCGTCGCCACGGGCCACTCGTCGGACCCGGGCCCGGAGTCCTCCACCACGCAGGCCGGCCCCGCCGTCGCCATCGTGCACAAGGGCCGGGTCATCGCGAGGCCGGCCGTCAACGTACGGCCGACCCCGGACACCAGCAGGCCGCCCATCGGCTCCATCCCGTACGGCACCGTCATCGACCTGGAATGCAAGAAGTCCCACGGTGAGGTCGTGGGCGGCAACCCCCGCTGGTACAAGCTGCTCGGCAGGCCCGGCTGGGTCGCCGCCCGCTGGGTCGAGAACGTCACCCCGGCGCCCCCCGAGTGCCCGTGACCTACTGATCGCCCGGCACCCCCGTCCTGAGCGGCGGGGGTGCCGGGCGACATGCATTCAGTGCGTTCAGTGTGTTCAGTTGTTGACGTCGTCCGAGTAGTCGTCCGCACACTTGTCCTTCTCGGACTGGGTGTTCGCGTGCTGCACGCAGTCGTTGAAGTCCTTGAACTCGTCCGAGTTCAGGAGCGACACACCGACGGTGACGATCACCGCGGAGACGATCAGCCCCAGGGCGCCCAGCACCGCGCCCACGATGGCCATCGTGCGGCGGGGCGCCCGGCCAGCCCGAGCGCGGCGCGCACCGATGACGCCGGTCACGATCGCCGCCAGGCCCAGCAGGATTCCCCCGATGACCGTCCAGAACAACACGCACGCGGCGATCCCCAGAACCAGGGCCGCGACCGCGAGGCCGTTGCTCCGCGCGGGGGCCGGTTCGGTGTGGAGCTGCCCGTCGGGGGCCGACTGCTGCGGGTAGTTGGGCAAGGTCATCGGTCTCACACTCTTCTCTTCGGCTCGTCCCGTTCGTGTCTCCCCCGTCTGCCCCCCCAACGGGCCTCGCACGCCTGTCCGTTCGGGTCCCTCGCGCAGATACCTCGCCCCGCCCGACCGCCGGCCTCCGCGAGGGTGGTTCCTCACCAAACGTCATACATCCGGCATACCGTGAACTACGGTGGGTTCCTGGGCGACAACGCCCCCAGGAAACAGGAGAGATCACGTGGTTCGGAAGTTATGTCACCTCGGCGGGCGCACAGTTGCAGCCGTCCTCGTCGGACTGTTCAGCCTGCTCCTGCCCACCGCGGCGCAGGCCGCCGAGAACCCCGGCATGCGCTACACGACGAGTTTCCGCAACGCCGCCACCTATGACCTGCGGGCGGCCGGCAGCGGGAAGTGTCTCGACCTCCGCGGCGGAGGCCGCCCCCAACGCGGCACCGTCGTCCAGACCTTCGACTGCAAGGGCGAACTCCACCAGCGCTTCCATTTCCAGAGCCTGGGCAACGGCAACTTCACCATCGGTGCCTTCGGGGTGTACTGCCTCGGACCCCAGGGCGGCGGCCCCACCCCCGGCGCTCCGCTCATTCTGACGACCGGCCCCGGCTGCTCCACCTTCACCTGGAACCACCGCGCGACCCCGCAGGACGCGAACCGCTGGGAGATCGTCGAGGCGACCACCGGGCAGTGCATGCGCGACACGGGACGGCGTTCCCAGACCGTGCTGGGCGCCTGCGGCAGCGCCACCGCCCCGTGGCCCGAGGTCTGGGTCCCGCAGTACGCCCAGAACTACAACTACGACCAGTTCTGACGCCGGACCCCGGCTGACAGCCCGGCCGCGTCGGCCCCATCGGCCCCGTCGGCCGCACCGGCCGGGCTGACGCGGACCGGGCTGCCGGACCCCGCGCCCACCTCCGCGCCGGGGCAGTGGTCGAGCCGCACCGAAAGGCTGCCCGTGGCCGCCGTGTTGTCGATGACGACGAGACCGTCGACGCTCGTCGCGTCCACGATCCAGTGGCCGCCCTCCCCGCCCGGCCCCCGGCCCTTGTCGCCGTCGTGCGGCCACGGCGCGCAGTTCGAGACGTGGTTGCCCAGCACCCGGATGCCGCGGTGCACGGACCTGCCGCCGGCGGGGAAATGCGGAGGGCTGATCTGCACCGCCGGGCCGCCGAGGTCGTCGAACCGGTTGCCGCGGACGGTGCAGTCGGCCACCGGCCCCGACTCCCAGTAGCTTCCCGCCTCGCAGGTGATCAGGACGCCGGCCATACCGAGACCCGAGAACACGCAGTCCTCGATGAGGACCGGCTTGCGGGTCGACACGAGGACCCCGCGGGTCGGCAGGTTCAGGAAGGTCGAGCGCCGTACGGTCACGGCCGGCGTGCGGGTGATGTTCTCCACGGCCAACTCCCCGGGCGCCGAGGCGGCGACGGCGTCGGGCAGCGGCCCGGCGCACCGGATCCGCATCCGCGTCAGGTCGTGCGCGTGGTCCCGTCCGCTCGGCCCGTCGACACCCAGCACCTCCACGTCGGTCGCGAGGACGGTGCCGTCGTCCACCCGTACGATCTCGCACCGCTCGCCGGCCGCGAACTGCGGGAAGCCGGCCGTCTCCGGGTGGGGGTAGCTCAGCTCCAGCGCGTCGCCGTCCACGCGGTCGACCCGCAGATAGAGACCGTGCACATTGATCGCGTCGTCGTGCGCGCCGTCGAAGCGGCAGTCCTCCACCACGACCCGGCCCCTGAGGCCGGACGCCTGCACGAAGTCGGCGAAACCGGCCGTGGTCCGGCCCGTGCCCTCCCGCGTGGCGAAGACACAGTTCTGTACGAGGAGGTCGCCGCCGCTCTGCGCCAGCAGTCCGAACCCATGCAGGTATCCGAAGCGCACGTCGTGGAACCGGGCGTACCCGCTCTCCAGGACAAAAACCCCCGGATGGTCCCGGTCGGTGTGCCGGAGCTGGTAGACCAGCCCCTCGTCGTCCGGTACGGGAGCGTCCGCCCGGTAGTCGACACGCAGGCCGCCGGGCGTCGCGGTGACACGTTCCACGTGGTCGAAGAGCGGGCATTCCGTCCGCCGGGTCCGGTTCACCCGGGGGTCGAGCACCTGGCAGTAGTCGAGCGCCCCCTCCCCGGTCCACGCCGGATCGCCGCCGGCCGGGTCGGTCTCCCCCCGCCAGGTCACGGTCCGGCCGTGGGGACGGACATCGGTCCCCGGCGGCACCGAGACCAGGCGGAACGGCCTGCCTCCGGCGACGCCGGTCTCCCGTACGGTCACCTCCACGACGGTCGGCTGCACCATGTCGACGGCGAAGTCGTGCAGTTCGGCCCGCTCGCAGTCGATGACGGCGATCGTCGTCTGACGGCCGTGGTACTCGAACAGAGCGCCGCCGCCGTCGATCTCGACGTCCTCGAATCCCTCCAGCAGGATCCCGACGGACTTCTCGCGGTAGCGGGGATCGGCACCGACGGTGTTCGAGACGTACAGCTCACGGCGTACCGCCGACGACGCCCGGAAGGCATAGGTCCCGGGCGCGAAGCGGATCGTCACGGGGCCGCCCGCTCGCCGTGCCGCCGCGATCGCGTCCCGTACGGCGGGCGAGGAGTCGCGCAGGCCCGTGGGGTCCGCGCCGTGGGCGGTCACCTCGACGACGTGGCGGGGCGCGGTGGTGGTCGGTACGGTCATCAGCTCGTCGTTCTCCTTGCGAGGTGCCGGCCGTCGAGGGTGACGGCTCCGTGTGTCAGGTCGACGGTGGTACGGCGGCCGTGCGCGACGACGGTGACCGGTGCCCGCGCGTGCGCGCCGCGCGGGGTGAGGGTCGCGGTGGTGAGCGCGGGACGGCCGTGTGCGTCGGCGTCCCAGACGAGGTCGACGCGCACGCCGGGGCGGGCGACCAGGCCCCGTACCGCTCCACGCGTCCAGGCCGGGGGGACGGCGGGAAGCAGCTCGATCCAGCCGGTGTGACTCTGGAGGAGCGCCTCGGCGATACCAGCGACGTACCCGAGGTTGCCGTCGATCTGGAACGGGGGGTGTGCGGCGAAGAGGTTGGGGTACAGGCCCGCGCGCTGGCCGACCTGGTCGGCCGGGGCGGGGCGCAGCATCAGCCGGACGAGGTCGGCGACCTGTTCCGGCTGCCGGAGGCGGGCGCGCAGCGCGATCCGCCAGGCGAGGGACCAGCCGGTCGACTCGTCCCCTCGGGCGTCGATCGAGGCGGCGGCGTTCGGGTGCAGGTCCGGGGGGAGACCGGGCCCGGGGTGGAGCGGCCAGAGGTGGCTGAGATGACGGTGGTACGGCTCCGCCCCCACCGGGTCGTCGCGCCATTCGGTGATCAGGCCGTCCCGCCCGGTGGAGGGGCCGGGGATCATCGCCCGCGCGTGCCGCACGCGGGTGAGCAGCTCGTCCGTACTGTCGCCGGACGCGAACTCGGCGACGGCGTCGAACAGGGCGGCGACCAGGCCGAGGTCCATCGCGGACGACCGTCCCACCGCGCTGACGCCGCCGCCGGGGGTGCGGAAGTGGTTCTCCGGTGAGGTGGACGGGCTGGTGCCCAGCGTCCCGTCGCCGGCGGGAACGAGCCGGTGGAGCGCGAACTCGGCGGCTCCGCGCAGCAACGGCCGTACCCGATCGAGCAGTTCGGGGTGGCCGAACCGCACCAGGTCGGCCAGTTCGAGCGACAGCCAGGCTCCGGCCATCGGCCAGAAGGCCCAGGCCGGGTCGGCGTCCCCCGTGCCGACCGGCGGTGTGTAGGCCCACGCGTCGGTGTTGTGGTGGGCGACCCATCCGGGTGACGCGTACAGCTCGCGTGCGGTGACGGCACCCGTGACGGCGAGTGCCTCCACGAGGTCGAGCAGCGGGGCGGCGCATTCGGCGAGGTCGGTGACGCCGGCCGCCCAGTAGTTCATCTCGGTGTTGATGTTCAGGGTGTAGCCCGAACTCCACGGCGCGCGCAGTTCGGTGTTCCACAGCCCTTGCAGGGTGGCGGGCAGGCCGCCGGGACGCGAGGAGGCGAGCAGCAGGTACCGGCCGTAGTGGAACAGCAGCACGGCGAGCCCCGGGTCGTCGGCGAGCACGTCCCCTTCGCCGGCCGCCGTCACCCGGTGCCAGGTGGCGGCCGGCGCTTCGTCGTCCGCCCTCTCCGGGTCGCCGGAACCGCCCCCGATCCGCAGCGCGACGCGGCCGTACCGTGCCGTGTGATCGGCTCGGTGGCGTACGCGAAGGGCCGGGACGCCCAGCCGGAGCGCCGCTTCGGCCGTCCTGGCCGCCGCGTCCAGTGCGTCGTCCGTGCGCGTCGGTCGTCCGATCCCGCCGAAGGTGGTGGCCGTCGTGACGACGAGGTCGAGCCGGGTCGCCGATCGCGCGTTCAGCGCGGCGGTGTCCGGCGGTGGGGCGGCGGCCCCGTTGTGGGTGAAGCGGGCGTGGACGGCGCCGCGCAGCGCGTCGCCGGGTGACGCGGACCATACGACCGGGTGATCGGGTTCGTGCGGTGGTGGTACGTCGGACGGCATCCGGAAGCGGAGTTCCACCGTGTGGTCATCCGTCTCGCGCCGCAGGAGCGCGAGGGGGGTGGTCAGCTCGGCGGTGACGTCCAGGGGCGCGTCGGCTTCGATCGAGACGACGAGCACCGAGTCGGGTGCGGACACGAACACCCGTTGGCACACACCGACCGTGCCGAGGCGGAACCGGGTCTCGGTCTCGGCGTGGTTCAGGTCCAGGACACGACGGTACTGATCGTCCTCGCTCCCCCGGTCCTCCCCACTCCCCCGGTCCTCCCCACTCCCCCGGTTCTCCCCACTCCCCCGGGCGTCGGAGGCGGACCCTGGGGACGGCGCCAGGGTGAGAACGAGGTCCGCGAAGGGGAGATAGGACTGTGCCCAGCCGGACTGCACCCGCCGGACCTCCCGGGTCGCGGCGTCGTACGCGCCCCGGGTGAGGTGGCGGCGTGCCCGCT
>NZ_WWJY01000336.1 GCF_009865405.1 Streptomyces sp. SID3212 | reverse complement strand
CGTACGGCTACCCCGGCGCCCCGCCCGGGACCGTCCCGCCGCAGCCCGGCGCTCCGTACGGCCCGCCGTACCCCACGGGTGCGGGCGGGACCCACGACACCGGGGCCGGCTACGGCTACCCGGCGGGAGCGCCCACCGGGGCGACGCACACCGGCTACCCCGCCGGGTACTCCACCGGCGGCTACGTCGCCCCGTACCCCGGCTACGGAGCGGGCGGCTGGCAGCAGGCCCCCTCCAACGGGATGGGTGTCACGGCCCTGGTGCTCGGCATCGTCGCGCTGGTCGTCGGCTGCTTCTGGGGCGTCGGGATCCTCCTCGGTGTCCTCGCCCTGATCTTCGGCGTCATCGGCCGCGGCAAGGCCCGCAGGGGCGAGGCGACCAACGGGGGTGTGGCGCTGGCGGGGATCATCCTCGGCGCCGTCGCCACCGTGCTCGGCGCGGTGTTCCTCGCCCTCCTCATCTGGGTGGTCAACAGTGAGGACGGCTCGGACTTCACCGACGAGGACCCGTTCTCCACCTCGTCCGTGGTGCTCGTGACGCCGTGACTTCCGGCCGCGGGACGACCTCGTAACCCTCAGGATCTTAAGAACCTTCAGGACCGGAGCCGTTCCCGCGCCTCCATCAGGGCGAAACCCAGCAGGTTCAGGCCCCGCCACCGGGCGGGGTCTGCCGCCCGTTCGTCCCCCGCCGACAGTCCGATGCCCCAGATCCGGTCCCTGGGGCTGGCCTCGACGAGCACCCGCCCGCCCGTGCCCAGCAGGAACTCCCGCAGCGCGGGGTCCTGCCCGAACTTGTGCACACTGCCCTCCACCACCACGCCGAACCGCTCGCGCTCCCAGACCGCCTGGTCGAAGCCGCGCACCAGGCGCCCCGCCTTCTTGGCCAGGGCCGGATGCGCCGCCGCCACGGCCTCGCGCTCGGCCTCCGGGTCCTCGAAGAGCCGGGCCTTCGCCGCCATCATCCAGTGCTCGGCCGTGGCGTACTCCACCCCGTCCACCGTGAACGGCGAATGCCACCACTGGCTGAGACAGCTGGCACCCGGCGTGCCGTCCGCCTTCGGTGTGTGCCCCCAGAAGCGCAGATACTTCACCGTCTCGCCGCGCTCCGCCCGCGCGACCAGGTCGGCGGCCGTGCGGATCGTGCTCCCTGTGTGCTCCATGTGCTCCGGGCTCCCCGTGTGTTCTCCCATGCACGGGATTCTGCCGGTCACCACGGACACTCCGTACGGCGATCAGCCCCCTGACACGACACACGGTCCACCGATTCCGTCGCGTAACCAAAAGGCAACAACGGAATCCCTTGTTGAGGTGGACGTGCTCTGTCAGGATCGGCACTCAATTGAAGCCGGACAACGACTGGTAACCACGACCGGCGTGCGGAACCGCCGGTACGGGGGCACCGCCGGAACGTCGGCCGGAACATCGGAGAGCGTCATGGGCAACCGCTTCCAGGTGCGGGACCGCTTCGCGGCCGGCGCGCAGTTCATCGGGGGCCGGCTGCGCCCCGGCACCTCGGGGCGTACGCAGGCGGTCACCGACCCGGCGACCGGCGAAGTGATCCACACGTACGAACTGGCGGGCACCGCCGACGTGGACGACGCCGTCGCCGCCGCGCGCGCCGCCTTCCCCGCCTGGTCGGCCGCCACTCCCAGCGAGCGCTCCGACGCCCTGCACCGCCTGGCCGCCGTCCTCACCGAGCAGGCCGCGGACTTCGCGTACGCCGAGTCGCTCCAGTGCGGCAAACCGATCAGGCTCGCCAACGAGTTCGACGTCCCGGGCACGATCGACAACACCGCGTTCTTCGCCGGCGCCGCCCGCCACCTCGACGGCGTCTCCGCCGGGGAGTACAGCGCCGACCACACCTCCTACGTACGCCGTGAGGCCCTCGGGGTCGTCGGCTCGATCGCCCCCTGGAACTACCCGCTCCAGATGGCCGCCTGGAAGATCCTCCCGGCCGTCGCCGCGGGCAACACCATCGTCCTCAAGCCCGCCGAGATCACGCCGTTCACCTCGCTGATGTTCGCCCAGGCCGCCCAGCGGGCCGGACTGCCCGACGGGGTGATCAACATCGTCTCGGGCGCGGGCCGGGACGCGGGGGAGCGGCTCGTCGCCCACCCCGACGTCGTGATGACCTCCTTCACCGGCTCCACGCCCGTCGGCAAGCGGGTCGCCGAGATCGCCGCCGCCACCGTCACCCGCCTCCACCTCGAACTCGGCGGCAAGGCCCCCTTCCTGGTCCTGGACGACGCCGACCTGGAGGCCGCGGTCCACGGCGCCGTCGCCGGGGCGCTCATCAACGGCGGCCAGGACTGCACCGCCGCCACCCGCGCGTACGTCCAGCGCCCCCTGTACGACGCGTTCGTCAGCGGGGTCGCCGCGCTCATGGAGACCGTCCGCCTGGGCGATCCCGCCGACCCGGCCACCGACCTGGGCCCGCTGATCACCCACGCCCACCGCGACCGCGTCGCGGCCGTCGTCGACCGGGCCCGCGGCTACGCGCGTGTGGTCACCGGCGGCGAGGCACCGGGCGGCGCGTTCCAGGACGGCGCCTACTACCGGCCCACCCTGATCGCCGATGCCCCGCAGGACAGCGAGGTCGTCCAGGCCGAGATCTTCGGCCCCGTCCTGGTCGTCCTGCCCTTCGACACCGACGACGAAGGCCTCGCCCTCGCGAACGACACCCCGTACGGACTCGCCGCCTCCGTCTGGAGCCGTGACGTCTACCGCGCGGGCCGCGCCACCCGGGAGATCCAGGCCGGCTGCGTCTGGGTCAACGACCACATCCCGATCATCAGCGAGATGCCGCACGGCGGCTACAAGGCCAGCGGCTTCGGCAAAGACATGTCCGCGTACTCGTTCGAGGAATACACGCAGATCAAGCACGTGATGTTCGACAACACCGCGGTCGCACGGAAGGACTGGCACCGCACGATCTTCGGAGACCGCGCCTAGCGGCTGCCCCGCGGATCCGGCCGTTACCACCCACCCGAAAGGGCACAGCGCATGGAGCAGTACGAGCCCGACCGTCCGTCGGCCGCCCAACGGGCCGCGATGCGGCGCACCCTGACCAGCGGCAGGGGCGCCCTCTCCCGCCGCTCGCTGCTGCGCGCCACCGGGGTCGGCGCGCTCACCGTCGGCGGCCTCGCCGCTCTGAGCGCCTGCGGGATCCCGCCCGCCAAGCGGGACGAGGACGGCCCGGCGACGACGGACCACTCGGAGAAGGAGAAGCGGGTCGTCTTCTCCAACTGGACCGAGTACATGGACACCAGCGAGGACGAGAAGCACTACCCGACGCTGGAGGCCTTCACCCGGCGCACCGGGATCGCGGTGAAGTACACGGCGGACATCAACGACAACGTCGAGTTCTTCGGCAAGATCCAGCCGCAGCTCGCGGCCGGCCAGGACACCGGCCGTGACCTCATATGCGTCACCGACTGGCTGGCCGCCCGCATGATCAGGCTCGGGTACGCGCAGAAACTCGACCCCTCGAACCTGCCGCACGCGTTCGCGAACCTCGCCGAGCAGTTCCGCATGCCCGACTGGGACCCGGGCCGGGCCTACTCGTACCCCTGGACAGGTATCCCGACCGTCATCGCCTACAACGCCAAGGCGACCAAGGGCCGCAAGGTCGAGTCCGTCAGCCAGCTGCTGGACGACCCGGCGCTCAAGGGGCGGGTCGCCTTCCTCTCCGAGATGCGCGACTCCGTCGGGATGACCCTCCTCGACCTCGGCAAGGACCCCGGGTCGTTCACGGACGACGACTTCGACGCGGCGATCGCCCGGCTACAGAAGGGCGTCGACAACCAGCAGATCCGCCGCTTCACCGGCAACGACTACACCGCCGACCTCGACAAGGGCGACATCGCGGCCTGTGTCGCCTGGGCAGGGGACATCGTCCAGCTCCAGGCGGACAACCCGGACATCAAGTTCACCATCCCGGAGAGCGGCTACATCATCTCCAGCGACAACCTGCTGGTCCCGGCCAAGGCGCGGCACAAGACCAACGCCGAGAAGCTCATCGACCACTACTACCAGCCGCCGATCGCCGCCCAGCTGGCCGCGTACATCAACTACGTCTGTCCGGTGGACGGGGTCCGCGCGGAGCTGACGAAGATCGACAAGGCGATGGCGGACAACACCCTGATCCTCCCGGACGCGGCCATGGCCGCCGCCTCGCACGCCTTCCGCTCCCTCAGCAGCAAGGAGGAGACGGCGTACGAGGGGAAGTTCGCCAAGCTCATCGGCGCCTGAGCCGCAGGCCCTGAGCACCGCGCCCCGCCCCGCCCACTCCCTCCCAGCCCCCGGGATCGTGACCCATGACAGAGACCGCACCCACCGGCCACGGCGGCGACGACGTCCGCCTCACCGGGATCAGCAAGACGTACGGCTCCTTCCACGCCGTCAAACCGCTCGACCTCACCGTGCCCCAGGGCTCGTTCTTCGCGCTCCTCGGCGCCTCCGGCTGCGGCAAGACCACCACCCTGCGGATGATCGCGGGACTGGAGGAACCGACCACCGGCTCGGTCTTCCTCGGCGACAAGGACGTCACCGACCTGCCGCCGTACAAGCGCCCCGTCAACACCGTCTTCCAGAGCTACGCGCTCTTCCCGCACCTCGACATCTACGAGAACGTCGCCTTCGGGCTGCGCCGCCGCGGAGTGAAGTCCGTGAGCAAGCAGGTCGGCGACATGCTCGACCTCGTCCAGCTCGGTGACTTCGCCCGGCGCAAGCCCCACCAACTCTCCGGCGGCCAGCAGCAGCGCGTCGCCGTCGCCCGCGCGCTGATCAACCACCCGCAGGTGCTGCTGCTCGACGAGCCGCTCGGCGCCCTCGACCTCAAGCTGCGCCGCACGATGCAGCTGGAGCTCAAGCGGATCCAGACCGAGGTCGGCATCACCTTCATCCACGTCACCCACGACCAGGAGGAGGCCATGACGATGGCCGACACGGTCGCGGTGATGAACGGCGGGGTGGTGGAGCAGCTGGGCAGCCCCGCCGACCTGTACGAGAACCCCCACACCACCTTCGTCGCCAACTTCCTCGGCACGTCCAACCTCATCGAGGCCGAGGTCGCCGAGAAGAACGGCGGCGATGTGGTGGTGACGGTCGGCGGCGCCAAGCTGGTGCTCCCGGCGGGCCGGTGTTCCGCGCCGACCACCAGCGGCGGCACGCTCCTCGTCGGCGTACGCCCCGAGAAGATATCCCTCGCGCACGCGGACGACGCCGGGACCATCCCCGACGGCCGCAACCGTGTCACGGGCCGGATCGTGGACTCCAGCTTCATCGGCGTCTCGACGCAGTACGTGATCGACAGCCCGGCCGGTGCGGGACTGGAGGTGTACGCGCAGAACATCGAGCGGGACACCCGCCTGGTGGCCGGCGCCGACGTCGTCCTGCACTGGAACCCGGCACACACCTTCGGCCTGGACGCCGCGCAGTCCGCGCTCGCCGGGACGACGGGCGCCGACGGTACGGAGACGGCGGACGGGGAGGCCTCGTGACCGCCACCGAAGCACCGCCCGCGCCCCCGGGCCCGCCCGCCCCGCCGGCCGCGGGGCCCGACGGGATCCCCCTCCACAAGGTCTCCCGGCGCAAACGGCTCGTCCCGTACTGGCTGCTCCTGCCCGGCATCCTCTGGCTGCTGGTCTTCTTCGCCCTGCCGCTCGTCTACCAGGCCTCCACGTCCGTGCAGACCGGGTCGCTCGAAGCGGGCTTCGAGGTCACCTGGCACGTCCAGACGTACTGGGACGCGCTCCAGGAGTACTGGCCCCAGTTCGTGCGCTCCCTGCTGTACGCGGGCACGGCGACGATCCTGTGCCTGCTGCTCGGCTACCCGCTCGCGTACCTCATCGCCTTCAAGGCGGGCCGCTGGCGCAACCTGGTGCTGGTCCTGGTCATCGCGCCGTTCTTCACCAGCTTCCTGATCCGCACCCTCGCCTGGAAGACGATCCTCAGCGACGGCGGCCCGGTCGTCGGCGTCCTCAACTCGCTGCACCTCCTGGACGTCACCAGCTGGCTCGGCTGGACCGAGGGCGACCGCGTCCTCGCCACGCCGATGGCGGTCGTCTGCGGTCTGACGTACAACTTCCTGCCCTTCATGATCCTGCCGCTCTACACCTCGCTGGAGCGGATCGACGGCCGGCTCCACGAAGCCGCGGGCGACCTCTACGCCCGGCCCCTGACCACCTTCCGCAAGGTGACCTTCCCGCTCTCCCTGCCGGGCGTCGTCTCCGGCACGCTGCTCACCTTCATCCCGGCGAGCGGCGACTACGTCAACGCGGAACTGCTCGGCTCCACCGACACCAAGATGATCGGCAGCGTCATCCAGACGCAGTTCCTGCGGGTCCTCGACTACCCGACGGCCGCCGCGCTGTCCTTCATCCTGATGGCCGTCGTCCTGCTGATGGTCACCTTCTACATCCGCCGCGCGGGGACGGAGGAACTGCTCTGATGGGTGCTGTTCGCTGGATCAGGCGGAACCTGGTCGTCATCGCGGGCCTGCTGACGCTCGCGTACATGATCGTCCCGAACGTCGTCGTGATGGTCTTCTCGTTCAACAAGCCCCAGGGGCGCTTCAACTACTCCTGGCAGACCTTCTCCCTGGACGCCTGGAAGGACCCCTGCGGGGTGGCCGACCTGTGCGGCTCGCTGAGCCTCTCGCTGAGGCTCGCCACCTTCGCCACGATCGGCGCCACCGTCCTCGGCACGATGATCGCCTTCGCGCTGGTCCGCTACCGCTTCCGGGCGCGCGGCGCGATCAACTCGCTGATCTTCCTGCCGATGGCGATGCCCGAGGTGGTCATGGCAGCCTCGCTGCTCACGCTCTTCCTCAACCTGGGCGCGCAGCTGGGCTTCACGACCATCCTCATCGCGCACATCATGTTCTGCCTCAGCTTCGTGGTGACGGCCGTCAAGGCGCGGGTCCTGTCCATGGACCCCCGGCTCGAAGAGGCGGCCCGCGACCTCTACGCGGGGCCGGTGCAGACGTTCGTACGGGTCACCCTGCCGATCGCCGCGCCCGGCATCGCGGCGGGCGCGCTGCTCGCGTTCGCCCTGTCGTTCGACGACTTCATCATCACCAACTTCAACGCCGGGCAGACCGTCACCTTCCCCATGTTCGTCTGGGGCTCGGCGCAGCGCGGCACGCCGGTGCAGATCAACGTGATCGGCACGGCGATGTTCATCATTGCCGTAGCGCTGGTGGGCGCGGGACAGCTGATCAGCAACCGCCGGCGCAGGACAGCCGCGACCACCTGAGCAGTCCGTCCGCCGTTCGAATGTCACCACCTGGAAGCTCCACCACCTGGAAGCTCCACCACCTGGAAGCTCCACCACCTGGAAACTCCGAGGGAGTTGGAAGACATGGCCCCAAGCGCCATGCGTACCGCCGCCGCCTCACTGTCCGACGCGCAGCCCCTCTCGTACTGGCTGGACGACCCCGGCCGCCCCGGAGCCCTGCCCGCCCTCACCGGCGACGAGCGCTGCGACCTGCTGGTCATCGGCGGCGGGTACAGCGGGCTGTGGACCGCGCTCCTCGCCAAGGAGCGCGACCCGGACCGTGACGTCGTCCTGATCGAGGGCCACGAGGCGGGCTGGGCCGCCTCGGGCCGCAACGGCGGCTTCTGCGCCGCCTCCCTCACCCACGGGTTCAGCAACGGCCTCGCCCGCTGGCCCGGCGAGCTGGCGACCCTCGAAGAGCTGGGGGCCCGCAACCTCGACGCCATCGAGGCGGCCGTCGCCCGCTACTCCCTGGACTGCGACTTCGAGCGCAGCGGCGAGATCGACGTGGCGACCGAGCCGTACCAGCTGGCCGACCTGCGCGAGACGTACGAGGCGGCGGTGAAGTCCGGCGCCACCGGGCTCGAACTGCTGGACCGGGACGCGGTCAGGGCCGAGGTCGACTCGCCGACGTTCCTGGGCGGGCTGCACGACCCCCACGGGGTGGCCATGCTGCATCCGGCGAAGCTGGTGTGGGGCCTCAAGCGGGCCGTCACCGGCCTGGGCGTACGGATCTACGAGAACACCCGCGGCCTGGAACTGGCCCGCACGGCCACCGGCATGGCGGTCCGCACCCCGTACGGACGGGTCTTCGCCCGCCGGGTCGCCCTCGGCACCAACGTCTTCCCGTCGCTGGTCAGGCGGGTGCGGCCGTACACGGTGCCGGTGTACGACTACGCTCTGACGACCGAGCCGCTGACGGACGCCCAACTCGCCTCCGTGGGCTGGCGCAACCGCCAGGGCCTCGGCGACAGCGCGAACCGGTTCCACTACTTCCGCATCACCGCCGACCAGCGGATCCTGTGGGGCGGTTACGACGCCATCTACCCGTACGGAGGCCGGCTCGACGCCGCCCTCGACCACCGCCCCGAGACCTACCTGACCCTCGCCTCCCACTTCTTCCACTGCTTCCCGCAGCTGGAGGGGATCCGCTTCAGCCACGCCTGGGGCGGGGCGATCGACACCTGCTCGCGCTTCTCGGCCTTCTTCGGTACGGCGTACGACGGCCGGGTCGCGTACGCCGCCGGATACACCGGCCTCGGGGTCGGCGCCACCCGCTTCGGCGGGGAGGTGATGCTCGACCTGCTGGCGGGGGAGCGGACCGAACGCACCGAGCTGGAGATGGTGCGCACCAAACCGCTGCCGTTCCCGCCGGAACCCGCCGCGTGGGCCGGGATCGGCCTCACCAAGTGGTCGCTGGCCCGCGCCGACGCACACGCCGGGCGGCGCAACGTGTGGCTGCGGACCATGGACCGGCTGGGACTCGGCTTCGACAGCTGAGCCGCGCGCCGCCCGACCCGCGACGCCCGCCGACTCGCAATTCGGTTGCGCCGTCAGTAGGTTGGGCCGCGCGTTTCAATTGGCCCGCCGAACCCGCGTCATCATCGGGCGCCACCTGTGTCTCTCCCCGTATGGACGTACTGTCCAACAACACGGATGGGAGGCCGGACAGATGACTGGCTCGGGGGCCAAGAGCGCGGTGGAGTGGCTGGTATCGGTGGCACCGGATCCCGATGCCTGCCGGTGGGAGTGGGAGCGCAGCCCGCTCGGGGTGGCGCTGCTGCCGGCCGGCCGGCGCTGGGACGTGCTGATTCTGCCGGGGGAGCTGGGCTATCCGACGCTCGACGTGCTCACCCGGCTCGTCGACCGGCCGGGCCCGGTCCTCGCCGACTTCGGCGATTCCCGCATGGGGTTCTTCGTACCACCGGGCACGGCGACCCGCTGGCTCGGTACGGGGGTGCGCGGCGCGGGCCACGGGACCTGGATCGTCGTGCCGTACCCGGGACGGGCCGGCGGCGGGGTGCGCTGGCTGATCCCGCCGGACGGCTCGGGCACCCTGACCGACCCGGCGCTGCTGGAGCTGGCGATGCACGAGGCGGCGGCGGGCTGAGGGCTTGTCCGGCGGGTGGCGGGAGCGGGAACGGCGCGTGGCGCGGCCGATGCGCGGCCGATGCCCTCAGAGGTCTTGACCACACCAATTGGTCTGGACCATGCTGTGCGCCACCCGCCCCCTCATTTCCCCCATGCCCGGAGGCAGTTGTGGAACGTACGAGACGTCCTGCCCGGTATCCCAGACTGGTGGCCGCCCTCACGGCGGCCCTGCTCGCCGCGGGCGGCCTCGTCGCCACCGCGCAGACCGCGCACGCCGCCGACGTGGACGTCGCCGTCAACGGCGGCTTCGAGTCCGGCCTGAGCGGCTGGAGTTGTACCGCCGGCAGCGGCGCGGCCGTCACCACCCCCGTCCACGCCGGCACCGGCGCCCTGCGCGGCACGCCCGCGGGCAACGACAACGCCAAGTGCTCCCAGACCGTCACGGTCAAGCCCGACTCCGCGTACACGCTGAGCTCCTGGGTCCGCGGCAGCTACGTCTACCTCGGCGCCTCCGGCACCGGCACCACCGACGTCTCCACCTGGACGCAGTCCGCGCCCGACTGGCAGAAGCTCACCACCAGCTTCCGCTCCGGACCGTCCACCACGTCCGTGACGATCTACCTCAACGGCTGGTACGGCACCCCCGCCTACTACGCCGACGACCTCACCCTCGTCGGCCCCGGCGGCACGCCCGCCCAGCCCCCGGCCGTCCCCACCGGCCTCAGGTCCACCGGCGTCACGTCGTCCTCGGTCAGCCTCTCCTGGACGGCCGTCACCGGCGCCACCGGCTACACCGTCTACCGGGGCGGCACCAAGGCCCTGGACGTCACCGGCACGTCCGCGACCGTCTCCGGGCTCAACGCGTCCACCGCGTACAGCTTCCAGGTCGCCGCGACCAACAGCGGCGGCGCCTCCGCGCTCTCCCCGGCGGTCTCCGCCACCACGAGCGCCTCGGGCGGCGGCGGAGGGGGCGGTACGACCCTGCCCGCGCACGCCCTCGTCGGCTACCTGCACTCCAGCTTCGCCAACGGCTCCGGCTACACCCGCATGGCCGACGTCCCCGCCTCGTGGGACGTCATCAACCTGGCCTTCGGCGAGCCCACCTCGGTGACCTCCGGCGACATCCGGTTCAGCCTCTGCCCGGTCGCCGAATGCCCGAACGTCGAGTCCGTCGCCGACTTCAAGGCCGCCATCAAGGCCAAGCAGGCGGCCGGCAAGAAGGTGCTGATCTCCATCGGCGGCGCCAACGGCCAGGTCCAGCTCGCCACGACCGCCGCCCGGGACACCTTCGTCACCTCGGTCTCGAAGATCATCGACGAGTACGGCCTCAACGGCCTGGACATCGACTTCGAGGGCCACTCCCTCTCCCTCAACACCGGCGACACCGACTTCCGCAGCCCCACCACCCCGGTCATCGTCAACCTGATCTCCGCGATCAAGACCCTCAAGGCCAAGTACGGGGCGGGCTTCGTCCTCACCATGGCCCCCGAGACCTTCTTCGTACAGCTCGGCTACCAGTACTACGGCTCCGGCCCCTGGGGCGGTCAGGACCCGCGCGCCGGCGCGTACCTGCCGGTCATCCACGCCCTGCGCGACGACCTCACCCTGCTGCACGTCCAGGACTACAACTCGGGCTCGATCATGGGCCTCGACAACCAGTACCACTCCATGGGCGGCGCCGACTTCCACATCGCCATGACCGACATGCTGCTCACCGGCTTCCCGGTGGCCGGCAACACGTCACGGGTCTTCCCGGCGCTGCGCCCCGACCAGGTGGCCATCGGCCTCCCGGCCTCCACCCAGGCGGGCAACGGCTACACCACCCCGACCGAGGTCAACAAGGCGCTGAACTGCCTCACGAAGAAGACCGACTGCGGTTCCTACCAGACCCACGGCACCTGGCCCGCGCTGCGCGGGCTGATGACCTGGTCGATCAACTGGGACCGGTTCAACGGCCAGGAGTTCTCGCGGAACTTCGACGCCTACTTCCCGTGACCGCCGACGCCCGTCTTCTTCCCTGACCGCTGCGGGCGCCGGGAGTCCGCCGCCCGCAGCGCCCGGTCCAGCAGAAGCAGCAGCATCCCGCCCAGCGCGAGACTGCCGAGGACGTCCAGCGGCCAGTGGTAGCCACGCAGGAGCAGACCGGTGCCCGTCGCCAGGGTGAGCAGGACGGCGACGGGCGCCGTGCGTCTCCGGCCCGCGTACGGGGCGAGGAGCAGCGCCGCCGCGCCGTACGCGACCATCGCCGTCGCCGTATGGCCCGACGGGTAGTACCCGGTGGCGTCGGTGAGCGGCCCCCGCCGGTCGATCCAGAACTTGAGCGGGACGACCAGGACGGGCACGGCCACCATGGTGAGCGCGGCGGCCAGGGCCCGGTCGCGCCGCCCGCGCCACACCACGTACCCCAGAGCCAGTGCCAGGACGGGCAGGGCGACGACCACACTGCCGAGATCGGCGAGGAGTTCGGTGAGGGGCCGGGGGCCGTGACCGGCGAGGGACAGCTCCAGACGCTCGTCGGCCCGGCGCACCGGACCGCCGGCGGCGGCCTGCCAGGTGACGAGCACGAAGAGGAGCGCGCACAGCGCGAAGAGCCACGCGCGCCGGGACTGCCACGGACGGCGCGGAACGGAGAAGACCGAGAAGAAGCGGGAGAGGACCGCGAAGAGTTGCCGGGACGGACGAGAGAGCGGCCGCCCTGGAACAGGGGGGGTGGTTCCAGGGCGGCCGACAGGACCGGTGTGCCGCACGCCCCGGGGGGTTTGGGCCGTGCGGCCGTCCGATCCGTGAGGAGATCCGGAGCCTGAAGCTCCGGTGGTGTGCGCGAAGGCACGGCCGGAACGGTGCTGGGGACGCCCCGAACCGGTGTCGCCCGCAGTCCCCTGCGAGCGGGGTGTTTCTCTCATCTGCCCGAACCGTACGTCAGGGCGGGGACGACGGACAGCGGGAGAACAGAGCCGCCATGGCCCTCGCACACCTTCTTCACACGCCCTGACCAGCGGCTCCTGACCATGACACCCGTTTCGCCCGCTCAGAGCGCGGCGAGCGCCGACTCGATGATGTCCAGGCCCTCGGTGAGCAGGTCCTCGCCGATCACCAGCGGCGGCAGGAAGCGCAGCACATTGCCGTACGTACCGCAGGTGAGGACCAGCAGCCCCTCCGCGTGGCACGCCTTCGCCAGCGCGCCGGTCGTCTCCGGGTCCGGCTCCTTGGTGACCCGGTCCTTCACCAGCTCGATCGCGATCATCGCGCCGCGGCCCCGGACGTCACCGATCACGTCGTACTTCTCGCTCATCGCGGAGAGCCGGGCCTTCATGATCTCCTCGATGCGCCGGGCCTTCGCGACGAGGTCCAGCTCCTTCATCGTCTCGATCGCGCCGAGCGCGGCGGCGCACGCCACCGGGTTCCCGCCGTACGTACCGCCCAGCCCGCTCGCGTGCGCCGCGTCCATGATCTCCGCGCGGCCGGTCACGGCGGCGAGCGGCAGGCCGCCCGCGATGCCCTTCGCCGTGGTGATCAGGTCGGGCACGACGCCCTCGTCCTCGGACGCGAACCACTGGCCCGTACGGCAGAACCCGGACTGGATCTCGTCCGCCACGAACACGATGCCGTTGTCCTTCGCGAACCGCGCCAGCGCGGGCAGGAAGCCCTTGGCCGGCTCGATGAAACCGCCCTCGCCGAGCAGCGGCTCGATGATGATCGCGGCGACGTTCCGGGCCCCGATCTGCTTGGTGATCTGGTCGATGGCCTGCGCGGACGCCTCGGCGCCGCAGTTCTCGGGGCCGGTCGGCCAGCGGTAGCCGTACGCGACCGGCACCCGGTAGATCTCCGGGGCGAACGGTCCGAAGCCGTTCTTGTACGGCATGTTCTTCGAGGTCAGCGCCATCGTCAGGTTCGTACGGCCGTGGTAGGCGTGGTCGAACACGACCACCGCCTGCCGCTTCGTATAACTGCGGGCGATCTTCACGGCGTTCTCGACGGCCTCGGCGCCCGAGTTGAACAGCGCGGACTTCTTCGCGTGGTCGCCGGGGGTCAGCTCGGCGAGCCGCTCGCAGACCTCCACGTACCCCTCGTACGGCGTGACCATGAAACAGGTGTGGGTGAAGTCCGCGAGCTGCGCGGTGGCCCGGCGCACGACGGCCTCGGCGCTGGCGCCGACCGTGGTGACCGCGATCCCGGACCCGAAGTCGATCAGCCGGTTCCCGTCCACGTCCTCCAGGACCCCGCCCCCGGCGCGCGCGGCGAACACGGGCAGCGTGGACGCCACCCCGGCGGCGACCACGGCGGAGCGCCGGGCCTGCAACTCCAGCGACCTGGGTCCTGGAATGGCGGTGAGAAGACGGCGCTCCTGCGGGATGGCGGTCATGAGGGGCTCCTGGGGGGTGCTCCGGCGATGCTCCGGACTCGGACGTGGACGCGGCGCTTCCCCGCAGGCTAGGCGCGCGACACCCACCCGGGCATGCGCCGTTCGGTAGTGATCCGGGCGTGTCGTTTGTCCGTGACGGACATAGGGGGGTGGGGGAGGGTGGGCGAGGTACGACACCTGTGCGACCGCGGAACGTCCAACTACCCGTCAATTCCATGCGATGGCCATACATTGAGTCGGGTACACAGATCGGACCTGGCTGGTCAGGGGGCAGGAGCTCATGGACACCGACGGCACGTACGAGGCGCGGGGCGAGGCGAGGGGGGACTCCCGGGGGACACGCGGCAACCCCGTGCCCCGCCCCGCGGGACCGCCGCCCATGCCGGCCCTGCCTCCGACCGCCGGCCGGACCGTCCCGGGCCCGCCCCCCGCGCCCGG
>NZ_WWJY01000335.1 GCF_009865405.1 Streptomyces sp. SID3212 | reverse complement strand
CCCGCGACCACGGCCACCGCGGCCCCCGCACCGGTACCGGCCGCCGCGGCGGCGGTGACGTTCAACGACGACTTCAACGGCCCCGCCGGCTCCGGCGTGGACGGCAGCAAGTGGCAGTTGGAGACCGGCGACAACGTCAACAACCACGAGCGGCAGTACTACACCTCGGGTACCAACAACGCCGCCCTCGACGGCGCCGGCAACCTGGTCATCCAGGCCCGCAAGGAGAACCCCAACAACTACCAGTGCTGGTACGGCCGGTGTGAGTACACCTCGGCACGGCTGAACACCGCCAACAAGTTCAGCGCGCAGTACGGGCGCATCGAGTCGCGCATCAAGATCCCGCGCGGCCAGGGCATCTGGCCCGCCTTCTGGATGCTCGGCAACGGTGGCGGCGGCTGGCCCGCCCAGGGCGAGATCGACATCATGGAGAACGTCGGCTTCGAGCCCGGCACCGTCCACGGCACCCTGCACGGCCCCGGCTACTCCGGTGCCGAGGGCATCGGCGCCGGCTACACCCTCCCGGGCGGCCAGCAGTTCGCCGACGCGTTCCACACCTTCGCGATCGACTGGGCCCCGAACTCCATCACCTGGTCCGTGGACGGCAACGTCTACCAGCGCAGGACGCCCGCCGACCTCGGCGGCGACGCCTGGGTGTTCAACAAGTCCTTCTTCATGATCCTGAACCTGGCGGTCGGCGGCTACTGGCCCGGTGACCCCAACGGCAGCACCGTCTTCCCCCAGTACATGGTCATCGACTACGTCCGCGTCACCACCGGCGACACCGGCACCCCCGGTACGGGCAAGGCGATCAAGGGCCTCGGCGGCAAGTGCGTCGACGTCGCGGCGGCGAGCTCCGCCAACGGCACCCCGGTCCAGCTCTACGACTGCAACGGCTCCGCCGCGCAGCAGTGGACGGTCGGCAGCGACGGGACGATCCGCGCGCTCGGCAAGTGCCTCGACGTCAAGGACGGCAGCGTCGCCGACGGCGCGCAGCTCCAGATCTGGGACTGCACCGGCGCGAACAACCAGAAATGGGCCACACCCGCCGCGCTGGACGTCGTGAACATCCAGGCGAACAAGTGCCTGGACGTCCCGAGCGCCAACCAGGCCAACGGCACCCGGCTCCAGATCTACACCTGCAACGGCTCCGCCGCGCAGAAGTGGACGGTGAACGCCTCATGACGCGCGTACGGAAGTTCCTCAAGCCCCTGGCCGTCCTGGCGGCCCTGCCGCTCGCGGTGGGCGCCTCGATCGTGAGCACCTCCACCCCCGCCGCGGCGGCGACCGGCACCATCACGGGCCTCGGCGGCAAGTGCGTCGACGTGGCGGCGGCGAGTTCCGCCAACGGCACGGCCGTTCAGCTCTACGACTGCAACGGTTCGGCCGCGCAGCAGTGGACGGTCGGCACCGACGGTACGGTCCGCGCGCTCGGCAAGTGCCTCGACGTCAAGGACGGCAGTGTCGCCAACGGCGGCCAGCTCCAGATCTGGGACTGCACCGGCGCCAACAACCAGAAGTGGACCGTCTCCGCGGCCCGCGACATCGTGAGCACCCAGGCGAACAAGTGCCTGGACGCCACGGGCAACAGCTCGGCCAACGGCACCCGGCTCCAGATCTGGACCTGCACGGGCACCGCCAACCAGAAGTGGACCGCGCCCGCGGCCGGCGGCGGGGGCGGCGACACCCCGCCCCCCGCGCCCGGTGCCATGGCGGTCGCGCCGTACCTCTACAACGGCTGGGGCAACCCGCCCAGCCCGGTCACGATCATGAACGCGACCGGCGTCAAGTGGTTCACCCTGGCGTTCGTGCTCAGCAACGGCTACTGCAACCCGCAGTGGGACGGCGGCCGTCCGCTCACCGGCGGCGTCGACCAGCAGACGGTCAACACCGTGCGCGCGGCGGGCGGCGACATCGTCCCGTCGTTCGGCGGCTACAGCGGCAACAAGCTGGAGAGCTCCTGCTCCAGCGCGGGCGAGCTGGCGGCGGCGTACCAGAAGGTCATCAACGCGTACAGCCTCAAGGCGATCGACATCGACCTGGAGGCCGCCGCGTACGACAACCCGACGGTCCAGCAGCGGACGATCGACGCGCTCAAGACCGTCAAGGCCAACAACCCGGGCATCAAGGTCTACATCACCATCGGTACCGGCATCAACGGTCCCGACACCAGCCTGATCAACCGCGGCGCCGCGGCCGGCCTGACCGTCGACAGCTGGACGATCATGCCCTTCGACTTCGGCGGGGCCGGCCAGAACATGGGCACCCTCACGCTCCGCGCGGCCGAGGGCCTCAAGACCGCGGTCAAGAACGCGTACGGGTACAGCGACGACACGACGTACCGCCGCATCGGCATCTCGTCGATGAACGGCATCACCGACGTCAACGAGACGGTGACCGTGGCGGACTTCCGTACGATCCTCGCCTACGCCCAGCAGCACCACCTCGCGCGGCTGACCTTCTGGTCCGCCAACCGCGACCGGCCGTGCCCCGGGGCCTATCCCAACGACGACACCTGCTCCGGTGTGAGCCAGCAGGCGTGGGAATTCACCCGCACGTTCGCCCAGTACGCCGGCTGAACCACCAAGGAGCACCAGTGAACTCACGCACCGAGGGCGGCGGGATCCTCCGCCGCCGGACGGGACCGTCGGTGACGACGCTTCTCGTCGCGGCGGCGTCCCTCTGCACGGCGCTCGTCGCGCTGCCCGCCCAGGCAGCGCCGTCGAGCGCCCCGCAGACGGCCCCGCGGGCGGCCCAGGCCGCCGCGGCCCTGCCCACCGGCTGGGTCAACGTCGTCAACAAGGGCAGCGGCAAGTGTGTCGACGCGGCCGCCGCCGGCACGGCCAACGGCACCGCCGTCCAGCAGTACGCCTGCAACGGCACCACCGCCCAGAACTGGAGCCTGACGGACACCGGCAACGGCCGCGTCAGGGTCGGCAACCGCAACGCCGCCAACCAGGTCTGGGACGTCAAGGACGTCTCCACCGCCGACAGCGCCGCCATCCAGCTGTGGCTGTACAGCAGCGGCCTCAACCAGCAGTGGCAGCCCGTGGAAGAGGCGGACGGGGCCTACCACTTCGTGAACGGCAACAGCGGCAAGTGCCTCGACGTGCCCGCCGCCTCCACCGCCGACGGCGTGGTCCTCGGGCAGTACACCTGCAACGGGTCCGCCGCCCAGTCCTTCCGGCTGACCGCCGCCGACACCCCGCCGCCCGCCGGCACCCCGGACCTCGGCCCCAACGTCCAGGTCTTCGACCCGTCGATGCCGGCCGCGACGATCCAGAGCCGGGTGGACGCGGTCTTCCGCCAGCAGGAGACCAACCAGTTCGGCACCCAGCGCCAGGCGTTCCTGTTCCGCCCCGGCAACTACAACAACGTCAACGTCAACGTCGGCTTCTACACCCAGGTCGCCGGCCTGGGCCTGAGCCCCGACGACGTCAACATCGGCGGCACGGTGCACGTGGAGGCCGACTGGTTCCCGCCGCAGAACGCCACCCAGAACTTCTGGCGCAGCGCCGAGAACCTCTCCGTCACGCCGCCCTCGGGCACCGACCGCTGGGCCGTCTCGCAGGCCGCCCCGTACCGCCGCATGCACGTGCGCGGCAACCTCGCGCTGGACGACGGCGGCTGGGCCAGCGGCGGATTCATGGCCGACAGCAAGGTGGACGGCCAGGTCCGCTCCGGTACGCAGCAGCAGTGGCTGTCCCGCAACACCGAGTGGGGCAGCTGGACCGGGCAGAACTGGAACATGGTGTTCGTCGGCGCGAGGAACGCGCCCGCCGGCACCTTCCCCAACCCGCCATACACCACGGTCGCGACCACCCCGCAGATCCGTGAGAAGCCCTTCCTGTACGTGGACGCGGCCGGCGCCTACAAGGTGTTCGTACCCGCCCTGCGGAACAATTCGTCCGGCACCACCTGGAGCGCCGGCGCCCCCGCCGGTACGTCCGTCCCGCTGGACCAGTTCTACATCGCCAAGCCCGGCGCGAGCGCCGCGGACATGAACGCGGCCCTCGCCGCGGGCAAGAACCTGCTGGTCACGCCGGGTGTCTATCACCTGAACCAGACCCTCAGGGTCACCCGCCCCGACACGGTCGTCCTCGGTCTCGGCCTCGCCACCCTCATCCCGGACAACGGCATCACCGCCGTCTCCGTCTCGGACGTCGACGGCGTGAAGGTCGCGGGTCTGCTCATCGACGCGGGCCCGGTCAACTCCCCGCGTCTGATGGAGGTCGGCGCCGACGGCTCGAACGTGAGCCACGCGGCCAACCCGACGTCGCTGCACGACGTGTTCTTCCGGATCGGCGGCGCCGGCGTCGGCAAGGCGACCACCAGCCTGGTGGTCAACAGCCGCAATGTCATCGGTGACCACATGTGGATCTGGCGCGCCGACCACGGCAGCGGGGTCGGCTGGACCACCAACACCGCGGACACCGGCCTGATCGTCAACGGCGCCGACGTCACCATGTACGGCCTGTTCGTCGAGCACTACCAGAAACACCAGACCATCTGGAACGGCAACGGCGGCAAGACGTACTTCTACCAGAACGAGATGCCGTACGACCCGCCCAACCAGGCGGCCTGGATGAACGGCGCCACCCAGGGGTACGCCGCGTACAAGGTGGCGAACACCGTGACGAGCCACGAGGCGTACGGGCTCGGCAGCTACTGCTTCTTCAACGTCAACAACGGGGTGACGGCGGAGCACGCCTTCGAGGTCCCCAACAACGTCAACGTGAAGTTCAAGAACATGGTGACCGTGTCGCTCGGCGGCGTCGGGACCATCCGGCACGTGATCAACGACCGGGGCGGCCCGTCGAACTCGTCCACGAACGTGGCGAACCTCGTCAGCTACCCGTAACACCGCACCACCCGTCACAGCACCCCGGGAAGGCCCCGGGCGACCCGCGCGAGCGGACGCCCGGGGCCTTCCCGCCGTCGTCCCCCCGCCCTCCGTCCGGCCCCCGCCGACGGGCGCCGATGCCCTGCGGACATCACCATCGACGAAAGAGGTCTTGGACGGGTCCCCGCCCCCCGGGCGATCGTGGAGGAGCCGGCCACACTCCGGGGCCGGGCTTTTGGAGGCACAGCATGTCAGTCACCAAGGTGTTCCTCACGGGCGCCACCGGCTACGTCGGCCGGCCCACCGTCGCCGCCCTCCTCCGCCACGGTTACACCGTCACCGCGCTCGCCCGCAGCGAGCACTCCGCGCGGACCCTGTCCGACCTGGGGGCCGAACCGGTACGGGGCACCCTCACCGACACCGCCGTCCTGCGCGAGGCCGCGTCCCGCGCCGACGGTGTGATCCACCTGGGCTCCGACCCCGGCCCCGGCGGCGACGAGGTCGACCGTGCCGCCGCCGAGGCACTCCTCGACGGGGTCGGCGCGGGACCGTACGTCCACACCGGCGGGGCCTGGGTGTACGGCGACACCGACGGGGTCGTCGACGAGGACGCGCCCCAGAAGCCGCCGGCCCTCACCGCGTGGCGCCGGGCCAACGAGGACCTCGTCCTGGCCCGCGCGACGACCGGGGGACACCCCGTGCTCGTCATGCCGGGGGTGGTCTACGGCCACGGCGCCGGACTCATCGAGATGTTCTACACCGCCCCGGCGCGCGAGCGCGGCGCGGCGCCGGTGATCGGCGACGGCCGCAACCACTGGGGCGTGGTCCACGTCGACGACATCGCGGAGCTGTACGCGCTGGCGCTCGGCGCGCCCGCCGGGGCGGTGTACGTGGGTGTCAGCGAGGAATCACCCACCCAGGCCGACGTCGCGGCGGCAGCCGCACAGGCGGCGGGACACCCCGGCCGTACGGAATCCCTGACGCTGGAGGCGGGCCTGGAACGCATGGGGCCGATCGCCGAGGCCTTCGCACTCGACCAGCGCATGACCAGCGCCCGCGCCCGCAGGGACACCGGCTGGCAGCCACGGCACGTGGACGACGTACTGACGGAGATCGCGCGGCCCACCCCGGCCTGAGCGGGCGGGCCCCGGCGTCACCGCCGCCGGGGCCCGTTCTCACGTCAGGGGTTCGACTTCCAGGAACCGCCGCCTGCGGGGCCCCCGGTACAGCAGCGCCTCCCACCCCAGGCGCCCCAGCTCCGCCGCACAGCCGCCGAGCGCGCGCTCCTCGTCCTGGGCGGCCCCGTCACCGGGCGGACCCACCCACTCCACCCGTACGGTCCCCGGCCGCTCGCCCTCCCGTACGTGGAAGCCGGTCGCCACCCGCCGCCCCGCCGCGTCCACCGCCGACGGCGCGATCCCCGCCGCCTCCAGCACGAGCGCCAC
>NZ_WWJY01000334.1 GCF_009865405.1 Streptomyces sp. SID3212 | reverse complement strand
TCCAGGGCCACGCCTCCCCCGGCATCTACGCCCGCGCGTTCCTCGACGGACGCCTCAGCGAGCAGGACCTGGACCGCTTCCGCCAGGAGGCGGGCGGCCAGGGGCTCCCCTCGTACCCGCACCCGCGCCGATTGCCCTGGCTGTGGGAGTTCCCCACCGTCTCCATGGGTCTCGGCCCGCTCTCCGCGATCTACCAGGCGCGCTTCAACCGCTACCTGGCCAACCGCGGCATCAAGGACACCTCCGCCTCGCACGTGTGGGCGTTCCTCGGTGACGGCGAGATGGACGAGCCCGAGTCGACGGCGTCCCTCGCCCTCGCCTCCCGCGAGCAGCTCGACAACCTGACCTTCGTCATCAACTGCAACCTCCAGCGCCTCGACGGGCCGGTCCGCGCGAACTTCAAGATCGTGCAGGAGCTGGAGGCCCAGTTCCGCGGCGCGGGCTGGAACGTGATCAAGTCGCTGTGGGGCTCCGCCTGGGACGAGCTGTTCGCCCTGGACACCACGGGCGCGCTCGTACGGCGCCTGCGCGAGGTGCCGGACGCGCAGTTCCAGACGTACGCGACCCGTGACGTGGCGTACATCCGCGAGCACTTCTTCGGCGCTGAGCCGGCCCTCGTGGAGCTGGCCAAGCTGCTGACGGACGCGAAGATCGCGGAGTGCTTCTTCACCTCGCGCGGCGGCCACGAGGCCCGCAAGGTGTACGCGGCCTACCGCGCCGCCCTCGCCCACAAGGGCGCGCCGACCGTGATCCTCGCCCAGACGGTGAAGGGCTACACGCTCGGCGCCGGCTTCGAGTCGCGCAACGCCAACCACCAGATGAAGAAGCTCTCGGGCGACCAGTTCCGCACCATGCGCGACCTGCTCGACCTGCCCATCCCGGACTCGAAGCTGGACGACGGCCTGGTGCCGTACGGCCACCCCGGCGCCGACTCCCCCGAGGTCCGCTACCTCCAGGAGCGGCGCGCGGAGCTGGGCGGCCCCGCCCCGGCCCGCCGGACGCACGCGGTCGCGCTCCCGGCGCCCGCCGAGAAGCCGTTCCAGACGGTCTACAAGGGCTCCGGCTCCCAGCCGGTCGCCACGACCATGGCGTTCGTCCGGCTGATGAAGGACCTCATGCGGGACAAGGAGACCGGCAAGCGCTGGGTCCCCATCGTCCCCGACGAGGCGCGCACCTTCGGCATGGAGGCGCTCTTCCCCGCGTACGGCATCTACTCGCCGCTCGGCCAGACCTACGACCCGGTCGACCGCGACCAGTTGCTCTACTACAAGGAAGCCAAGGACGGGCAGATCCTCAACGAGGGGATCACCGAGGCCGGTTCGATGGCCGACTTCATCGCCGCCGCGACGTCGTACGCGACGCACGGCGAAACGATGATCCCGTTCTACATCTTCTATTCGATGTTCGGCTGGCAGCGCACGGGCGACCAGATGTGGCAGCTCGCCGACCAGCTCGGCAAGGGCTTCATCGTCGGCGCCACGGCGGGCCGTACGACCCTGACGGGCGAGGGCCTCCAGCACGCCGACGGCCACTCCCACCTCATCGCGTCCACGAACCCGGCCGCGCTGAACTACGACCCGGCGTTCGCGTACGAGATCGCCGTGATCGTCAAGGACGGTCTGCGGCGGATGTACACGCCCACCCCCGAATCCCCCTCGGGCGAGGACGTCTTCTACTACCTCACGGTCTACAACGAGCCGATGCCGCAGCCCGCGATGCCCGAGGGCGTCGAGGAGGGCATCCTCAAGGGCCTGTACCGGTTCAAGGAGGGCGTGCCCGCCACGGCCGACGCGCCCCGCATACAGCTCCTCGCGTCGGGCACGGCGATCCACTGGATCCTGGAGGCCCAGGACCTGCTGGCCGCCGACTGGGGCGTCACCGCCGACGTGTGGTCCGCCACCTCCTGGGGCGAGCTGCGCCGCGACGGCCTCGCGGCCGACGAGGCCCTGCTGCGCGGCGAGGAGCGGGTGCCGTACGTGACCCGCGCGCTGGCCGGCGCGCCGGGCCCGGTGCTGGCGGTCAGCGACTGGATGCGCCAGGTCCCCGACCAGATCAGCCAGTGGGTCGAGCAGGACTACACCTCGCTCGGGACGGACGGCTTCGGCCTCTCCGACACCCGCGAGGCGGCCCGCAGGCACTTCGGCGTGGACGCCAGGTCGGTCGTCGTCGCGGCGCTCGCGCAGCTCGCGCGGCGCGGCGAGGTCAAGCCGGAGAAGGTCCTGGAGGCACGCGAGCGCTACGGCCTCTGAGCCCTCCGCGCCGCACCCCCCGGCCTCTCCCCCGCACGGATCCTGCCTCCCCGCACGGATTCCGCCCCGAAACCCCTGTCGCCACGCGGCAGGGGTTTCCCGGCGTTTTCCCGGCATCATGGGGCCATGCGCGCAGCCAGGCTGATCAAGATGGTGCTTCTCCTCCAGTCCAGACCGTCCATGACGGCCGCCGAACTGGCCGGTGCGCTGGAGGTCTCGGAGCGCACCATCACGCGGGACGCCCAGGCGCTGTCCGAGGCCGGGGTGCCGGTGTACGCGGACCGGGGCAGGACCGGGGGGTACCGGCTGGTCGGCGGGTACCGCACGCGGCTGACGGGGCTGGCGCGCGGTGAGGCGGAGGCGTTGTTCCTCTCCGGGGTGCCGGGGGCGCTGCGGGAGATGGGGCTGGACGACGTGTCCTCGGCCGCGCGGCTCAAGGTGTCGGCGGCGCTGCTGCCGTCGCTGCGGGACGCCTCGGAGTCGGCGGCGCGGCGCTTCCATCTGGACGCGCCCGGCTGGTACCAGGAGCCGGAGACCCCGGAGCTGCTGCCCGCGATCGCGGAGGCCGTGTGGGGCGACCGGCTGCTCTCGGCCCGCTACCGGCGCGCGGACGGGGAGGTGGAGCGGGAGCTGGCGCCGTACGGGCTCGTGCTGAAGGCGGGTGTCTGGTACCTGTGCGCCTGTGCCGGGGGCAGCTTCCGGGTGTACCGGCTCGACCGCTTCACGGCGGTGGAGCCGCTGGCGGAACGTTTCGTACGGGACGAGTCCTTCGACCTCCCGGCCTTCTGGGAGGAGCGCGCGGCGCAGTTCGCCCGCTCCCTGCTCCGTACGGAGATCGAGATCCGCCTCTCCCCGGAGGGCGTGCGCGCCCTGCCGTACGCCGTGGACCGCGCGTCGGCGCGCGAGGCGATCGAGGCGGCGCCCGCCCCGGACGACCAGGGCCGCGTCACGCTGACGCTGCCGGTGGAGTCCGAGGAGGTGGCGCACGGCCAACTGATGGTGCTGGGGGCGGAGGTGGAGGTGCTGGGGCCCCTCACCCTGCGCAGGCGCTTCGCGGAGTCGGCGGAGCGGGTGAGGGCGCTGTACGGGTGAGGGGCGGCCGACTGCGGCCGGCTCAGCGGTAGTCGCTCGCCGGGGCGTTCTTCCCGCCGTTCACCACGTCCGTGATGTACCCCCAGGCGTCCGGGGTGCTGCCGTCGGCGTCGGTGAACCCGTAATGCCGGGCCAGCGAGAAGCTGGACAGCGACTGGCCGGTCCACCGGTGCCGGTCCGGGTCCGAGGCCAGCGCGGCGACCGCGCGGCCCACGAAGACCGGGGACTCGGAGATCGCGAACGCCGCGTCCTTCCGTACGCCGTCGCGCCAGTTCTCCTCCCGTACGCCGAAGAAGTCGAGCATCTGCTCCGAGCGGAGGAAGCCCGGGGTGACCGAGACGGCCGTACCGCCGACGCTCCTGAGATCCTCGGCGAGGTTGAACGCCATCCTGATGGGGCCGTTCTTGGCGAGGTCGTAGTAGAAGTTCTCACGGAAGTTCTTGTTCGACTCGGCGGTGCCGTCCGTGACCTCGACCACCAGCCCGCCGGGCCTGCGGACCAGCAGCGGGAGCGCGCAACTGCTGGTGATGGCGTGGGTCCGCACGCTCAGGTCCAGCATCCGCAGCCCCCGTTCCAGGTCGGTCTCCCACATCTTCTTGCCGAACTCGACCAGGTGCTCACCGCCCCAGACGTCGTTCACCAGGACGTCCAGCCGGCCCTGCTCCCGGTCGATCCTGGCCACCAGCGCGCGGACCTGGTCCGGCTCCAGGTGGTCGGTCGGTACGGCGATCCCCTCACCGCCCGCCGCCGTCACCAGCTCGGCCGTCCCCTCGATGGTCTCCGTGGTCCGCCCGACCTCGCTGGCCTTCTCGCGGGTCGTGCGCCCCGTCACGTACACGGTCGCGCCGGCCGTCCCGAGCGCCACCGCGATCGCCCGCCCCGCGCCCCGGGTCGCCCCCGCCACGAGCGCGGTCCTCCCCGTCAACGGCTGTTCCGTCATCCGCCACCTCCATCGGTTCCGGCCGCCTTCCGGCCGTTCCACCGACCGTCACACAAAAAGGCGACATCTTCTGTCCGACTTCTTCCGGCTCACGATTCACCCCCTCATTTCGGCGCCTCCGCGTGCGCGGGCCCCCGCCAACCACGATGCTGGACCCGTGATGGACGAGACGGAGTTCTGGGAGATCATCGACAGCACCCGCGAGGCCGCCGACGGCGACCCCGAGGACCACGCCGAGCTGCTGGTGGAGCGGCTGCTCCAGCTCGACCCCGACTCCGTCCTGGACTTCGCGCGGCACTTCGAGGCCCGGTACAACCGCGCGTACCACTGGGACCTGTGGGGCGCGGCGGCCGTCCTCCTCGGCGGCGCGAGCGACGACGCCTTCGACTACTTCCGCTGCTGGCTCATCGGCCAGGGACGCGAGATCTTCGAGGGCGGGCTCCACGACCCGGACAGCCTCGCGGAGCTGCTGGACGAGTTCGACGAGGATCTCGACGGGGACGGCGAGGAGCTGGGGTACGCGGCGGACGAGGCGTACGAACAGCTGACGGGTGTGGTGGCGCCGGATCTCGGCGTGGCGGCGCAGCCGGCGGAGCCGGAGGGCACGCCGGTCGACTTCGAGGACACGACGGCGCTGGCGGACCGTTTCCCGAGACTGTCGGAGCGCTTCGGTACGCCGTGAGGATCCGGCCCTCACGCCAGGGCCAGGGGTCCTCACCCCAGGGCCCTTCACCCCAGGGAACTGTCACCCCAAGGAACCGTCACCCCAGGGATCCGTCACCCCAGCAGCGAACGGCCCATCAGCACGTCGTCCACGTACTCCCCGTCCAGCAGAAACTCCCCGGGCAGCACGCCCTCCACGGCGAAGCCCTCGGCCTCGTACAGCCGCCGCGCCGGGGTGTTGTGCCCCAGCACCCGCAGCGTCAGCCGGCGCGCGCCCTGGTTGCGCGCGTGCAGCGCCGCC
>NZ_WWJY01000333.1 GCF_009865405.1 Streptomyces sp. SID3212 | reverse complement strand
CGGCCGGCCGCTGACAGTCCGTCCTGGTACGGTCCGACCCCATCCGCCCGACCGGCCGCGCGCCGCGGGCCGGCCGACACCGAAACGGGGAACCACCATGACAGGGGCAGGGGAAACCACGCCCAGGCGCGAGGTCGTCACCGGCGAGCCCCGGCGCGTCCGCCCGCTGCCCCGCTACCGCCCGCAGGCCGAGATCGACGAACAGACCGCGCTCGGTGACGCGTACGTCCGCTCCCTGATGCGCGGTCAGCTCCGGGCCGGCCTCACCGCCTTCGGCGTCCTCGCCCTCGTCGCCGGCACCCTGCCCCTCGCCTTCGCCGCGCTCCACGACGCCACCGCGGTCTGGGTGGTCCTCGGCGTCGCCGCGTACCCGCTGCTCACGCTCCTCGGCTGGTGGTACGTCCGCCGCGCCGAGCGCAACGAACGCGACTTCGCCCGGCTCGTGAAGGGCCGGCCCGTCCCGTGAGCCAGGGCTACACCGTCGCGGCCGTCGCCGTCGTCGTGGTCGCGACCGTCCTCGTCGGCGGCTTCGGGCTGCGGATATCCCGTACCACCTCCGACTTCTACGTCGCCTCCCGCACCGTCCGCCCCGCGCTCAACGCCGCCGCCATCAGCGGCGAGTACCTCTCCGCCGCCTCCTTCCTCGGCGTCGCGGGCCTGGTGCTGCTGCACGGCCCCGACATGCTCTGGTACCCCGTCGGCTACACCGCCGGCTATCTGGTGCTGCTGGTCTTCGTGGCGGCCCCGCTGCGCCGCTCGGGGGCGTACACCCTCCCCGACTTCGCCGAGGGCCGCCTCGAATCCCGCCCGGTCCGCCGGCTCGTGAGCGTCTTCGTGGTCGGGGCGGGCTGGCTCTACCTGATCCCCCAGCTCCAGGGCGCGGGGCTCACACTGAAGATCCTCACCGGCGCCCCCTACTGGTTCGGCGGGGTCCTCGTCGCCGTGGTCGTGGTGGTGGCCGTAGCGGCGGGCGGCATGCGCAGCATCACCTTCGTCCAGGCCTTCCAGTACTGGCTCAAGCTCACCGCCCTGCTCGTCCCCGCGATCTTCCTGCTGCTCGCCTGGCAGGGCGACGGCCGGCCGCGCGTCGATCTCGCCCTCACCTCCGTCGCCGTCCGCGCCGACCACCCGCTCTACGCCACGTACGGACTCATCGTGGCGACCTTCCTCGGCACCATGGGCCTGCCGCACGTCGTCGTCCGCTTCTACACCAGCCCCAACGGCCGGGCCGCGCGCCGCACCACGGTCGTCGTCCTCGCGCTCGTCGGCGCGTTCTACCTGCTGCCGCCCGTGTACGGGGCCCTCGGCCGGCTGTACGTCCCCGAGCTGCCGTACGGCACCGACGCGGACGCCGCCGTCCTGCTCCTGCCGGAACGGGCCGTCGGCGGACTCGGCGGCGAACTGCTCGGCGCTCTGGTGGCCGGCGGGGCCTTCGCCGCGTTCCTCTCCACCGCCTCGGGACTGACCATGGCCGTCGCCGGGGTCCTCACCCAGGACGTCCTGCCCTCCCGGGGCGTACGCCACTTCCGGCTCGCGACCCCGCTCGCCATGGCCGTACCCCTCGGCGGCTCGCTGCTCGTCAGCGGAATGCCCGTGGCCGACTCCGTCGGGATGGCCTTCGCCGTCTCCGCCTCCTCCTTCTGCCCGCTGCTGGTGCTCGGCATCTGGTGGCGCAGGCTCACCCCGCCCGGCGCCGTCGCCGGACTGCTGCTCGGCGGCGGACTCGCCTTCGTCGCCACGCTCGTCACCGTCAGCGGCGCCGTGCGGTCCGGCTGGCCGCACGCCCTGCTCGCCTGGCCCGCCGTCTGGTCCGTCCCGGTCGGCTTCCTCGCGATGATCCTGGTCTCCCTCGCCACCCGGAGCCGGATACCCCCCGGCACGAACGCCGCGATGACCCGCTTCCACCTCCCGGAGACCCTGATGCCGCGCGCCCGCGCGGGCGCACCGGGCGGAAAGGGGGTCACCCGATGAGCGGCGCCGCCGCCCTCGCCGTCCTGATCGTGGTCGGCCCGCTGCTGCTCGCCGGCGGGTTCCTCCTCGGCCGCCGCACCGCCCGCCCCGTCCGTACCAGCGACGTCGGCACCCCCGTCGAGCACGCGACCTTCGAGACCCTGCACACCGCCTCCCTGGCCTCGCCGCCGCTGCGCGCGGGACTCACCGAGGAGAGCGCGCGCAAGGCGGCCAAGCGGTTGCGCTCACTGCTCGGCACGGACGCGCTGTGCCTGACCGACCGGGACCGGGTGCTGGTCTGGAACGGCCTCGGGGAACACCACGGGCCCCATGTCATGGAACAGGTCGCGGGGGTGCTCAGCGGAGGCCGCGGCACGGCCTTCGCCCTGCGGTGCGACGACCTCGACTGTCCGCTGCGCTGGGGCGTCGCCGCCCCGCTGACCGTCGACCACCGGGTGCTGGGCGTCCTCGTCGCCTGCGCGCCGCGCGAGTCGGCGGTGCTGGCCAGGGCGGCGGGGGAGGTGGCCCGCTGGGTCTCCGTCCAGCTGGAACTGGCCGAGCTGGACCGCTCCCGTACGCGCCTCATCGAGGCGGAGATCAGGGCGCTGCGCGCGCAGATCTCCCCGCACTTCATCTTCAACTCCCTCGCCGCCATCGCCTCGTTCGTCCGGACGGACCCGGCGCGGGCCAGGGAACTCCTGCTGGAGTTCGCCGACTTCACCCGCTACTCGTTCCGGAGGCACGGCGACTTCACCACCCTCGCCGACGAACTGCACTCCATCGACCAGTACTTGGCCCTTGTCCGGGCCCGGTTCGGCGACCGGCTGTCGGTCACCCTCCAGGTGGCGCCCGAGGTGCTGCCCGTGGCCATGCCCTTCCTCTGTCTGCAACCGCTGGTCGAGAACGCCGTCAAGCACGGCCTGGAGGGCGCGGTCACCACGAGCCGCATCACCATCAGCGCGCTCGACGCGGGCTCCGAGGCGGAGGTGGTGATCGAGGACGACGGGGTCGGCATGGAACCGGACCGGCTGCGGCAGATCCTGCGCGGCGAGGGCGGCGCGTCCACCGGCGTCGGGCTGCTCAACGTGGACGAGCGGCTGCGCCAGGTGTACGGGGACGCGTACGGCCTCGTCATCGAGACGGGCGTCGGGGCCGGGATGCGGATCACCGTACGCATCCCCAAGTACCGGGCGGGCGTGCACGGTTCCTGACCGCCGTACTCCGGGCGGGGTCCGTACAACACGTCGTCGAACAGGTACGTCGTCAGAACAGCTGGATCGCCAGGTGTCCGAGCGGCAGCCCCAGCTGCCACGCCGGGGTCCACACCTGCGGCCCCTCCTCCTCGGCCGGGAACGGCTCCTCGCCGGCCGGGCCCACGGGTCCGACCGCGTCCAGGTCGGGCGCCAGCAGCTCGGTCTCCTCCAGCCACCGCCAGGCGGCCTCCGCCAGCTCCCGGTCGGGGTCGGGGCTCCCGGCCCCCGCCGCCTCCAGGACGCGCAGCCGCCGGGACACCCACGCGCTCCACGACGTGCCGTACGCGGTGAGCGAGCGCCACTCCGCCATCCTGGCCCCGCCCCCCGGTCCGGTCACCGACCCGTCGGAGAGGAAGATGGTCAGGGCCAGCGCGTCCCGGCCGGCCCGGTACTCCAGCGTGGTCGGCGGCATCAGGTCGCCGGTGCGCAGCAGCTCGTCCGCGACGTACTCCGCGTACATCCAAGCCATCGGCACCAACAGGCCTCCGCCGCCCGCCCCTTCGGTACATTCCGGACGCATGCTTTCCGCCTTCCTTCCTTTCCCCGAAGCCTGCTTCAGGGAGCATTGAACCGGCGGTGACCGTCCCGCGTGGCCAGAAGAGCGGGATCGGACGGCCGACGGGAGTGGATTGTGACGGGTGTGGCCGAGGGGGTCGCGCCGCCCCGCGAACCACACGTCCGGTCGCTCTTCTGCGACGCGGACGACCGGCTGTAGCCGGGCAGGGAGCGGCCGAGCGCCCGCAGCGCGTAGTACGAACGGGACTTGACCGTGCCGGGGGGAATCCCGAGGGTCAGGGCCGCCTCGCCGACGCTCAGCCCCCGGAAGTAGATCTGCACGAGCACCGCCCGGTGCTCGGGGCTCAGCGCCCGTACCGCCTGCCGTACGTCGAGCCCCGCGACCGCGCATTCCGTCGGGTCCCGGGGGTCGGGGGTGGCGGCCAGGATCTCGTCCCCGACCTCCGAGGGGCGCGCCAGCCGGGACCTGCGGGCGTCGATCGCCAGCCGGCGGCCGACGGTGAACAGCCAGGGCCGCATCGACTCGAAGGGGGCGGCGAACGCCTCCGGATGCTGCCAGGCCCGTACGAGCGTCTCCTGGAGGAGATCCTCGGCCCGCTGCCGGTCGCCGTAGGTCAGCCCCAGCAGGAAGTGGAGCAGGGCGGCGCCGTGTTCGCGCTGGAGCCTGGCCAGGGCCCGCTCGTCGGTCGTGGCGGTCGCCGACGCGGAGGCAGCCGCGGTCGCTGTCGCTGTGGTCATGGTGCACGCCCTTCCCGGTGACGTCGCTGTCGCCTCGCGTATACGAACGCATGGCGGCGGCCGGGGACAGACGGTGCGCGGAGGTGTGCGACGAGCGGTCGCTCACTGCGGCGAGTGGTGCGGTGAACGGTCCCGGCGCGGGCGATCGGTCCCTTTCGGGCTTCTTGGTGGCTTGATCACCTGACATCCATTTATATGACTATATGAATGCAAGGTGGCGATCCCTCAGAAAACCCCCAGAAAAGGAGTCCGGCCGATGACACGGCGCATGACACGGCGCACGACGCAGCGGGGACGACAGGGCGGAGCGGTGGCCGCGGCCGTCCTGCTCCTCGGTACGGCGGCGGCCTGCGCGGCCCCCGGCCGGAACCACACGCCCGGCGCGGAACCGGACCGTCCGCCGCACGGGGCCGCGCGGCCCCCGGCGGCCGGAACCGGAGCGCCGGAGCGGGGGTTCACCCTGATCGGCTCGGGCGACGTCCTGCCGCACGACTCCGTGATCGGCCGGGCCAACGCCGACGCGGGCGGCCGGGGCTACGACTTCCGCCCCATGCTCGCCGGGGTGCGCCCCGTGGTGTCACGGGCCGACGTGGCGATCTGTCACATGGAGACGGTGTACGGGGCGAACGGCGGCCCGTACACCGGATATCCGGCCTTCAAGTCCCCGCCCGAGGTGGCCGCCGCGCTGGGTGACACCGGCTACGACTCCTGCTCCACCGCGTCGAACCACTCCCTGGACGACGGCGCGGCCGGGGTACGCAGAACGCTGGACGCGCTCGACCGGGCCGGGGTCCGGCACGTGGGCTCGGCCCGGTCGGCCGCGGAG
>NZ_WWJY01000332.1 GCF_009865405.1 Streptomyces sp. SID3212 | reverse complement strand
GCCGCCCGCCCGGCCCCGGAGGCCCGGCGGGCGGACACCCTCTGAGACCTCACGCCTGGCGGCGGACCTCCACCACGCGGAAGCGCTGGGCGACGAAGGCCGCGTCGCACAGGGCGGCGTTGGCCGCCGGGTTGCCGCCGGAGCCGTGGAAGTCGGAGAACGCCGCCGTCTGGTTGACGTACACCCCGCCGGTCAGGTTCAGCGAGAGCTGCGCGGACTCCTCCAGGCAGACCTCCTCGACGGCGCGCTCGGTGGCCTCGGAGGTCGTGTACGCGCCGACGGTCATCGCGCCCCGCTCGCGCACGGTCCGCCGCAGCAGCTCCAAGGCGTCCTCCGTCGAGTCGACGGCGACCGCGAAGGACACCGGGCCGAAGCACTCGGACAGGTACGGCACCTCCGCCTCGACGCCCTCCTCCCATGCCTTGTCCCACGCCTTGCGCGCGCCGTCGGCCCGCACGATCGCGGGCGTACGCACCACGGCGTCCGGGAAGTCCGGGTGCGGGACCTCGCGGGAGGCGAGCGCGACCTCGCCGAGCGTGCCGGCCGCCGCCAGCCGGTCCTTCACCCCGTCGTTCACCAGCGCGCCGAGGAGGGCGTTGGCCCGCGCGTCGTCGCCCAGCAGGCCGTCCACCGCGGCGGCGAGGTCCGCGACCACTTCGTCGTACGACTTCTCGCCCGCGTCGGTCGTGATGCCGTCCTTGGGGATGAGCAGGTTCTGCGGGGTGGTGCACATCTGGCCGCTGTACAGCGACAGGGAGAAGGCCAGGTTGGAGAGCATGCCCCGGTAGTTGTCGGTGGAGTCGACGAGGACGGTGTTGACCCCGGCCTTCTCCGTGTAGACCTGCGCCTGGCGGGCGTGGGTCTCCAGCCAGTCGCCGAACGCGGTGGATCCCGTGTAGTCGATGATCCTGATCTCGGGGCGGACGGCCAGTGCCTTGGCGATGCCCTCGCCGGGACGTTCCACGGCCAGCGCGACCAGATTCGGGTCGAAGCCGGTCTCGGCGAGCACCTCGCGGGCGACCTTCACCGTCAGCGCGAGCGGCAGGACCGCGCGCGGGTGGGGCTTGACGAGGACGGCGTTGCCGGTGGCGAGGGAGGCGAACAGCCCCGGGTACCCGTTCCACGTGGGGAACGTGTTGCAGCCGACCAGCAGCGCGATACCGCGCGGGACGGCGGTGAAGGACTTCGTCAGCTCCAGGGGGTCGCGCTTGCCCTGCGGCTTGGACCAGTCCGCCACCGACGGGGTGCGGGTCTGCTCCGCGAACGCGTACGCCACCGCTTCGAGGCCGCGGTCCTGGGCGTGGGGCCCGCCCGCCTGGAACGCCATCATGAAGGCCTGCCCGCTGGTGTGCATCACCGCGTGCGCGAACTCGTGCGTCCGGGCGCCGATCCGCGCCAGGATCTCCACGCAGACCAGGGCGCGCGTCTCGGGCCCCGCGTCCCGCCAGGAGCCGATGCCCGCGCGCATGGCCGGGAGCAGCACGTCCGGGTCGGCGTGCGGGTAGGTGACCCCTAGCGCCGGGCCGTAGGGCGAGACCTCGTCGCCCGTCCAGTCGTCCGTGCCGGGCTGGTCCAGCTCGAAGCGGGTGCCGCGCAGGGCCTCGAAGGCGGCGAGGCCGTCGGCGGGCGCGCTCTCGCCGTACGCCTTCGGGTGCTCGGGGTGCGGCGACCAGTAGGCGCGGGTGCGGATGGTGTCGAGGGCCTGGTCGAGCGTGGGCCGGTGCTTCTCGGAGAGCTGCTGGGGGCTGAGACGGGCGGCCATGAAGGACCAACTCCTCGTCGAGCTGGGCGGGAACAGGGACATGAGCGAACTGTCAGAGCTAGAGTAACCGAACGATCGGTCGGGACAAGTGGGCCGGGCGAACCTGTGGAAAACCCCGCGTCCGGCGCCCGCTCATCTGTGGACAACTTATGCGGGAGGATTGCGTTCATGACAGCAATCGAGACGGGCCGTGTCGTCGCGGTCGTCGGCACCGGCACCATGGGCCAGGGAATCGCCCAGGTGGCGCTGGTGGCCGGCCACCCGGTACGCCTCCACGACGCCATGCCCGGCCGGGCGGCGGAGGCCGCCACCGCGCTCCTCGCCCGTCTCGACCGGCTGGTGGAGAAGGGCAGGCTCGGCCCGGCGGAGCGGGACGCGGCCCGCGCGCGGCTGCGCCCGGCCACGCACCTGTCGGAGCTGGCGGACGCCGGACTCGTCGTGGAGGCCGTCCTGGAGGACCTCACGGTCAAGCGGGCGCTGTTCGCGGCCCTGGAGGACATCGTCGGGGACGACTGCGTCCTGGCCACCAACACCTCCTCCCTCTCCGTCACCGCCGTCGCGGGCGGCCTGCGCCGCCCCGGGCGCGGCGTGGGACTGCACTTCTTCAACCCGGCGCCCCTCCTGCCCCTCGTGGAGGTCGTCGGCGGCTTCGCCACGGACCCGCGGGTCGCGCAGGACGCGTACGACACCGTCCTGGCCTGGGGCAAGACGCCGGTGCGCAGCGAGGACACCCCCGGCTTCATCGTGAACCGGATCGCGCGCCCCTTCTACGCCGAGGCGCTGCGCGTGTACGAGGAGGGGGGCGCCGACGCCGCCACCATCGACGCGGTCCTGCGGGAGAGCGGCGGCTTCCGGATGGGCCCCTTCGCGCTGACCGACCTGATCGGCCAGGACGTCAACGAGTCCGTCACCCGGTCCGTGTGGGAGGCCTTCTCCTACGACCAGAAGTTCACCCCGTCGCTGGCGCAGCGCCGGCTGGTGGAGTCGGGGCGGCTGGGCCGGAAGTCCGGCCGGGGCTGGTTCCCGTACGGAGAGGACGCCGAGGCCCCGGCCGCGCCGCACACCGCGGCGCCGGAAGCGGCGCCCGCGTCCGTCTCCGTGCACGGGGACCTCTTCTCGGCGAGTGTGCTGCCCGAGCTGATCGCGGAGGCGGGCATCGACGTCGTACGCGAGGACGACGCCGAACCGGACCACCCCGGCTGGATCGAACTGCCCGGCGGGACGCGCCTGTTCCTGGCCGACGGCTCGGCCGCCGACAACGCCGACCTGCCCGTGATCCACTTCGATCTCGCGCTGGACTACCGCGCCGCGACGCGGATCGCGCTCGCCCCCGCGTCCCGGGTGGACGAGGCGTCCCTCGCGCACGCCGTCGGACTGTTCCAGGCGTTGGGCAAGGACGTGAGCGTCATCGCCGACGTCCCCGGCATGATCGTGAGCCGTACGGTCGCGATGCTCGTCGACTTCGCGCTCGACGCGCGGGCGCGCGGGGTGGCGACCGGTGAGGCCGTCGACACCGCGATGCGCCTCGGCGTCAACTACCCGCGCGGGCCCATCGAGTGGGGCGCGGACCTGGGCGCGCGCTGGGTGCTGACCGCGCTGGAACTCCTCCACGACGAGTACCCCACGGGCCGCTACGCCCCGTCCCAGGCGCTGCGCCGCCTGGCCGCCGCGCTGGAGGACGACGCGTCATGACCACGCCCAAGCGGGACACGTACACGCCCGAGACCCTGCTCACTGTCGCCGTGCGGGTCTTCAACGAGCGCGGGTACGACGGCACGTCCATGGAGCATCTCTCCAAGGCGGCCGGGATCTCCAAATCCTCCATATACCACCACGTGGCGGGCAAGGAGGAGCTGCTGAGGCTCGCGGTCAGCCGGGCGCTCGACGGGCTCTTCGGGATCCTCGACGAGGACGGGGCGTCGCGGGGCCGGGCGGTCGAACAGGTCGAATACGTCGTCCGCCGTACGGTCGAGGTGCTGATGGCGGAGCTGCCGTACGTGACGCTGCTGCTGCGCGTGCGCGGCAACACGCAGACCGAGCGGTGGGCCATGGAACGGCGCAGGGAGTTCGACCAGCGGGTGGCCGATCTGCTCAAGGACGCGGCGGCGGACGGGGACCTGCGGGCCGACATGGACACCCGGCTGGCGACCCGGCTGCTCTTCGGGACGATCAATTCGCTGGTGGAGTGGTACCGCCCGCAGCCGGCCGGCGGGTACGACCGCGAACAGGTCGCGGACGCGGTGGTACGACTGGCCTTCGACGGGCTGCGCACGGAACGGGCCAAGTAGGGGGCCCGGGAGAGGGGCCGCGAGGACCTGGGCCGGCCGCTTCCTAAAGAGGCGTGCGCGGGGGCGTGCCCTGGGGGCCCGGAGCGCCCTGGTCCAGGTCCGTCTCCTCGAAGACCAGCAGCGTGCGGGTCGAGAGCACCTCGGGGATCGCCTGGAGCCGGGTGAGGACCAGCTCGCGCAGCGTCCTGTTGTCCGCCGTGTGGACCAGCAGCAGGACATCGAAATCACCGCTGACCAGCGCGATGTGGGTGGCGCCCGGCAGCCCCTGGAGCTGCTCGCGCACCGTGCGCCACGAGTTCTGCACGATCTTGAGGGTGATGTAGGCGGAGGCGCCCTGCCCCGCCCGTTCCTCGTTCACCCGGGCGCTGAACCCGCGGATCACGCCGTCGTCCATCAGCCGGTTGATCCGCGCGTAGGCGTTGGCGCGCGAGACGTGGACCCGCTCGGCCACGGACCGTACGGAGGCCCGGCCGTCCGCGCGGAGGATCCGCAGGATGTCGCGGTCTATCGCGTCCAGAGGACGCGGCGGAAGAGCGGCCTGCGGAGGGGCAGGGGGAACGGCCTGCTGAACGGCCGGTGGCGGGGTCGGCGGGACGGCCGGTGGCGGGGTCGGTCCCGCGCCCTCGCCACCTTCCGTGCCGGACGCCCGGTCCGTGCCCTCGGCCATTTGTTCAGCTCCCATGTCTCCCCGCCTCTCCCCCATGGACGACCTGTGTCCATCCCAGGCCGCCCGGCACCGTTTGTCCACAGGCTGAGGGCGTGTGTAGCCAAATTGCCGCCACGACCGAACAATCGGTAGGTGAGGCGTGCCACATCCCGGCACTCCAGGTTCGTTTCCCACGAGGAGGTGCACGCGTGAAGAAGAGCAGTACGTCGGTTCAGGAACTGCCGGGTGCCGCCGTCCGCCGGCCCACCCCGCCCCCGGCGTGGCAGCCGCGTACCGACCCGGCCCCGCTGCTTCCGGACCCCGAGCCGTTCCGCGTGCTCGGCACGCCCGCCGCGGCCGGCGCCGATCCCGCGCTGCTGCTGCGGCTCTACACGGAGCTGGTCCGTGGCCGCCGGTACAACACGCAGGCCACGGCCCTGACCAAGCAGGGCAGGCTCGCCGTCTACCCGTCCAGCACGGGCCAGGAGGCCTGCGAGGTCGCCGCCGCGCTGGTCCTGGAGGACCGGGACTGGCTCTTCCCCAGCTACCGCGACACCCTCGCGGCCGTGGCGCGCGGACTCGACCCCGTACAGGCCCTGACGCTGCTGCGCGGCGACTGGCACACCGGGTACGACCCGCACGAGCACCGCGTCGCGCCCCTCTCCACGCCCCTCGCCACCCAGCTGCCGCACGCGGTGGGCCTGGCGCACGCGGCCCGCCTCAAGGGCGACGACGTGGTCGCGCTCGCCCTGGTGGGCGACGGCGGGACCAGCGAGGGCGACTTCCACGAGGCGCTGAACTTCGCGGCCGTGTGGCGGGCCCCGGTGGTCTTCCTCGTGCAGAACAACGGCTTCGCGATCTCCGTACCGCTCGCCAAGCAGAGCGCGGCGCCCTCCCTGGCCCACAAGGCCGTCGGGTACGGGATGCCGGGCCGCCTGGTCGACGGGAACGACGCGATCGCGGTGCACACCGTCCTCGCCGAGGCCATGGACCGGGCCCGGCGCGGCGAGGGTCCGACGCTGGTCGAGGCCGTGACGTACCGCGTGGAGGCCCACACGAACGCCGACGACGCGACGCGCTACCGCGAGGACAGCGAGGTCCAGGCGTGGCGCGCGCACGACCCCGTGAAGCTCATGGAGCGCGAGCTGCTGGAGCGCGGGGTCCTGGACGAGGACGGCGTCAAGAAGGCCGCCGAGGGGGCCGAGGTGATGGCCGCGCGGCTGCGGGAGCGGATGAACGCCGAGCCGGCGCTCGACCCCATGGACCTGTTCACGCATGTCTACGCCGAGCAGACCACCCAGTTGGCGGAGCAGGCGGCGCTGCTCCGGGCGGAGCTGGAGGCGTCGGCGGATCCGGCACCGTCCGGGGACGGCCGGAACGCCGGGATCACCGGGATCACCGGCGGGGAAGCGGCGGGTGAGCGGCGATGACCACCACCGCGGTGAAGCCCGCCACGATGGCATCGGCCCTCCAGTGCGCGCTGCGGGACGCGATGGCCGAGGACCCGTCCGTCCACGTCCTGGGAGAGGACGTCGGCACGCTGGGCGGGGTCTTCCGGATCACCGACGGACTGGCGGCGGAGTTCGGCGACGACCGCTGCACGGACACCCCGCTCGCCGAGGCGGGCATCCTGGGGACGGCCGTCGGCATGGCGATGTACGGGCTGCGGCCCGTGGTCGAGATGCAGTTCGACGCCTTCGCCTACCCGTCGTTCGAGCAGCTCATCAGCCATGTGGCCAAGATGCGCAACCGCACACGCGGGGCGATGCCGCTGCCGATCACCGTGCGCGTGCCGTACGGCGGCGGGATCGGCGGGGTCGAGCACCACAGCGACTCCTCCGAGGCGTACTACATGGCGACCGCCGGACTCCACGTCGTCACCCCGGCGACGGTGGACGACGCGTACGGCATGCTGCGGGCCGCGATCGCCTCCGACGACCCGGTGGTCTTCCTGGAGCCGAAGCGGCTGTACTGGTCGAAGGCGCAGTGGTCGCCGGACGAACCGGCCGCGGTGGAGCCGATCGGACGCGCGGTCGTACGGCGCCGGGGCACGAGCGCCACGCTCATCACGTACGGGCCCTCCGTGCCGGTCTGCCTGGAGGCGGCCGAGGCGGCCCGCGCCGAGGGCTGGGACCTGGAGGTCGTCGACCTGCGCTCGCTCGTCCCCTTCGACGACGAGACGGTGGCCGCTTCCGTACGGCGGACGGGCCGGGCGGTGGTGGTCCACGAGTCCACCGGCTTCGGCGGACCCGGCGGGGAGATCGCCGCCCGGGTCACCGAACGGTGCTTCCACCATCTGGAGGCGCCGGTGCTGCGGGTCGCGGGATTCGACATCCCGTATCCGCCGCCCATGCTGGAGAAGCACCATCTTCCCGGCGTGGACCGGGTGCTGGACGCGGTCGCGCGGCTCCAGTGGGAGACGGAGAGCTGATGGCCCAGGTGCTCGAATTCAGGCTGCCCGACCTCGGCGAAGGACTGACCGAGGCGGAGATCGTCCACTGGCTGGTGGAGGTGGGCGACGTCGTCGCCATAGACCAGCCGGTCGTGGAGGTCGAGACGGCCAAGGCGATGGTCGAGGTGCCGTGCCCGTACGGGGGTGTGGTCACCGCGCGCTACGGCGAGGAGGGCAGCGAGCTGCCCGTCGGGGCCCCGCTGCTGACGGTCGCGGTGGGCGCGTCCGAGCCCGCGGCGGACGGGGGGCGGGAACCGGAGAAGGAGGCCGCTCCGGAGGCGCCCCCGGCCGACGAGGGGTCGGGCAACGTGCTGG
>NZ_WWJY01000331.1 GCF_009865405.1 Streptomyces sp. SID3212 | reverse complement strand
CCGCCCGCGCGGCCGTGGCCAGGGAGTCCGGCGCCCCGCTGGTGTTCGCCGAGGTGGAGGTCGTCCTCGACGCCGACACCCCGGCCGCCGACCGGCTCGCCGTACTGGACGAAGCCGCCGACTGGCCCGAGTCCGGGCGGCTGCGCCACGTCGGCTCCCCGGAGGCCCTGGTCGCCCTGCTCCGCCAACTGGCCGAGTCGGTCGACGGGGTCAGGCTGCACCCCGCCGTCCTCGCCGCCGACCTGCCGGTCCTGACCGGGCGCGTCCTGCCGGAGCTGTCCGCCACCGGCCTGTGGCAGGCACCCCGCCCCGGCGCCACGCTCCGCGACACACTCGGCCTTCCCCGTCCCGCCAACCGCTTCGCCGCCCCCGCGGCCACCCACGCCTGAGGTGAGTGCCATGCCGGAAACCCCTCCCCAGCTCCACCTCGGCGTCTTCTTCACGGGCGTCGGGCCGCAGTTGATCTGGACCGACCCGGACGCGCTCTCCCACACGGCGGTCGACACGTTCGTCCGGATCGCGCAGACCCTCGAACGCGGCCTGTTCGACGCGTTCTTCCTCGGCGAGGGTCTGCGCGTACGGGAGAACCGCGGCCGGGTCTTCGACCTCGACGTCGCCGGCCGCCCCGACGCGATCACCCAGCTCTCCGCGCTCGCCGCCGTCACCGAGCGGATCGGCCTGGTGGCCACCCAGAACACCACGTACAACTATCCGGCCGACCTGGCCCGCCGCCTGGCCAGCCTGGACCTGCTGTCCGAGGGCCGGGCCGGCTGGAACATCGTCACCACCGACAACGCCTGGACGGGCGCCAACTTCCGCCACGGCGGCTGGCTGGAACACGAACGCCGTTACGAGCGGGCCGGGGAGTTCGTCGAAGCGGCCAAGGCGCTGTGGTCGTCCTGGGCCCCGGACGCCGTCACGCCCGACGGGCAGGCCGCGAGCTGGGCCCGTCCCGGTTCCGTCACCCCGGTCGAGCGGGACCGCGAGCTGATACGGCTGCGCGCCACGGCCACCGTGCCGGGCAGCCGCCAGGGCCGGCCCGTACTCTTCCAGGCCGGGGACTCGGACGGTGGCCGCGAACTGGCGGCCCGCCACGCCGATGTGGTGTTCTCCGCCAACACGGAGTACGGCAAGGCCGTCGCGTACGCCGCCGACCTGCGCGAACGGCTCGCCCGCCACGGCCGTACACCGGACTCGCTGCGGATCCTGCCGGGCGCGAGCCTCATCCTCGGCGACACACCGGCCGAGGCGGAGGAGAAGGCCCGCTGGGTACGGCGGGAGCAGGTCAACGGACCCCGGGCGATCGCCTTCCTGGAGCAGTACTGGGGCACCGACCTCTCCGCCTACGACCCGGACGGACCGCTGCCCGACATCGAGCCCAGCGAGGACGAACTCGACCCCTCCCGGGGCACGATCGCGCTCTCGCACCGCAGCGGCAAGCTGGCCCTGATCCGGAAGTGGCGCGACCTCACGGCCGAACGCGGTCTGTCGATCCGCGAGTTGGTCCTTGAGGTGTCCCCGGGCCACCCGTCCTTCGTCGGCACCCCCTCGACCGTCGCCGACGAGTGGACCCGTCACGTCCGCACCCGCGCGGTCGACGGCTTCAACCTCCTGCCGCACCTGCTCCCCGCCTCGCTCACGGACATCGTCGACAAGCTCGTCCCGGAACTCCAGGAACGGGGTGTGTACCGCACCGCGTACGAGGGCACGACCCTGCGCGAACACCTCGACCTGCCGCCGCTTCCCGCCGTCCCGGACGCCTGACCCACGGCCCTACGAGGTCCACCACGCGCCCACGACAGGCGCACGACACGCCCACGACAGGCGTACGGCGCGAAAGTCAGGCGTACGGCAGACGTCTGCCCCGTACCCGGATCAGGCCCTGCCGTGCGCCTGTTGCGACTGCCGCGACAGCGAGTCGATGATCACTGCGGCCAGCAGCACACCCCCGGTGATCATGAGCTGTACGGCCGACTGGATCCCCAGCAGCGCCATGCCCGAGGCGATCGACTGGATGACCAGGATGCCGAGCAGCGCCGACCAGGTCGTCCCCCGTCCGCCGTACAGGCTGGCGCCGCCGACGACCGCCGCGGCGATCGCGTTCATCAGCAGCATGACGGAGCCCGACGTCTGGTTCGCCGCGGTGATCCGGGAGGCCAGGAACAGACCGCCCACCGCCGCCATCGTCCCCGACACCATGAAGACCGAGACACGCACCAGCACCACATGGACGCCGGTGCGCCGGGTGGCCTCGATGCCGCCGCCGATGGCGTACACCTTGCGTCCGTACGGCGTCCGGCGGAGGAGGATGTCCAGCGCCGCGATCAGGACGAGGAAGAGGAGAAGGGCCAGCGGCAGGCCCTGGAACCGGTTGAGCACGGCGGCGGCGCCGAACGCGACGACCGCCACCACCGCCGTCCGCACCCCGGTCTCGGCGAGCCGCCTGGGCGGCATCCCGGCGCCCTTGCGACGCCGCCGGTCCCGCCAGGACACCAGGAAGAACGCGGCGGTCCCGAAGGCGGCGAGACCGTACGCGACCCCGTCGTCGTGGAAGTAGTAGCTGGTCAGCTGGGCGACAAACCCCTGGTCGTCGAGGTTGATCGTGGCGCTGGTGCCCAGGATGTAGAGCATGAGGCCGCTCCACCCCAGCAGCCCGGCGAGTGTCACCACGAACGCCGGTACGCCGACCCTGGCCACGATGTACCCCTGGAAGGCGCCGACGGCCGTCCCGACGAGCACGGCGACCACCACCGCCACCCACTCGGTCACCCCGTGGAGCACGTTCTGCACCGCGAACACGGCCGCCGCGAGGCCACTGACCGAACCGGCCGACAGGTCGATGTCCCCGATCAGCAGGACGAAGACGATCCCGACCGCGATCAGTCCGGTGCCGACGATGTCCACGCTGAGGTTGGACAGGTTGCGGGGCGACAGGAAGCGCGAGTTGAGACTCTGGAAGACGATCCAGATCACGACGAGCCCGGCCAGGGCGGGGACCGAGCCGAGTTCGCCGCCGCCGAGTCGGCGCCCGAACGCCCGGGCGAGGCGGGCGAGGGCCGTGACGAACGTACTCAGGAGTCGTCCCTCCCCACGCCCGGCGGGCGGCGGGTCACGGCGCTGCGCGTCGCGCCGGTCATGGACGCGAGGATCTGCTCCTGGGAGGTGGTGCCCACGTCGAAGGAGCCGTTGTTGCGGCCGAGGTGCAGGACCGTCACCCGGTCGGCGACCGCCTTGATGTCCCCCATGTTGTGACTGATGATCAGCACGCCGAGGCCCTGGTCGCGCAGCCGCTCGACCAGGTCCAGGACCCGGACGGTCTGCTGGATCCCGAGGGCGGCGGTGGGCTCGTCCAGGAGCAGCATCTTCGGCGCGCCGAGGAGCGAGCGGGTGAGGGCGACGGTCCGCCGCTCGCCCCCGGACAGCGAGGCGACCCGGACGCGCACGTGGGGGACGTGGAGGGGCAGCGTCGTCTCCAGCAGTTCGCGGGTACGGCGTTCCATCTCGACCTCGTCGAGGATGCCCCACCTGCTGATCTCCCGGCCGAGGAACAGGTTGCCGACGATGTCGAGGTTGTCGCAGAGCGCGAGGTCCTGGTAGACGGCCGCGATGCCCAGGCCCTTGGCGTCGTGGGGGCGCTTGATCCGTACCGGCCGCCCCTCCCACTCGATCACCCCCGTGTCGGCGGGGTCGACGCCCGCGATCACCTTCACGAGCGTGGACTTGCCGGCGCCGTTGTCGCCCATCAGCGCGACGACCTCACCGGCCCGGACCTCCAGCTCGACGTCCGAGAGCGCCTGCACGGCGCCGTAGCGCTTGGAGACGCCTCGCACGGCCAGCAGGGGCGCGGCGGTCACGGTCACCAACTCCCTCCTCACCCTGTTACGTGGTGAGTCCGGCCTTCTCGCACGCCGACGCGAACCTCGGAGAGCAGATCTGGCCAATCGTGTACATGCCGTCCTTGACGACGGTGGTCCTGATGTTGCCGACGGTCACCGTGATCCCGTCGAGGAGGACGGCCGGGATGTCCTCGGTGGTGGGGCTGTTCACCCGGTCGGGGGCCTTCTTGCCGAGCTTCTGGCCCCGGCCCAGGGTGAGGGCCATCTCGGCGGCGGCGTCGGCCTCGGGCGCGAAGGGCTTGTACACCGTCATGTACTGGTCGCCGACGACGATGCGCTGTACGGCCGCCAGCTCGGCGTCCTGTCCGGTGACGGGCGGCAGCGGCCTGACGACGTTCGCCCTGAGGGACGCGATGACCCCGGCGGCGAGACCGTCGTTGGCGGCGTACACCCCGTTGATGTGGTCGGCGCCGAGGGACCCGATCGCGCCCGACATGTTGTTGTTGGCGACTTCCGGCTTCCAGCCCTCGGTGTCGTACGACTTGCCGATGCGCACCTTGCCGCGCAGGACGGAAAGCGCTCCCCGCTTGAACAGGTTCGCGTTGGGGTCGGCGGACGGGTCGCCGTTCATCATCACGATCTGGCGGTCGGCCGCGTGCGGGCCGAGTGCCTTGAGCAGGGCCGTTCCCTGGAGCCTGCCGACCTGCTCGCCGTCGAAGGACACGTATCCGGAGATCGGTCCCTCGCTCAGCCGGTCGTACGAGATGACCGGGATGTTCGCCGCTTTCACCTCCTTGACCGAGGAGGTCAGCGCCTTGGCGTCGACGGGGGTGAGGATCAGCGCGTCGACCCCCTGGGTGATCATGGAGTCCACCTGCTGCTGCTGGGCCGCCACATCGCCCCGGGCGTTGCCGTACCTGACCCGGCAGTTGTCGCACAGCTGCTTGACCCGGCCCTCGATCAGCGGCCTGTCGAACTTCTCCCAGCGGGAGGCACGGCTGTCCGGGAGCAGCAGGCCGATCGTCACCCCGCTGTCGCTCGAACCGTTGCCCCCGCCGCTCCCCCCGTCGTCGCCGCAGGCGGCGAGGACGAGTCCCGCGGCCATCACCGAGACGGCGAGGGTGACGGTGGTGGGACGGAGCCCGGTACGCGTTGCGGTCCGGAACACTCGGAGTTCCTCCTCGCCCGTTTCGACGGCGCCCCCTGACCCGGGACCGGAGGCGGTACGGGCAGGTCGGACGCGGCCTACCCTGCCACGGGCCCGGCGTCCGGGCCGGGCGCCTCGCGTGGCGGCACCGTGATTTCACTCCACACCTGTTTGCCGCCGCTCACCGGCACGGAACCCCAGGCCGCCGACATCGCCTCGACCAGCAGGATGCCGCGCCCGCCGGTGGACTCCCAGTCGACGATCACCGGTTTGGCGGGCGCCCGCGGGGATCCGTCGGTCACGGCGATCCGCAGCCGGTCCGCGGCCAGCGCGAGGTCGAGGCGTACCGAACCCTGGGTGTGCACCAGGGCGTTGGTGACCATCTCGGAGACGATGAGGAGCACCACGTCGGCCTCGTCCGACAGGCTCCAGGCGCGCAGGGTGCGCGCCGTGAACCGGCGGGCGTGCATGACCGCGTCCGGCAGCCGCCACACCGTCCAGCTGGCCCGGACGGGCCGGACCTTCATCCCGTCGTAGCGCATCAGCAGCAGCGCCACGTCGTCGTCCCGCCGCCCGCCGCCGCCGAGCATCGTGTCGGCCATCCGGCCGGGGTCGGACGTGTCGGTGGAGGCGAGCACCTCGCACATCCGGCGCATGCCGTCCTCCAGGTGGAGGATCTGGGACTCGACCAGCCCGTCGGTCAGCAGGGCGAGGACCGTGCCGGGGGCCAGCCCGAGCGTGGTCATCGGGAACTCCGCGTCCGCGAGGACACCCAGCGGGGGCCCGCCCTCGGTTGTCAGCTCCTCCGTGGAGCCGTCCGGGTGACGCAGCAGCGGCGGCAGGTGCCCGGCCCGTACGAACCAGGCGTCGCCCTCCTCCATGTCCAGCTCGACGTAGCAGCAGGTGGCGAACAGGTCGGTCTCCATGCCGACGAGCAGGCGGTTGGCGTGCGACACGACCACGTCCGGCGGGTGGCCCTCGACCGCGTACGCCCTGATCGCCGTACGCATCTGTCCCATGATCGTCGCGGCGGCGGCGCTGTGTCCCTGTACGTCCCCGATGACCAGGGCGACCCGTCCCTCGGAGAGCGGGATGACGTCGTACCAGTCGCCGCCCACGGCGAGTCCCGCCATCGCGGGGAGGTAGCGGGCGACGGCCACCCCGCCGGGGAGCGCCGGGAGCCTGCGGGGCAGCAGGCTGCGCTGGAGCGTGGTGGCGAGTTCGTGCTCGGCGTCGAAGGCGCGGGCGCGCTTGAGCGCCTGCCCCACCAGCCCCGCCGTGGCGGTGAGCAGGGACCGTTCCTCGGGGCGGAACTCGTGCGGCTCGTCCCAGCCCACCAGGCACGCGCCGACCACCCGCCCCT